>NZ_JAOZPV010000100.1 GCF_029932565.1 Hydrogenimonas sp.
AGATCGATGCCTATTCGACACCGGAACGTATGGTGAAGATGGCGAAGATTCTCAGAGAGATTCATCGGTTGTGGCGAATGTGCCAGACCAGAGCGCAGATACCGGTCGACGTGCTCAAGAGCGAATCGGTCGTCTCGGAGTTCGCCCGTTCCAAATTCGAGATTCCCAACAGCGAGGCTGAGCGGTACGACACACTGCTCGAGACGATGACGCAGCGGTACGAAACCCTGCTCGAAACCTATGGAAAATGAGATGTTCGTAGAGTACAAAGGGGCGGTCAGAATCAAAGGCAACCTGCTCTTCTTCGAGACGGTGGAGGGCGTCGGTTACGGCGAAAAGGTGCTTGTACGGCATGGAGAGAAGGAGCTCTTCGGCCGTGTCGCGGCGGTCGACGAGAAGGTCACGCTCATCGAAGTGCTCGGAAACAGCTACGACCTGGGAGTGGAGGAGCTGCGGGTCAAATTCAGCGGCGAACCCTTCATGACGGGTGTCGACGAATCGATGCTCGGACGCGCCTTCAATGCCTTTTCGGAGCCGATCGACGGAATGGGGCCCGTCGTGTCGGAAAAGCGGATGGATATTACCGGATCGGCCTACAATCCCGCCTGGCGTGTGCACCCCCGCTCTTTCGTCCATACCGGCATCAGCGCGATCGACGGGCTCAACACGCTGGTGCAGGGACAGAAACTTCCCATTTTCGCGCTGTCGGGGCTGGCGACCGACGAACTGGTGGCGCAGATTGTCCGGCAGATCGGCTCGGCAGGGGAGAAGAGCGCCGTCGTCTTCGCCGCCATCGGCATCAAACACGAAAACGCCGATTTCTTCATCCGCAACATTCTGGGAAGCGGCCAGCAGAAAAACACGGCCGTCTTCATCAACCGTGCCGACGAACCGAGCGTCAACGCTCTGCTGCTGGCTCGATGTGCTCTGACGTTGGCGGAATTCCTGGCGTTCGAAAAGGGGTACCATGTGGTCGCCGTGCTCTACGACATGGCCAACTACTGCGACGCCCTCCGGGAGATCTCCGCCAGGCGCGAAGAGATCCCGAGCCGAAAAGGGTATCCCGGCTATATGTACAGCGACCTGGCGACGATCTACGAGCGTGCCGGGATCCTGAAAGGAAGGGAGGGGTCTTTGACCCAGATACCGGTGCTGACGATGCCCGACGACGATATCACCCACCCCATTCCCGACCTGACGGGCTACATCACGGAGGGACAGATCGTCCTTGACCGCTCACTGCACCAGACGGGCCTCTACCCGCCTATCAACGTTCTGCCCTCACTTTCACGCCTCATGAACAAGGGAATCGACAAGGTGCACCAGCGCGAGGCGAACCAGCTCTACGCCGCCTACGCCAAGGCCAAACGGGCACAGATGCTCGCCTCCATCGTCGGGGAGGAGGAGATATCGGAAGTCGACAAAAAATATCTCGCCTTCGGCCGGGCGTTCGAAGCGGAGTTTCTGGCGCAGGATAGCAGCGAAAACCGGCCGCTGAAGGAGACGCTCGCGATCGGATGGCGGCTGCTGAAGACGCTGCCGGTGCAGGAGCTGACCCGTCTCAAGCCCGAAGATATCGAAAGGCATATCGGCCATGCAGAAGAGTAAGACCGCTCTGCTGGAGCTGCGGACCGAATACGACGTCGCGGCAGGAGGCGAGGAGATCCTCGAGCAGAAACGCAATATTATCCTCCGCGAGATCATGACCCTGCTCGACGAAGTCGACGAAAAGCGCAAACGGGTCGACGAACTGGTGCAGAAGAGTTATCGCCAGCTCGTCAAGGCGTTCATGGAGAGCGGCTTCGAGCGGGTCGAACTGGAGAGCCGCCTGGTGAGGCCGGAAGGCTCCATCGAAGTGGTGCCCAAAAGCTTCATCGGCATCGTCGTCCCGGAGGTCCGTTTCAGGCGAAAAGAGAAAGAGCTTCCCCTGGGGTACACTTCCGACACCCTCTATCTCGATATCGCCCGTGTCTCTTTCTCCAAAGCGATGGAACTCATCCTCGAACTCTCCTCCGTCGAAATCAAGGTGTGGCGGCTCGCCGAAGAGCTCAAAAAAACGGTCGTCCGGGTCAACGCTCTGAAAAACTACTACCTGCCGAAATACCGAAACGAAATCCGGCAGATCGAAGCGTCGCTCGAAGAGTCGGAACGGGAGTTTCTCTCGGTGCTGAAGCGGTTGACCTCCCGCCGATCGTGAATGCAGGGTCGGAAACGAAAAAATTTGAAGAAACCCGTTTTAAATTGTATAATGTGAAATTTAAAAAGATTCAGTGAAGGCGAAAAATTGATTGTTGGACCAGAAGAGATCCCCTATCTTCTCGTAATCCTGGACGATCGGGCCACTATCGTAGATATCGATATTACGCTGGAAAATGTCCAGTACGAACCCACAGAGTTGATTGGCAAAAACTGGTTCGAAATCTTCATCGATACCGCATACGAAGAGACGATCAAAAAAGTTTTCGAAGAGGTCCTGGCCGGATCGGGAAGCTATACCACTTTCGAAAACGACATCCTCTGCAAAGATGGCACGCACAAATATATCGATTTCCACAACACCGTTTTCGAAAAAGATGGAAAAAAGTTCGTCAAATCGATCGGCATCGAACACTACAACAACGCCCACGGCGTGCTGAGCAAAGTCGTCGACTATCTCGAAAACAGATAATTCCGCTTATCTTGTCGTTACGGCATTGACGTGATCGGATGCAATGGCTGTGACTCCTCGATGAGTTTTTCGAACGCTTCCGGTTCGAGAGGCCGGCTGAAGTAGTATCCCTGTATCGCTTTGCAGCCGAGTTTCTCGAGATAGCGAAACTGGTACTCGTTTTCGACCCCCTCCGCGATGGTGGTGATATCCAGTGCGTGGGCGAGATCGACAATGGCGTCGACGAGGAGTTTTTCACGATTTTCCGGCATGATTTTGTCGACGAAGCTTTTGTCGATTTTGACCGCCTGGATCGGAAGGTTTTCGAGATAGGTGATCGAAGAGTAGCCCGTTCCGAAATCGTCCAGGTGAAATTTCCACCCTTCGTCCGCGAGACGCCGAAGGGTGTCGATGGTACGGTTTTTATAGCTCATCAACTCGTACTCGGTGATTTCGAAAATAAAATGTTTCAGATCGATGTCGAGACGCTCCACAAGCTGCCGCATGTCGTCGTAAAACGTATGGGAGACGATATGTCTGACGGAGAGGTTGACCGCCATGGATAGGTCGGGATCGATGGCACGCCAGAGGGCATGCTGCCTGGCCGCTTCGGAAATCACCCACTCCCCGAACTCTCTGACCATGAAACCCTGCTCGATGACGTGGATGAAATCGGCAGGTGAGAGAAGCCCTTTTTTGGGGTGCATCCACCGTACCAGCGCTTCGCATCCGATAATTTTTCCGCTTTCGGTGTCGATTTTTGGCTGATAGAAGAGGCGGAATTCTCCGTTTGCGATAGCCGTGCGTATCTCCGTCTCCAGACGATACTCCTCTTCCAGCCATGCACTCAGTTCGGCATCGAAGAGGTGATACTGGTTTTTGCCGTTCGATTTCGCCTGGTACATCGCGATGTCGGCGTATTTGATGAGAGTGGAGAAATCCTCGGCGTCGTGGGGAAAGTTGGAGATACCGATGCTGACGGTACTGTAGTATTCGATATCGTCGATATGGATCGGTTTTTCGAAGACCTTTTCGATGCGGTCGAGAATCGATTTGAGGTCGTAAGGTTCCAGAGTGCCGTTGAAGATGATGAGAAACTCGTCTCCGCCCAGCCGGCCGATGGTGTCGTCGGGGCGCAGTACCGATTCGATCCGCCGGATGCTCTCCACCAGGACCCGGTCTCCGGTATTGTGGCCATAGGTGTCGTTGATCTTTTTGAAATCGTCCAGGTCGATGATGGCGATGTAGAAGGAGCCCTTTTCCCGCCGGGCGATCTGAATGGCCCGTTGCAGAAGCTTTTCGATATAGGTACGGTTGGGAATCTGTGTCAATGTGTCGAAAAAGGCGATCTTTTCCAGATCTTTCTCTTTGGCATGCAGTAGATTGGTGAGGTTCTTCTGCCGAAGGTAGAGCCACAGAGCCGCCACCAGGAGTACGGCGAAGACAAAGGCGAAGAGTTTGTAGATATTGGAGATGCGTGCCTGTGTGGCCTGAAAAGCGACCAGATCCTGCTGAAACTCGATCCAGACATTCTTTTCGGCGATGGAACACTGCTTGATGATCCGGTTGAGAACATGGAAAAGCTCCAGCAGCTCCTCCTGGCCGATGGCGAGTCCCCTGGTTTCGATGGTGTCGACCATTTCGACGATCATCGGGTCGATGGTTCGCGAAAGACGGTCGTAATTCATATATTCGGTGCTGAGAAAACCGCGGGCGGCTTCGAGGTAGTCCAGCGCATCGTAGAGCATCGTCTCATCGTTCTTCTGAAGTGCGAAGAGATAGGAGAGAAATCCCTTCTGAAGAAGCACCTCCACCTTGAAAAGAAAGCGGACTTTGTTGGTCTCCAGGAGCATCTTGTCCGTACGGCCCACCTGCTCGGGGGATTTGTCGATGGAAAAGATGTAAAAGAGTGTCGCGACAAATAGCAGAAGCGACACGATGAAAATGAAACTTTTTTTCACGATCCCCCCGCTATTTGAACTCGATGGTTTTGATCATCCAGATCCAGTTGGGAAGATTGAGGCGGTAACGCTCCTGGGCCGGGTCGAAATCGGGAAAGACAATGCGCAGAGGCCCTTTCTGGGCATAGGCAATGTAGTGGCCGTTCATCTGTGTGGAGAGAATGATGCGTATCGCTTCCCAATCCTCTCTCCGAATGGTCGTTTCGTAGTCGTCGATGGCGGTAAATTTCAATGCCTTGACATCGCTGTCGCCGAATTTTTCGACAAATTTGTCCAGAGGTACGCCTCCATAGCGATCGGCCCGTTTTTCATAGGGATTGTAGACCCTCTCTTCGATGTAGGGCAGTCCCTTTTCGAGTGCTTCGACACAAAGTCGCAGAGGCTTGTGTGTTTTCGTCTTGCCGATCAACGTGACCTTCGCACAGGTGTCACGGGCATCCATCGAAACGTGGAAAAGCAGTAGTGTCAAAAGAAAAAAAAGCCGCATATATCATCTTTCCAAAAATCGTTCTGAACAATATCGTCCAAATCCAAAATATAGAT
>NZ_JAOZPV010000031.1 GCF_029932565.1 Hydrogenimonas sp.
CTGACATATGTCAGCTTTCTCAACACTCAACACTCAACACTCAACACTCAACACTGCGCGAGCGCTACGCGCCGCGCTTTCCAAACAGCAGTGTCGGTCCGAATTTCCATCCCCATGCGATGAAAAGCAGTATCCACAAGGTGGCTGAGAGGTCGAAGAGCCATCCGATATCGAGTCCGAGCCCCATACCGAGCGAATAGAGAAAACGAGCCAGCACGACGATTTCCGTCAACCAGAAAAGTCCAATGGAAATCTTGTCGGCGTGGGGAACCTGCCCCGAATGGCCGAGTGTGACACGTGTGCCGAAGCCGATCAGAATGGTGGTGACGAAGCCGATGGCGACCAGGTGCATACCTGCAAAGAGAAACGAGGTATGCAGCCATATTTCTCCGATGCGTGTGACTGCATCGATCAACAGTCCGGTAGGCAGCCAGAAGAGTCCCAGGTGGAGGACCCAGAGAATGGCCGGCGATGTGAAAACAGGAAGTTTCCAGCTCAGAAACTCTTTGAAGAGATAGCTTGAGAGTGCGATCGTGACGACGATATCGAGAAAGACGATATCGAACGCGAATGCCAGAGCTTTCAGGGAAAAAAGGGCGAAGACAATGTAGATGAACCGCTGCGGTTTGGTTACCATGACGTGGCTGAAAAAGGGAATCATCCGCTGGGCTACGACGAAAGTCAGAAAGATGAGATAGAGCCAGAAGCCGATACCGATACCGAGCGGCATCCATCCGATATCTGTTCCGAAGGCATCGAGCATGATGCCTGCGATGAAAAGCAGATGGGCTGTCAGCCCGGATGCGTGTGCCACCAGCAGCCAGAAGGGGTCACTCTTTTCCGGCGATTCGCCCACTTTGTAGATGATCCGGAAATTGCTGACGGCAAAAAGATGGCCTGCGAACGTTGCCAGAGCGCCAAGGATGGCAAGCGGTGCGAAAAAAAGAGTGCCGAGAACGAAGAGGAGCGCACCCACTTCATAAAGTGCAAAAAGACGAATATAGAGTGGCTGCGGTACCGGTTGCGTCATGCAGAATCTTGGGAAAGTCGTCAACAAAAAGCCATGGAAAAAGTGGCTGAAAACAACAAAGAGCATCGTATAGGCATGAAACACCGTTCCGTCGAGTTTCAGAGTGAGGATTTCGTTGTGGCCGAGCATAAAGGGGAGCATGGCGATGACCGACCAGACAACACCCATGAGAAAAAAGAGCTGGTGTGGCTGAGAGAAAAAATAGGCGAAACGCGATTCGCCGTGGTTGTTTGATGTGATGTGCATGAATACTCTCCTGATCTGGAGCGTGTATTGTAGCAAATTCCCTTTGTTTATCCGATGATTTCGGTCGGTTCGCTGTTCAACGTTGTCTGGGGCTCTTCGGATTGCGATGGATGGTCGGTTCCGAAAAGTGATTCCAGAGGCTTGGGTTTGGAGATATGGTACCCCTGGGCATAATCGACTCCTATCGATTTCACGGTTTCGTACACCGACTCGGTCGAAACAAATTCGGCAACGGTTTTGAGGTTGTAGTTGGCCGCGAGATGGTGAATAATCTCGACGAACTCTTTCGAGTCGGGATCTTTGTCGATCTTTTTGATGAAAGAGCCATCGATCTTGAGGTAGTCCACTTTCAGTTTGAGAATTTTGGCGAAATTGGAGTATCCGGAACCGAAATCGTCGATGGCGATCTCGACACCGTAATGTTTGACCCTTTCAATAAACATATGGATATCTTCATAGTTCTGTGCCTCTTCCGATTCGAGCAGCTCGAATGTGATATGGTTGCTCTGTTTGGAGAGGGCCAGACGGTCGATGATGTAGTCACGCGTCGGAATATGATGGATATCGTCCGCCGACAGGTTGATACTGAGATGAAAGCCGTGTTCTTCGACGGCATCCATCGCCTTTTTGAAGATGATCTTCGTAATATCCGGATAGAGGCGAATCTGTTTGGCGAGCGAAATGAAATGGGCCGGCGAGACGATCTTGCCACTGCTGTCGATGAGACGGGCCAACACTTCATATTTGTGTATCTCTTTCGTTTTCGTATCGGCAATTGCCTGGAAATAGGGGATGATCCGCTCTTCGCGGATGGCACTGGTCAACTCCTTCGTCATCGTGACGTTTTCGAGGTAGCGGTGGGGTTTGATCAGCTGGTCGGAATAGATGACAAGACTTTCGTTGGAATTTTTTGCATGTTTGAGCGCCATGTCCGCTCTGATCAGGGGCTGCTCCTGATCGATGGCGACGCCGATCGAAATCTGAAGGATAAAATCTCCGTTCGAATCGCTGAAGTGGAATTCATGGGCGAGTTTCGCCGCCTGTCTGATCATCGCGAGGAATGTATTGGCCGACTTTTGTTCCATTTCGACGACGGCAAATTCGTCACCCTGCAGATGGTAGATTTCATACAGATAGGGAATGGTCTGCCTTAAATAGGCTGCGTAATCCTGGATGATTTTGTCACCCACTTTCGAGCCGAAGAGGTCGTTGTAGGACTGAAACCGGTCGATGTTGAATATAGCGACGGAAGCTTTCGGTACGTTTTTGAGTTTCTCCATGAAACTGATCCGGTTTGGGAGCTTCGTCAGCGGGTTTTTCATCAAATGCTCGATCGCTTCGTCGGTACGCTTTTTCACTTCGTTTTCGAGTTGTTCGGAGTAACGTGCCAACTCTTTGTTCGCCTCGGCGAGTTTTTCCTGAAAATCCTCTTTCTCTTCGAGGAAACTTTTGAGTTTCTGGTTGATGGAGTTGACTTCGAACAGGAGGAATGTCAAAAGGATCAGTGTCGATGCCGCAACGATAATGGCAACATAGAACGTATCCTTCAAAACCTTTTTCTCTTCTTCTATAATTCCTTGATAGGTGCGTGTGTAGTTTTTTTCCAGATTTTCGATGCTGCTGAGAAGCGTAGTGTATCGGAGCATATAATCCGAAGTCTCTTTTCTGATATCCAGCAACTCCCTGATTTTGGAACGGGCGCTTCTGACATAGCTGTTTCGGGCTTTGATATAACGGCCCCACTCTTTTCTGAGTGCATGAACATTCTGTTCCAGGCTCTTCTCTTTCATATAGTGGTTGTCGAAATCGAGAATCTGATCAAAAAGGTCTTGAACATTGCCGTTTTCGACAAGCTCAACCGCTTTTGTCGAAACAGAAGAGTCCCCGGAAAGCGACGGTTCGATGGCCTGGAGAGTCGCGATGTGCGTGTCCCGGACGATTGCCGAGAACTTTGCCAGAGGAATGGCGACTTTATGATGAAACGCTTCGATATGTTCATTCAGTGAAATGGTTTTACTGAGAGTCAGTACGAGGAAAATGCCTGCCGTGAAAAAGGCAATGAAAACAATAAGAAATCGTACAGATATATTTTTGATCATGAATGCATGCGTTCCAAATGTTGAAATAGACTCTTGTCACTCTATTAGTATTATATACTATCGACACAAAAGTCCAAAATATAATATGTTTAATGGAAGTAAATCGATTGGAACGTGTCCCAAAACACCCATGCACAGGAACGGTTTCAACCCATACCCGGTTTGAAAATCTCTCTGATTAACGTTGGCCTAACCTCTTTTGACTATAATCTGTTCCAGTATCTAAATTGGACGGGTTGGTGTGTTTGACGAAAAATATGTGGGGCGATATCTTTTCATTTCGATTCTGATAACGGTCGTCATCGCCGAGTCGCTGATTTTGCTATATGTCCATCTGGAAGAGCCTTCTCGCAAGCCTTCGCCGAAAGAGCGAGTCGTTCATGTCCATATCTCCCGCCCCAAGCCGGTACAAAAGCGTCCGGAACCGCCAAAGCCGATTGCAGAAATTCCCCCGAAGCCGAAACCCAAAACAAAACCAAAGCCGAAGCCGAAACCCAAACCGAAGAAAATCATCAAACCGAAACCCAAACCGAAACAGGTTCCTCCACCAAAACCAACAGAGCCGGAACCGGAAAAGATCACAAAGGTGAAGCCGCAACCGGTGCCATCGCCGCCGCCTGTCCCTACATTGCAGCCAAAACGTGAGATTCCGGTAACCAGAGAGGATACCGAGAAAACGGTTCGGCAGAAGGCACTCTATCTGCAGAAAGTGAGAGAGACGATCGAAGCGAACAAATATTATCCGAGAATGGCAAAAAAACTTCGACAAACCGGCCGGGTTGAGGTACAATTTGTGATTCGAAACGACGGTTCGGTTTACGGTATCGAAATCGTCAAACCGTGCCGTTACAAAAAACTCAATCGGGCTGCACGGCGTACGATCGAAAAAATCGAAAAATTCGAACCGTTCCCCGAATCGTTGAACATATCGGAGATACGGGTTACGATACCCATCAACTATACATTGAAATAGGATTGAAACATGAGTCTGATGCACTATATCGAATCGGGCGGGATCATCATGGAAGTTCTTGTCGTGATGAATACGATAGGGATCGCCGTGATGGTGACCAAATGGGTCCAGTTTCTGCGATTCAACAGCCGCAAAAAGTATCATGCCGATCAGATCGTCAAAGATTTCAGCGGACTGGGCTCCAATGACAGAGACACCCTCCTGCTGATCATCAAGGAGCTGCTGCAGAGCAGGCTGAAACGGCTCGAGAGCGGGATGCCCACTATCAAGATCATTGCAACCACTGCCACGCTTTTCGGTCTGCTCGGCACGGTGGTCGGCGTATTGATGGCGTTCGAGGCGATCGCCAAAATCGGGATGGGAGACCCTTCCGTCTTTGCCAACGGAATATCCATGGCACTCGTGACCACGGTTGGCGGTCTGATCGTGGCGATCATCCACACAATCGGATACAACTATCTTATCGCCTATCTCGATACAATCGAAGCCAATATCGAAGCGGAGCTGCTGCTGCGGTTTTACGGAGAGAGAGAATGAGGCGACGCGAGTCTCTGACACTCGACATGACCCCGCTGGTCGATGTCGTTTTCCTGCTGCTCATTTTTTTCCTGGTCACCTCCGTCTTCAAGAAAGACGAATTGGCATTGCTGCTCAATCTGCCGGAGGGAAAAGAGGGCGGGAAGGTGGCCGAGAAAAAGGAGGCGATCATCGAGATGGGCAAAGAGTCGCTCGCCTATAACAACAGGGTCGTCGATTTCGATTCGCTCGATATGGAACTGGGTGCCATCCGCAACAAAGATCTTCCCGTCATCATCCGGATCGACGAGAAGGTCGAATACGGACGGATCATCAAACTTTTCGATCTGTTGAAGAAACATGGTTTGAGCAACATCGCTCTTGTTGAAAAACCGAAATAAAGGAAAACTAAATGAGAATATGGCCGTTTGCAATACTTATAAGTTCACTCTTTTGGCTGGGTGGATGTACCCAGGAGACGCAGAACCAGCTGGGCAGAGCGGTCCAGAACTGGACGGGGACCGATGGGGTATTGGATATCTACAGCGGCGGCAAACTGGTTGGGCGGTTTTTGAAGATCGACAAGTTGTCCACGGCCCATGGAACGACGGATGGAACACCGAGACAGTATCGGTTCGGATACGGATATCTGGACAGAAACTTCAACTATGCCGTCGACAAGGGGGAAAAGAAGGTCTACTTCGAAGTGAGCAATTTTTCCACCTATATTTTTTACGAAAACCCTGAGAAGTAGGGGAAGACGTGCACAAGCTCGATACACTGGAACTGTTTATCAAACTGCTCTCTTTCCGTTCGGTAACACCGGACGACGATGGCGCTCTGACATTTATACGCGACTATCTCGACGACTTCGAGGCGGAGTGGATCAACCGCGTCAATGTCAAAAACCTTTTTCTATACAAAAAATTCGGAAACGGACCGCATCTCTGTTTCGCCGGCCATATCGATGTCGTACCGCCGGGTGACGGCTGGGCCAGCGACCCCTTCGTTCCGAAATATGAAGATGGATATATCTACGCCCGGGGCACGCAGGACATGAAGAGCGGTGTGGCGGCCTTCGTACAGGCGTGCCGGGAGACTACAACATTCAACGGGACGCTTTCGATTCTGTTGACGAGCGACGAAGAGGGTGAGGCGAAGCACGGCACGATCGAAGTGTTGAAATATCTGAAAGAGAAAAACTTTCTGCCCGATTACGCCGTGGTGGCCGAACCGACATGCGAAGAGAGGTTCGGAGATGCCATCAAGATCGGCCGAAGAGGATCGATCAACGGCATTATCGAAAAGATTGGCCGGCAGGGGCATGCCGCCTACCCGGAAAAAGCGGTCAACCCCATCCACAAGGTGGCTCAGGTGCTGCCCCATATCGCCGGTGTCGATCTGGATGAGGGAGATGCGTTCTTCGCACCCAGCAAGTTCGTCATCACCGACATCCGGGCCGGTATGGAGGTGACCAACGTTACGCCGGGCAAGCTGAAGATGATGTTCAATGTCCGGAACAATACGAAAACGACGAAAGAGGATATTGAAACCTTCGTCGACGGCTATTTCAAAGATATGAACTATCTGCTTTCCATCACACAGTCCGCGCAGCCATTCATGACTGACAAAGAGTCCAAAATCGTCGGTGCGATTACAGAGGCCATCCGGGAGGTGACAGGGCTCGATACGAAGTACTCCACGGCAGGTGGGACGAGCGATGCCAGATTTTTTGCCGAGTTCGGTGTCGACGTCGTCGAGTTCGGTGTCAGAAACGACACGATCCACGCGCCCAACGAGCGCACGACGCCGGAAGAGGTCACTGGGCTTAAACGGGTCTTTGAACAGCTGATTACGTTCTTTTGACTCCACAAATATTCCACAATATTTATATAAGATTCTATAATACCATGCAGCCGAGGGAAGGATTGCATGGTTCATCGTGAAAGGTTCTGAATGTTGAAAAAATCGATACTGTTTATCTTTATGTTGAGCGGCCTGTTGATGGCGGAAATCATCTGGCAGCCATCCTACCGGATCGCAAAGGAAGAGGCACAGAAACAGAACAGGCCGATGCTGGTCATTCTGGTGTCCCATACCTGCCGCTGGTGCCGAAAACTGGAAAACCGCACCCTGCAAAACCCTGAAATCGTCGCCTACGTGAACAAATATTTTGTTCCTGTTCTGATCTACCGGGAAGATGGAAATTTTCCGGATTTCATTTCCTCATCGCTGGTTCCAACCACCTTTTTCCTGACACCGGATGAGAAAAACATTGTCAAACCTGCCATGGGCTACTGGGATCCGGACGATTACATGAGCGATTTGACGCTGGCGATCGACAAATTTAAAAAGCATCGAGCTCCGCGCTGATTTTCTGAAGCAGATTCCTGCAGAACTCTGTGTGGCAGACGATCCGTTTCGTCTCCACATTGTCGCTGTTCGGCATCTGCAGCCGCACATAGTCGTCTTCGCCTTTCCGATAGAAAAGCACTCCACTGAACACGAACCCCTCCTCCAGCAGTACCCGCATCGCTTCGTCGATGCAGCCGCACTTCATCAGATTGATATCTGCAAAGATCATTTCGACATGTTTTTTGTAGAGTATATGGAGGTAATGGCGGATCATATGATCGAAATCGTCCGAAATCCAGTCGATGACGAGCGTACCGCTCTGCGTATAGCGGCTCAATTCGTAGGTGATCCGGGTATCGTTCTTCGGTTTTTCCGTCCGGGCGAGTTCGATTTCCAGATGGTTGTTGGCATAGATTTTCTCGATCAGTTCCCTATAGACCTGCGGCATGAAAATTCTGCGGGAGCTGACGCCGCTGAGAATCTTGAAACCGATGAGCACCGCGGCGCGTTTTTCGGTACGGACGGCATTGGGATCGGTCAGAGAAACCGTATTGGGGACGACACCCAGCAGCAGGGCGCTTTCGCCGAAACCATGCTTCAGGTTGGCACGTTGGCTGAACGGATGGAGCATCAGGGCCTCTCCGAAAATCGCGTCGAGTTTCAACTCTTTGGCGCGATGCTGGATTCTGTCCAGCATCGCATTCATGATCCCTTTGCCTTTGTAATCGGGATGGACGACCGCCACACCGATTTCGGCGATGTTGGCTTCGGGAATCATGATCAGGGCGAAATGTCCGACGATTTTCCTTTCGCGGGTTTCCGCCACGACGGATGCGATTTCGCCATGTTCGTTGAGATCCCGGATCTTTTTTGGATAGTAGAAGAGCGATTTGTAGTAACTGTAGGTATAGTTGTTGTAGATGAGGCGGCTGATCGCCTCTTCGTCGCCGCATTCGTAATCCCGAATCTGAATCGACGCAGGCTTGAGCGACGCGGGCGATTCATCTTCGAGGTCGGAGTAGGGTTGGAAGACCACATCGTCGAAATCCATCGGGTGTGATTTGAAAATCGTGAACGATTTTCCTTTTCTCCCGAGATTCGTAAAGCGAAGTTCGTCGACATATTCGGCAATCCGTTTGAGCCCCCCTTGACGTTCGGATGCCATGTAGCTGTCGAAATCGAATGGCAGCCCCATGTCATGGACACTGATCTGGATGCCGTGGGGATGAAACATGATATCGACATCGATCATGCCGTGCATGTTTTTGGGATAGGCATGACGGATGGCGTTGAAGAGCAGTTCCCTGCTCGCCGTGACAATATCGACGATATCCCCCGGATGGATTTCCGCAATCTGGGCCGACTCCTTGATTACGTGCATCGCGATCGGAAGATATTTGACACTGTTTGGAATGCTCAATGTAATATTGTGCTGCATCAGCCGGTATGCTCCTTCAATGCGTTGACGGCACTCAAACTCAGGATTTTCATACCGATGACGAGTGCATCGTCATCGACGTCGAACCGGGTGTTGTGCTGGGGCACACACGTTCCCTTCTCCTCGTTGCAGACACCGAGGCGGAAGAAAGCGCCCGGAACGATCTGCAGATAGCGGGAGAAATCCTCTCCCCCCATCACCGGATCGACGAGATCGATCAAACCCCCTTTGCCCAGCACCTCTTCGGCGGCACGTTTGACTATCTCGACCATTCGGTCGTTGTTGGTCAGTTCCGGCGGTCCGAACTGGTAGTTGAAATGGTATTTGGCATCCATCGCATCACAGATCCCTTTTATCGTCGTCTCCATCATCTCCGGTATCTTTTTGCGTACCGATTCGTTGACGGTCCGAACGGTCCCGGCCACCGTGACGAAGTCGCAGATGATATTGGGCGCCTTGCCCCCATCGATCCTGCCCATCGAAATGACAGCGGGGTGCAGGGGGTCGATCCGGCGGCTGACGATATGGTTGAGCGAGTTGATCACCATGGCTGTCACCAAAACGGCATCGATGCCTTCATGGGGTCTGGCTCCATGCGCCGTTTTCCCATAGATATCGAAATGAAAGGTATCGGCCGATGCCATCATGACACCATATTTGTATCCGATCTGGCCTGTCCGAAGATAGGGATAGACATGCAGTCCGAAAATGGCGGAGACTCCATCGAGTGCACCATCTTCGATCATCTGGTTGCTGCCGCCGTCGAGTACCTCTTCCGACGGCTGAAAGATGATCCGGACGTTGCCGGGAAGGTGCTCCTTGACACGATTGAGCGCCAGGGCACATCCGAGTGCGACGGCAGTATGGGCATCGTGACCGCAGGCGTGCATAATCCCCTCTTTCCTCGATGAGTAGGATTTGCCGCTGTTTTCCGGCATCGGCAGCGCGTCCATGTCGCCGCGTATCGCGACAGTGGGCAGTGAGGGGTCTTTGACGATGTCGGCGACCAGACCGTAATGGCCCTCGAACGTTTTAAAAGGTATTCCCTCCGCTTCCAGAATGGAGCGGATCAGCAGATTGGTCTCCATCTCCTCGCCGGAAAGTTCGGGATTCTGATGGATTTCGTGGCGAATCTGAACAATCCGGTCAACGAGGATGTCGACCTCTTTTTTGATCATCTCTTTCAGATCCATAACCGCTCCTTGTGTCGATGGGATACTCCAGATGGACTCCTGTTAAATCCATCATAAAACAGTCCAACTTATATTTCCGTTAGGCCGATGCGGCGATACAATATGATATAATAAAAAGTAATGAGAAGCAAGGAGGTTGCCATGAACGGAATCCAGGCGCTCCTTCTGGATCTTTCCGGTGTTCTCTATGAAGGGGATAATATGGTGGAGGGGGCTCTCGAGGCGGTCGAAGTATTGAAAAAACGGTATCCTGTCCGATTCATCACCAACACGACGCGGAAGACGGGGCGACAAGTCTGTGAAAAACTTCGAAAGATGGGGTTCGATATCGACGAGAAGGCGATTTTTACGGCACTCGACGCGACGAAACGCTTTCTGGATGAGAGGGATGCCAGAGGATATTTTCTTCTCTTTCACAATGTCGAGGGAGAGTTTTCGGACTATACGTCGGAGAACCCCGATTATGTCTTTGTCGCCGATGCCTATACCGATTTCACCTATGAGAAACTGAATACCGCCTTTCGCCATCTGATGGAGGGTGCCGAGTTGGTAGCCATCGCGAAAAACCGTTATTTCAAAGACAGTGACGGAATGCTGAGTCTGGATGCGGGCGGCTTCGTGACACTTCTGGAGTACGCCTCGGGCAAAAAAGCGCAGATCATCGGCAAGCCGGCGAAGACATTTTTCCACGCCGCCGCGGTGTCGATGGGGGTCGATCCGGCGCATGTGATGATGGTCGGCGACGATATTGAGAGTGATATACTCGGGGCCCAAAAGGCAGGTATGCAGACCTGTTTCGTGCGAACCGGAAAATTTCGTCCGGAGGATCTGCAGCGCGGCATAGAACCCGGCTTCGTCATCGATTCCATCGCCGATCTTCCCACATGTCTGAAGATGGAGCAGGGTGGTATAATTGTCGTTAAAAAAGAGGTATCGTGCGGATCATCAATACAGGCGGAACATTCAACAAACGGTACGATCCCGTAAAGGGGGAGCTTTTCGTACCGGCCGACGACAGAGCGGTGGAAGAGGCGCTGGCCTCGATGCGTCATGGCTGCGAGATCACCATCAGCGGTACGCTCTACAAAGACAGTCTCGATATGGACAATGCAGACCGTGATCTGCTCTGTGAAATCGTGGCGAATCTGGAGGAGCGGGAGATCGTGGTTGTCCACGGCACCGATACGATGGATAAAAGCGCGGCAGCCCTGGCGCGTCGGCTGGGAACGGGAGAGGGCAGACGGGTCGTGCTGACCGGGGCGATGATGCCCTTTTCTATCGATCCGGTGGAAGCGACGGCCAATCTGGCGTCGGCTGTGACGGCAGTGCCGTTTCTGGCACCGGGAGTCTACATTGCGATGCATGGGCTGGTGCTGCCCTACGATAAGATACGTAAAAACCGCGAATCCGGTCTCTTCGAAAGGGTTGGCTGATGGAGTGCGTCGTCTTTTCGACCCACCGCCAGATTCGTGACTACATCGCGGCACACGACAATACCATTCTGCCGAAACTCTACACGATGGAGGAGTTTCTTCGCCGGGTGATCGTGGTACCGGGGCGTGTGTTCGTCGATGAGGCGAGCCGTGTGCTCTATCTCTACCGGGCTATCGAAAAGCTCGACATTTCAAAACTCGGCTTCGAGAGAAATTTTCTGAGTTTTGTCAGAAATTCGGAATTCGTCTTCCGTTTTTTTGAGGAGCTTCATGCCGAACAGGTAACGATAGAACGACTCAAAGAGGTCGATCTCTATGCCGATTACGAGGATCACCTGACGATTCTCGAAGCCATTTTCGAACGCTACAAAAACCTCCTGGAAGATGAAAATCTCGTTGACAGAATAACGATCGAAGAGTATCGTATCAACGAAAATTTTCTGAAGGGGTTCGAGCGAATCGACATGCATGTGGATGGATATCTGAGCCGATTCGAGACCGATCTGCTCGACAGGATCGGTGATCCGCTCTATATCCATTTCGTGACGACACCGTTCAACGAAAAACTGGTCGAACGTCTCGGCATTTCCCAACCCCTGACAATGGATCGGCACTATACGCTGCGCTGGAAGGGGAGGGAGTGTGTGGATGAAGAGGTACTCCCGAAGGTGCGTCCCGAGACTGTCGAAGTGGCAGCCTTCGATGAGAGGATCGACCAGGTCGCTTTCGTGCTTAAACAGGTGGATGCGTTTGTCGAATCGGGGGCGGATCCCGACAATATCGCCGTTGTGTTGCCGGATGAGGAGTTTGCGGAGTATCTGAAACTGTTCGACCCGCTTCAGAACTTCAACTACGCGATGGGTACCCCCTTTGTCCAGAGCCGATATTACCGACAGTTGTCCGACCTCTACGATGCATTGAGCGATCGGAGTGAAAGTGCGAAAGAGAAAATCGAAGGGAGTGGTATCCATGAAGCCTTTTCGGCGGTGAACGATTTTGCCTCATTCGTTGTATTTCTCGAAAATCTGCCGACCGGACCGAAAGAACTCAAAACGATCGACGAAGCGATGTATGGCTTCCGGCAGTTCGCTCCACTGCTTTCCCATGCGTCGCCTCTTCAGATGCTCCATACATGGCTGCAGCGGCTCGAACCGCTCAGCATCGACGACGTGGGCGGCGGGAAGATCACCGTCATGGGGCTGCTGGAGAGCCGCGGCAAACATTTCGATGGTGTGGTGATCGTCGATTTCAACGAAGAGGTTGTTCCGAAAGTGGGAGAAAAGGATCTTTTCCTCAACAGTCTGGTCCGGCGTCATGCCGGCATGCCGACACGCAGAGACAAAGAGAATCTGCAGAAGAACTACTACTACAGACTGCTGCAGAACAGCGACCGCATCGCCATCAGTTATCTCAAGAACGAGGAGATGATGCCGAGCAGGTTCCTGATGGAGTTGCGTTTGCCCGAGGCGGAATTGGCCGGCGATCTGTACCGGTCCATCATCTCGCCCGATCACCCGCGTCTGCACCGATACAGCGAAACCGTCGACGGCGAGAATCCCTTTGTCGCATATCCCGATCTGTCGCCGACGAAACTGAAAGACTGGCTTGTCTGCCCGCTGCGGTTCTATTACCGGTATGTCGAGAAGATCGGAAAAGAGCGGGATGAGCAGAAGGCGATCGGGACATTGATCCACGATGCGCTCGAAGCGGCTGCCAAAAACAAAACGACTTTCGTTTCATCGAAGGACTATTTCGGCTTTCTTATCGACCATCTCTACCGCAATACACAGGATACGATGCAGCGGTTCGAGCTCGCTTTGACATGGGAAGAGCGCCTGCAGCGCTTCTGTGACGACGATTTTACCCGGCTGGTCGGGTCGGAGCAGCCTGTTCTGGAAGCGTGGTGTGAAGTGGAGCACAACGGTTACAGACTCGTCAGCCGAATCGACCGTGTCGATCTGACGGCATCCACTGTCAGGCTCATCGATTACAAAACCTCGAAATATATCAAAACGACACTCGACGATGAAAACGATTTCCAGCTTCTCTTCTACTATCTGTGGGCGGTATCGCGCTATCCGAATCACCGCATCGAGACACTCTATTTCAACCTGTACGATGTCCGGGTGGAGGTTGTCGATATCGAAGAGAATCTGGGCCGTTTCGACGCGATACTGCGGGATCTGAACCGCGAAAGCAGTGTGTCGTTTCCGAAGACGGACGATCCGAAAATGTGCCGCTATTGCGATTTTAACGTTGCGTGTGGCCGTAATTCGCTATAATCTATGAAAAAATATATGAAGATGATCGATGCATAACGAGCTGTTTCTCAAACGTTTCAAACTCTTCAGGGCGCTTGCCATCGCGGCAGAGCAGGAGAAATCCTTCGACTGGTGCAAGGAATTCGGCGATCATTGTACGCATTGCAGCTATGACGAAGTCGAGCGATACGATTTCACACAGCCGCCCCATCTGGTCATGCTTCAATACAGCGGGGAAACCGTATACGCCGATCAGCTTGACCGTATCATGAAACGGCTGCAAAGTCTCGGTTACTGGCAACTGCTGGTTTTTGCCGGTGAAGAGGATGAGGAGAGTGCGAAAGATTTTGCAATAGAACACCATGCATTCGGGGTCTATCCCACGCCGCATTCCCATGAGGATGCGATGAAGTCGATCGTTGCAGGATTGCCGTCGCTTCTGGAAAGGCTGCAGGAGCAGACACGCATCGCGCAGTTGCAAAAAATCGTCGATATGGCACCCCCCGAAATCGTAATGGGGGGAAGAGGGCAGGTTCTTTTTATCAACGAGTCGGCAAAGCGTGTTTTCGATGTTGCCGATGCCAAAATGTTTGAAGAAGAGCTTCTCGAGTCCCTTGCACTGGAGAGGGTCTCCTGCGAAGAGGGGGCTGTGACGGTGCTTCCCTTCCGGGATGACAAACTGCTTGTAACGTGTTCGGGACACAGCGACAAAGAGCGGCTCTTCACCTTTCTGAAGCTCCCTTCCGACCTCGATATGGAACAGCGGCAATATGTGTCGCGGATCGAGTTCATCGATGCGCTCAAAGACAGGATGGCGCAGCGTTTCGATATGGAGGATCCGCTGGCTGTCATGCTGGTGCGGCTGAGCAACTTTGAAACCATCATCGACAGCTTCGGCTGGATGACGGCCCATACCGTCCTGAAGGAGTTCGGTACGGCGTTGACGACCCATTTTGCACCGGTCGACTGTTTCGGTATCTGGCACAAAGACATGCCCGTGGCCATTTTCGAAAAGCGTCCGTCAAAGGAGCTGCAGGAGCTGCTCGACACGTTCATCGCCGAATTGAAGCTCCTGGAATTCGGGCAGAATATCACTCTTTCGGCGGAATTCATTCTGATCGATGTGCGTGACGAGGATCTGAATGCGCTGATCGGTCTGATAGAAAATGCGTACGAGGGTACACTCTCGGTTTCCGATACCCGCGGTTTTTCTCTCTACAAAACGGGCACCAATCACGAGTCGCCCGATGAAGAACAGCTTCTGCAGCAGTTTTTTACCAATATCATGGCGAACCGGCTTCCCATCAAGCTGCTCAATATCTACAAGGGTCTGCCCATCTCCACACCGACGAAGATTCTGAAGATGGAAGAGGAGAGAATCATCGTCAAAGCCGAAAAAATTCAGAAATTTGTGATGGATATCGAAAAGAGGGTGGTTCTTCAATCTCCCCATCTGCCAGGAGACATCGAGGCGGAGGTCCATTTTACCGACGCGCAGCGTCCGTTGGCGATATTGAAAAAACCGAAAATGATGCACTCCTCGATCAACAACCGCAAGCATACACGGGTCAATGTGACATCGCGCCTTCCTATATTGATCAAACTGGGACGAAGCCACTACACCGGCTTCATCAACGATATCTCGATCAATTCGATCGCCGTCTATTTCAATTCGGACAAGTTTGCCGAAAACGAACTCAAAGAGAAACGGGTCAATGTGTCGTTTCGGCTTCCGTGGGAGAACGAGGAAGGATTCGTCAACATAGTTGTCGGGGCACATATTCTTTTCAACCGCAATGAAAACGGAGTTCACAAAGTCGTACTCATCCTCGAACCCGACGATGTGAGTGAAAGCTATATGTTCGACTATATCTACAAACGGCAGAAAGAGTTGATCAAAGAGATCAAATCCAAAATCGGCTAGGAATCGGGATGGAACGTCTTTTGGCATTGAGTGCGAGTGCGGGGAGCGGAAAAACCTTCGCGCTCGTAGCCCGCTATCTCGCTCTTCTTTTTCGCGGTGCGGCACCTTCCGAAATTTTGGCGATAACCTTCACGAACAAAGCGGCGGGAGAGATGCGTGAGCGTCTCATCGCTTCGCTCGAGTCGCTCTCTCCCGAGATGGTATCGGTGATTTCCGATATGAGCGGTATCGAGAGGGAGAAGATCGAAGCGAAACGGCCGGAGATATTGCGAAAGTTTCTGACCGGCGATCTGAAGGTCATGACGATCGACAAGTTTGTCCACCAGGTTCTTCGGAAGTTTTGCTGGTATGTCGGTGTGCAGAGCGATTTCGAAATCGCGGCGATACCGAAAGAGGAGTTTTTCAGGCAGTTCCTGCAAAATCTGGATGAGAAGCATTACAGAGGCCTGATCGATTTCGCCCGTTTCGAAGCGCAGAAACAGCAGAGTATCAGCGACTTTTTCGAACTCCTCTATGAGAAGGAGAAAGAGCTGCCTCCACTGGAGACGACCGTGGAGCCTTACAGCGACGCTGGGGCGATGCAATGGGCATGGAAGCTCAAAGAGTATGTGCAAAACGGCAATTTCAGCAACACGGCCAAAAAAGCCGTCGACTACACGACGCTCCAGGAGGTGATCGAAAAGAGCTGGTTCGGGCGTGAGACACTCGATTACCGGACCTTTTCCCGTGCCTACGTCCCGCAGATGGACGAGTGGCTTCACAGCCTCTACCGGGAAGTGGCACGCTACTACCGGGCCAAAGAGCAGTTTTTCCTCGCCAGAATTTTCAGCCTCTACAATCTCTACAAGGATACGAAAAAGGAGCATATCAGACGGTCGGGACAGCTCTATTTCAAAGATATCGAACATTTGGTGTATGAACTGCTGCGTGAGAAAGAGTTCACCGAATTTCTCTATTTCCGTCTCGACAGCCGCATCGCCCATATCCTTTTCGATGAGTTTCAGGATACGTCGGTGACACAGTATAAAATCTTCGAACCGATTATCGAAGAGATTGTCGCGAGTGAAAGTGAACGGACCTTTTTCTATGTCGGGGATACGAAACAGTCGATCTATCGGTTTCGCGGCGGGCAGAAAGCCCTTTTCGACTATGTGGCGAAAAAGTTCGGCATCAAAACCGACTATCTCGATACGAACTACCGTACGAAAAAGGTGATCGTCGATTTCGTCAACCGCCACTTTCCCTATGTCATCCCTCCGCAGAAAGCGAATCAACCGGGCGGTTACGTCGAAGTGAAAGAGGGCGAGCCGCTCGACGAGATGGCCGATGCCCTTCGGCGGCTTTTCGATGCGGGTGTACGGGATGAGGCCATCGCGATACTGGTTCACGACAACAAGGAGATACTGCAGGTCGGCGAACGCGTAAAAACCGATTTCGGTAAAGAGATCGCCACGCACAAACGGGCCAAAGTCTCCGAACAGCCATCGGCCAAAGCGATGATTGAACTGATGCATCTGATCTATACGGAATCGAAAGGGAAAGATGGTTCGCTGCATCGACTCAATTTTCAGACACTGATCGGCCGCCCCTACGATCCGGACTTCTCTCCCGACATTCCGATGGGACGTCCGGCAACGATGATCAAGGCGATCATGGAGCGGTACGCTCTTTTCGACGAAGCGGCCATGAAACTTCTGGAGTTTGCGATACCGCTTCACGATCTGGTGGAGTTTATCCATGAGATCAAGCGCTATGAAGAGGAGCTGCCTCCGAAGGAGGTAACCGGCATCCATGTCCTGACGATTCACAAATCGAAAGGACTGGAGTTCGAACATCTGATCGTTCTGGACCGTCTGGGAGGGGCGGCCCGGGACACGTCGCCGGTTATTTTCGACTACGAAGGCATTGAACTGAAATCTGTGCGGATGAAGTTCAAAAAACGTGAAGCGGTCGATCCCGACTATGCCGAAGCATTCGAGCGGGAGAAGAGACTCGCCCACGAAGACAGAATGAACAAAATATATGTCGCCTTCACCCGTGCCAAACGTTCGCTCTTCGTTATCAAAAAGGAAAAGGGCAGTCTGTTTGATTTCCTCAATCTCGAACCGCAGAGCATAGGAACCCTCGAAGTCGAAAACATCCACCATCCACCATCCACCATCCACCATCCGCTATCGCTCCATATCAGAGATTATGGCCGCCAGAGAGTCGAGTCCGATTCGGAGCGCTACCAGGCGAACGATTTCGAGGCGATCTATCTGGGTCAGGGGGTGCACTATCTGCTCGAAATGAAGGATTTCGATGCCTTCCTGAACCGGTATGGCGGCCTGTGTGACATTCAGAAGGCCCGGCGTCTCGCCGAAGCGGGACGAAACAATGCCGAATACCGGAAACTGACCGAGGGCACAGAGGTGCATGAATTGCCCTATGTTTTCAAAGGGAAAGAGGGGGTTGTGGATCTTTTCGTCGACAAAGGGGAAAAGGGCGTGATTATCGACTACAAAACGGTGACGCCGCACGATATCCAGAATTACAAAGAGCAGCTTCAGCGTTACAAAGAGGCGTTGCAGGCGCTGATGCCGGAAAAACAGCGGATCGATGCCTATATCTATTTTCTCGACAGTCTGGAACTGGTGAAAGTGGGATAGAAAATGTGAGACTGTG
>NZ_JAOZPV010000101.1 GCF_029932565.1 Hydrogenimonas sp.
GCTCCTTGTCGTTGCCCCAGTGGTAGACGACGGTTTCGATCTTGTCGGGCCACCCTTTGAAGTTGGAGCGGTCGAAGAAACGAAGTACGTAATCGAGGTAGAGAAGTCCCAGTTTCGGAAGCTTTTTCTTTTTGGCCATGAGTCCTTATCCTTTAAATGAAAATTTCGGGGTGTTATTTTTTGGTTTTACGTTCAATCAAATCGACGATCTTCTCGATCTTTTTGTCGTTGAAGTCGAGGCCCATCTTCTCCTGCTCCGGCGTTGCGAATGCGGGAATGCCATTCACTTCGAGCACGATGTACTCCTCCTTATTGCGGTCGTAGATGATGTCGACACCGGCGATCTCCAGGCCCGTCACTTCCGCGGCCCGGATCGCCAGATCGATCACGGCGTCGTCCGGTTCGCGCAGAAAGACGCTTCCGCCGCTCGTGACGTTGGTGCGCCAGTCGTCGCCCCCCGCTTTGCGTCCGTAACAGCCGATGTATTCACCGTCGACGATATCGACGCGATAGTCGGTGCGGTCGTAGTCGATGAACTTTTCGACATAGAAGAAGCGGAGGTCCATCTGGTTCAGAAAGGGCATCAGCATGTCGAGTGTCTCCTTGCTGTCGATCTTCGTCAGCCCCACGCCGCCCCAGCCGTCGGTAGGCTTGTAGACCATCTGCTGCCACTCCTGCATGAACTTTCGCAGCCGGTCGCCGTCGTCACGATGGCAGAGGCGGAAGTCGGCGGTGGGTACGCCGTGGTTGCGCAGCAGATGGGATGTCTGGAACTTGTCCTCGGTCAGTGCGAAGGAGCGGTAGTTGTTGAGACAGGGAACGATGTGGTCGATCGCTTCGTAAAGAAACATCTGATACTGCGTCTGCTCCCCGGCGTTGTAGCTGAAAAAGGCGTCCAGCTCCTCCATCACCGTGCCGTTGCAGTGGGTCTTGCCGTTTTCGACCCAGGCGTGACGCAGGTTGAGCCCCGTCACGCTCTCGATTCCCCGCTCCTTCAGCTTCGCCACGATTTTCCGCTCGATCGCATCGCCGCCGCCGTTTTGGTACATCCAGATACCGACCCGTCTAGTGCTCATATGTTGTTTCCTTTCGGTTGTTTTCGGTCATTTAACAGAGCAAAGCCCCGAATGACAACGAAGCGCAATGACCACCGTGAAGCGGAAAATCGCCTACTCTATAACTCCATGCTCCTGATGATGCAGCAGCACTTTCGTCATCAGGTCGATCCGTTCGTCGAAACTCTTTTTCAGTGCCCGCTCTTTCGGTGTGTGGTCGCCATCGCCGTAGGGGCCCAGCCCGTCGAGCGTCACGACACCCGATGATGCGATGATGTTCGCATCGCTCACGCCGCCGCGTTTTTCGGTCAAAAGCCGCTGTCCCGAGATACGCTCCATTGCATCGATCAGCGTCGTCTGCCACGCATTGGGCTCCATGACATCACGCTGGATCGAACCACCCAGCATCGCCTTCGTGCCATCCACATACGACATCCGCACGGCTTCGTCGAGTCCGGCCATCAGCCGCTCTTTCTCTCTGTGGTCGGCATAGCGCAGTTCAAGCAGGAGTTTCGCCTGCGGGCTGATCGTATTGGCGCCGATACCCCCTTCGATCTTCCCGACATTGACGGTCGAGCCTTTTCCCAGGTCGGTCATCGCCACCAGTTTCTGCAGTTTCATCGCCGCTTCGAGATTCGCGTCCGCACCCTTGGCATAACTGGTCCCGGCATGGGCGGCGATCCCTTCGATCGTAATTTCGAAAGTTCCGATCCCTTTGCGTCCGACGACGACCTCCATATCGGGTCCCGCCGCCTCAAATACGAAACACTTGTCATACTGCTTTGCCAGTTCAGCACTCAGTATCTTCGAATCGTCGCTGCCTGTCTCTTCGTCACTGACGAAAAGCACGTCGATGTCCTCGATTTTTCCATATCTGTCATATATCGCCCGCAACGCTTCAAGCGCCACGACATTGCCACCTTTCATATCGCAAACACCCGGACCGTAGACCCATTCGTCGTCTTCCCTCCACTCGTCAAAAACACCCGCGGGAAATACCGTGTCAAGATGCCCGAGAAGAAGAATTTTTTCACGTCGTTCCGATTTCGGAGAGACAAAATGAAGATGGTCGCCGATCAATTCACGCCGATGTCTGTCGGTCCGATACCCCAATGCTTCCAGCCATGCCGCAAACACTTCGCCGACTGCATCGACTCCCCGCTTGTTCTGCGTATAGGAGTTGATGCGCACCACTTTTTCAAGATCAATTTTCCACTGCATGCCAGCCCAGCCGTTCAAAATATTTCGGGGATTTTACCATTTAAAGGATATATTATTAATTAATGTAAACAATTATTTATTGCAAATCTTTTTCGAGAGGGCCCGAACCACCTCAAACTCCAGATAGGCATGGGGATAGTCGGAGAGTATCTTTTTTGTCTCTTTGTAACCGAGCACCTGCCTGCCTCCGCTCACGCCGCTGTGCTTGATGTAACGGAGCATCGACAGCGGATTACGGAAATAGAGTCTGTATGTCAAAACATCTATCTCGGCATCGAAATGCTTTCCAATCGTTTCGATCGTTTCCTCTCTGGATCGAATGGGAGAGGGCGTGCCGGTGATGTTGCGTATCGCCGCAAAAGTTTCCGACGTGAAAATCGTCATGGCCACAGGACGGCCGAGACCGGCCATCCGCTCCAGCGTCCAGTCGAGATTTTTGCTCCATTGCAGCGCCGACGACGAGACAAGCAGATCGAAATCGAGCCCCTGAAGCGTTTCGAAAAGTGACGCATCATTAAAGTCGCCAACCATTTTGACGACCCGCTCATCGTCCGGATGCAGGGTCAGCATCTCCGGTGCGATATCGATGGCATAATATGCTATGAACGATCGTTCATATGACTTGAGAAAGCCGCCACTTCCGCATCCCAGGTCAACAATGGAATCGAACGGACCGTTGATTTTCGAAACCAGCGCAGAGGCGACACGCTCCTGTATGAGACTGTATCGGTCGTAACTGTGCGCATGACGCCGAAATTGTGCATGATGCATCATATTTACTTTTCAGACATGTTTTAGATATAATAGCGCGCTAATTATAACCAAAGGCTTTTTCAACAATGATTACTATCCTTTTTGTCGCCCAGATCGTTCTGGCGGTTATCCTGACAATACTCGTACTACTTCAGAAAAGCTCATCGATCGGCCTCGGCGCCTACAGTGGCTCAAACGAATCGGTTTTTGGCGCAAAAGGACCGGCCGGTTTCCTGGTCAAGGCGACATTCACCGTCGGCCTGATTTTCGTATTCAACACCATCGCACTCGGTTACCTCTACAACAAGACCTACAACAAATCGGTCGTCGACGAGATCAAAACGGAACAGAGCATGCCGACCCCACCTGCTGTTCCCGAAACTCCGGCCGCACCGGCTGCTCCTTCGGCCCCTGCAGAACCGGCTGAATAACAAACCCCCTTCTCATGCGTTATCTCATCGGCCTCTGGCTCATTGCATCGAGTCTCCTGGCCGATGCGCACATTTTCGTCTACCACCGCTTTGGCGATGCACGACACGCCTCCACCAATACCTCGATCGACACACTTAAAAAACAGTTCGACTATTTCAGGAAGCACGGCTACGAAGTGATTCCGCTTTCGAAACTCGTCGACGCGCTGAAATCCGGTAAAAAAATCGACGACAAATGGGTCGTGCTGACAATCGACGACAGTTACAGAAGTTTCTTCACCAACGGTCTTCCGGTTTTCAAGGCTTATGGCTATCCGTTCACCCTTTTTGTCTATACGAAAGCGACCGAAGAGGGGTACGGCGATTTTATGACATGGGACCAGGTCAATGAGGCCAAACAATATGGTGAACTCGGATTCCATTCCCACACCCATCCGCATATGGTCTCCAAAAACGATGGATACCTGCGAAAAGATTTCGAAACCGGTCTGGCACTGATGGTAAAGCGAACCAAAATGCGGCCCCGCTATTTCGCCTACCCTTACGGGGAATATGACGCGCGCGTCAAAGGCATTGCCGAGGAATTCGGATTCGACGCCATCTGCAACCAGAATGTCGGTGCCGTTTCGAACGCTTCCGACATTTACGATATCGACCGTATCGCACTGACAGGCGACACCGAACTCCGAAGCAAACTCACGATCGGATTCCTGCCTGCCCATTGGATCGAACCGCGTGCCTGGCCGGAAAAAGGTATCGTCAAAAGGGTGACGGTGGAAACGAACAGTACGGCAAAGCGCGGACAGCTCTATCTGACCGGCTATGGATGGCAATGGGTCGATCTGAAGGACGGACGGGTGGATACGTTGCTCGACAAACCGCTGAAAAATCGTCGCAGCCGTCTCATTTTAAAGCTTGAAAACGATAGAATATCGACAAAAATTCTCGTCAAACCGTGAAGGAGCAAAGATTATGGAAGAACTGAACGAAGTCTACGACTATGCCAGGGAGCATATGGACAAAAGCCTTGACGTCCTGAAAAAAGATTTCAGCACGATCCGCACAGGTCGGGTGTCGACCCATATCGTCGACAACATCAAAGTCGACTACTACGGCACACCGACACCCTTGAACCAGGTCGGAAGCGTCATCGCTACCGATGCACAGACCATTACGATCAGTCCGTGGGAAAAAAATCTGCTTCCAGAAATCGAACATGCCATCCAGCAGGCCAATATCGGCGTCAATCCCAACAACGACGGTGAAACGATCAAACTCTTCTTCCCGCCGATGACGGTGGAACAGCGCCAGGAGAGCGCCAAACAGGCCAAAGCGATGGGCGAAAAGGCCAAAATCGCCATCCGCAACATCCGCCGAGACGCCAACGACAAAGTCAAAAAACTGGCCAAAGAGAAGGTGATCACCGAAGATGAAGAGAAAAAGGGACTCGACCAGGTCCAGAAAATCACTGATGAATATATCAAAAAGGTCGACGAGCTGGTCAAGGCGAAGGAGCAGGAAGTCCTGAAAGTTTAGTGAAAAACTAAAAACTAAAAACTAAAAATTGTTCGCGAAGCGATTCACGTCAACTTTTAGTTT
>NZ_JAOZPV010000102.1 GCF_029932565.1 Hydrogenimonas sp.
TTGGATCGATATGGTGGGCATCCATCCAGAGCACCATACACCCCGGATCGTCGAATACCGTCACTTTGCCGTCGCGAATCAGTTCGGCACTGTCGGTCAGAGACTTGACATCCATGTGACACTGCGGACAGACGACGCTGTTCGGGCGAAAGTCGACAGCCTTTCCGTCGACACTTTCAATGCCGGCATCTCCTCCCCCACCGCTGCATCCCCCGATGAAAAGCGCCAACACGATTATCATGAACCATTTCACAGCCATACCCCGTTTTTCAGATAGAAACTTATCGGATAGTATGATACCAAAGCAACATATAAAATATCCCCAATGAACGATCGGAGCATCCAGCGTCCGTACGAATCGAATCCAAGCTTTTGCGCCACCCATGCTGCGATACCGAAAAAGGTGCCGAAAAAGAGTGTCATATACATCGGATAGCCGATATAGTGGTAATCGCTCTGCAGCAGGCAAAAGGGGCAGTGATGGTGGGGCATTTCATAGACATAGGTGGAGAAAAAGGCAACCAAAGAGATGATCGACACGGGAACGAACAGGAGATTGAAAAGCGCCATGAAAAAGGACCGTTTGAAAACCCATGAAACGACGATCAGAAAGAAGTTGCCGTAAAAAAGCACCAGTATGGCCGACGTCGGCAGTGTGATGAACGCGGAGACGGCAGAGGTTTTGGCGGCCGAAAAGAGTGTGCCACAGCAGCTGACGATGACGTGGGGGTTGATGCCGTTGAAATGTGCCACATCCAACGCCGTTTCGAGAGCAAAAAGAGGAAAGATCAGCATGAAAAACCAGAATTTGCGTTTCGTGAACGGATAGTCGGGTTTGTTCATATCGATCCTGTGCACGACAATCCAGAGACCGAAAAGATAGAGATCGAGAATTTTGACGACAAAAAGAGGCATCCCGTAAACCGTGGCGTTGGTCACTCCCGCCGCGCACATCGCACCGGGCAAAATGTTCGAAAGCAGATCGAGCGTATAGATGAAATAGAGGAAGAGCGGCAGTTTCAGGTAGAAGATGTATTCGATGATCGTCGCGACAAGATAAGCCCGTTTTTCCAGCGCATACTGCAGCGGTGTCGTTGCGCTCCTGTCCCATTTCCGCACGATCTGTACGGAGATCGCCAGTGCGATCAGCGCAAAAAGAAACAGAATGGCATCGAGCATCAGAATGGCGATGACATCGGGACTCAGCAGGTTCAAGGAAGGGCTCCTTTGGACCTGATCATTGGTAATTGGTCATTGGTCATTGGGGGTTTCGCCGGCATAGCCGGCGGACACCTCAACTCTTCACTCTTCACTCTTCACTCTTCACTATCTTGCCGTCCCGCAGTTCGATTTCCCTGTCGGCGATATCCAAACCGAAAAAAAGCGGATCGTGTGTGGCGATGACGATTGTCTTGCCCTCCTCCTTGATACGGCGCACATACTCCAGAAAGGCGGCCGAGAGTTTCGCGTCGAGGTTGGCGGTAGGTTCGTCGGCCAGGATGATGGGAGGGTCGTTGACCAGTGCCCTGGCAATGGCAGTACGCTGCTGTTCTCCGCCGGAGAGGTTCTTTGCCGGTTCGTAGCGTTTGTGCGCAATGGAAAACTCCTCCATCACCCGCTCCGCCTTCGCCATCAGTTCGCTCTCATCCAGCTTTTCCGGAATCAGCGGCGTCACGATATTGTCAAACACGCTCAAAGTCGGAATGAGGTTGAATTTCTGGAAAATGAATCCTATCTTCTCCCGCCGAAACAGCGCCGCGAAGTCGTCCGGGAGTTTGCTTACCCGCGTCCCTTCGACCACCACTTCACCGGACGTGGGCTTCTGCAGTGCGGCGATGAGCGAGAGGAGCGTACTCTTTCCGCTGCCGCTGGGCCCCTTGAGAATCACGAGCTCGTTCTCCCCGACCGAAAACGAGACATCTTCCAGCGCCGTCATCTCGTTGGGCCGCCCCGGATTGAAGACCTTGGTAACGTTCAAAACCTCTATCATCTCTCCCCCAATGACCAATGACCAATGACCAATGACCAAATCATCGGATCACCTCGTCCGCCTCGAGTGTCGCCGCCTTCCACGAGGGTATCAGAGTCGCAGCGATATAGACGGGAACTGTCGCAAAAAAGATCAGTGCAAGTGTTCCGACATCGAGTACGAAAGGGAGTTCGAAGGGCGGTTTCAGAACCGAATATCCCATAAAAAGGCTACGCATAAGCGGTGCATCCAGACCGAACACATACCCCAGAGCCAGTGTCACGGCCAGGAGATAGCCACCGAACGAGATGACGATCGCTTCGAAAAACTTGACTTGCAGAATGTCACCGATTTTCCACCCCAGTGCCTTCAAAATACCGATTTCGCGTTTCTCTTCGCTGCTGAGCCCGCTCGCCTTGTCGTAAATGATAATGAAAAAGGTAAAGATGGCAATGATGAAGAGTGCCAGAAAGATACCGCTTTTGTAATCGAAAACGTTTTGATAACTGATTTTCAGATCCTCTTTCGTGACGACTCGGGTATCGGGATAGATTTCACTGATTTTTCTGGCAATGGTCGGAATCTCCTCCGGATTGGCGACACGGACGACGATATCGGTCGCCATCGTATCGTCCATGCCGAAAATGTCACGGACCAGACCGATCTCCATGACGATGATGTCGTTGCTCTCCAGCACCGTCGACGGTTTGAACACTCCGGCGATCGTCACCTTCTTCAGATCGCCGTCGGGTTTGACGAAATAGAAGTAATCGGAGAAAAAATGACGTTTCAGCGTTTCGGCGACTCCCGGCCCCACGATCATCGTATTCTCTTCCATCAGTCTGTCGGCATAGGTTTCCGCGACGACATCGAGCGATTTTTTATAGGATGTTCCGAAGGCTTCGACCCCCACGATACTGAAATTGACGCCCGCTTTTGCGAAATAGTAGTAGCCCCAGACTCTCGGCACCGCATCGGCCACCCCGAACATTCCGGCAATCGTTTCGCTTCTGGAGGCTTCGATATCGGTCTGCTTGCCGGCCACGACACGCTGCACCGTAATATCGGGAAGCGCATCGAGGGTCATGAACATTTCCGACTTCAACGCATGCGTAATCGTAAAAATGGCAGCGAGAATGAAGATCATCAGAGTGAAAATCGTGAATATGAAGAAGTTTTTGCTTCCCCGCCGTGTCAACGAGCTGAGTGCGAATGCGAAGAGATTTTTCATTGGATGACAATTTTCGACGGATTCATGACTTCCGTTTCGGAAGGCGCATAGGTGAACGACGCGGGAAAGTAGTCGAGAAGTTCCGGACTCTCGTTAAAAGGAGAGTAGACATCGGCCAGTGAACGGAATCGGATGAAACGGGCCTCCGTCGAAACACTCAGATCGGGAAGCCTTACCCATCGGACAAAGGTACTGCGCTCTTTCGTTCCCTCCGCTGTCACCGATCCGGTCAGAGAAAAATAGAGTATCTCTACCGCCAAAACCAGCGACAGCGCCGCCGCAACAAAGAAAAAACTTCTGATCCGTCTATTCATCCAGTTTGTAAACGAGTTCCTTTGTAATCTGATCGAATCGCAAAATCTTCTGACCATGGTGATCTCTCAGAAAATTCTCGGCCGCCTCTTTCGTCTTGAACGGAATCAGTTCATTGCCCATCGGTCCGTAGACGTCACTGCCGACCACATAGTATGCTGTTTTGGCCCAGACGGGTTTCAGTGTATAGTAGTCACGGACAACGATCTTTTTGATATGGGCTCGGATATTGCCGTAATCACCCCATTTCTCCGGTTCAAAATAGAATTTCATCAAATCTTTGACACCGTCGAACGCCAAATGTGCCAGCTTTCCATGATCTTCGTAGTAAATGAATGCGGCCCATTTGGGATGTTTGTAAACGAACATACCGCAAACGGGACACTTGTCCTGTTTGCTCAAATCGGGACCTTCACCTTCCCCGCCATGCATAGATGAGACTGCAGAACTCTTGGCGTGGCCGCCCTGAACATCCCAGAGATAGAGCGCGACAGCCTGAAGCTGCTTCTCTTTCATCGGTTTGCAGAGTTTCTCGTTTCGGATGGCGGCTTTCAGTTCGTTGATTTGCGCAAACTTGGAGATATCGATCGGTTGACACATCTTTTTATAGATCTTCTCACCCATCGGGTACATTCTGCTCTCTTTTTTCTTCGCAACCATCATCGAATCTTTCACGAGACTCGCCTTCGCCATATCGAATGCGGTTTCGAAATCGACGATTTTTCCACCGTATTGTTTCCGAAAATCTTCCGCATCCTCTTTTGATGCGAATGCAATCTTGCTCGTCATACTCATCGTGCCTTTGATTTTCGAACCGACGACATAGTGGGCACGCTTTGCATCGATCAGTTTTTCCCGCTTTGCATCGACGACGAGAATTTTTTCTACTTTATCTGAAATATTGGGCCAATCCGCAGCCAGACAGCGGATCGAACAATACTGTTTTTTCGTGCCGTCTTTCAGCACGACGGCATGCGACGTTTTATAGAACATTTTGAGGTTCATGCCGCAGACAGAACACCACATCTTCTGCGCACCCTGCTGTATCAATTCCGGCTGACCGGTAGCCGTCTTGCTAAACGGCGTCGCCTGGGCCGAGAGAGAGAAGCCAATTATCAACGAGACTATCACGATCCATTTTTTCATCCAAACACTCCTCACGACTGTATCAGAACCCATAATATCCAAACTCTGTTAATTATCGATTAATTCTCAAAGATCGAGAAATTTGATCAGGCCGTATCCTTTTTGGGAGACCGTATCGAAATCCATGATGCGGTTGCCGCCATAACGCTGGACGAATAGTTCCGCTT
>NZ_JAOZPV010000032.1 GCF_029932565.1 Hydrogenimonas sp.
GTGAAGCGGGCGGCGTGAAGCTCGTGATTCCCTGGTTCGCCGTCTATTTCATCGGAATGGCGGGTATCAACTCACTCATTCAGGGCTATGTCGAGAGCGGTGCAACCGAAGCGATGGCCGGCATGATCCAGAGTACGATCACCAACATCAACCAGATCGATACCTTTCTCCTGACAATGGCGATGACCGCACTGGGTATGGGTACGCGCTTCGCCAAGTTCAAAGGATTGGGACTGGCGCCCCTTTATGCGGCGGGTGCGATGTTCGCCTGGCTCGTCATCGGCGGCTACTTCATCACCAAAGGGGTCGTCGCCGTCTTCTGACGGTTCGACAATCGGCGGGGCGAAGGCTCCGCAATCTCTCTTTCGACACATCTTCTTTCAATCTATCCGGGTGTCTACCCTTTTACCAGCAAAAAAATGGTGAAAAAATGAAACACACTGCCCCCCAGTACGAATAGATGCCAGATGGCATGGTTTAGCTTCATCGACTCTTTCGCATAGAAAAATATCCCCAGGGTGTAGACCAGGCCGCCTACGAAAAGCAGGATGAAAGGCAGCCATCCTGCATGGGCGACGAGAGGTTTCCATGCAACAACGATCAGCCATCCCATCACGGCGTAGAGAATGAGCGAAAATATCTCGAACCGTTTCGGAAAAAAGATTTTTAACACGATGCCTACAATGGCCATGCTCCAGACCAACCCCAGCAATATCCAGCCGAACACACCTTGCACGCCCAGAATAACGACGGGGGTGTAGGTGGATGCGATGAGCACGTAGATTGCCACATGGTCGAACGTCTGCAGAACCGTTTTGATGCGGTGGTGAGTGATGGCGTGATAGAGAGTCGAGGCCCCGTACATCAGAATGAGGCCGACGCCAAATACGATGCTCGTGAGGATTTTTGCCGTATCGCCGCTTACGGCGGCAAGTGTCACCAGCACACCGAAACCGAACGTACTCAGAAAGAGCCCGAATCCATGCGAAATGGCGTGCCAGATCTCCTCGACGATGGAGAAATCGTTGACATCCGGTTTCATCGTTGTTCCTCCAGGTAGAGTCTGTTTCCGGAAGCTGCGATGCTGCAATCTTTCGGCAGCTCTCTGTAAAGCAGCGGGCTGTCGAGATCGGCATAGCGTATCGTCTGCGGATAGGCCATCACAAGTTGCATCGCCGCTTCGATCGAGGCAGGAGTTTCGAGCATCGAGCCCATCATGCATGTCACGCCGTTTTCGTCGCACCATACCAAGATCTCTTTCGCTTTGGCGATGCCGCCGCACTTCATCAGCTTGACATTGACCATACGGGCCGCTTCGGTTTCGATGACCTCTTTGACCTGCTCCAGTGTAAAGGCCGACTCGTCGGCGAGTATCGGCACGGGGCTTCGGGCCGTGAGGCGGCGCATGCCCGAAAGATCGTCGGCTCTCAGGGGCTGCTCGACGAGTTCGATGCCCAGAGGCGCGATGGCGTCGATGATACGCAGAGCTCCTTCCTCGTTCCACGCCTGATTGGCGTCGACGAGAATCTTTGCATCGGGTACAGCTTCCCGCACGGCAAGGATGCGCCGGAGATCCTCCCCGTCTCCGCCGCCCACTTTGACTTTGAGAATGTCCAGCCCCCTTCGCCAAAAGTTCCGCGCCTGTTTCGCCATCGTATCGGGAGTTCCCAGGCTCACCGTTACCGCCGTTACCACATCGGAGAGTTTCCCGGCGCCGAGGTATCGCCAGAGGGGAATACCCGTTTTCTGGGCGAAGAGGTTGTGCAGGGCAATCTCCAGGCACGCTTTCGCGCTGGTATGGCCGGAGCAGGCGCCGTGCAGAAGGCGTTGCGCCTCTTCCATCGTCAGCAGCTTGTGTAGAAGTTCCGGCAGCAGCACTTTTTGCAGAGCGCTCCGGATATCTTCCAGCGACTCTCCGGTAATCGCCACGGTCGGCGGCGCTTCGCCCACGCCACAGAGCCCGCCTTCGTCAAACAGCTCCAGCCGTACCGCCACGGCGGCATCGACCCGGCGCAAGGCCGTAACAAAAGGGGTTTCAAGGGGTATATGAACGGTTGTTAATCTATAGTTTTCGATTGTTGTTGTCATAAGGGCATTGTAGCGAAACCGATAGTAGGCCGAAGAGCTAATTGGTATGGGATTATATGGCTATCCATTGCAATATATACCCTACCGTCAGCCCGCCGAAGGTACCGACAAGATAGCCCATGACGGCCATCAGCACGGCGATGCCTGCCAGTGAACGGTGGTAGGCGGATGCCAGGATGGGGGCGGAGGCGACGCCGCCGATATTGGCCAGCGATGCGACACCGATGGAGAAGAGATCGAGGCGGAAGAGCCTGGCGGCGAGCAGGAGCAGCGCGGCGTGGAGTGCCAGGATGGCGAATCCCGCCGCCACATACCGGGGGACTTCGGAAAAGTCGGAAAAATCGGCGCGGGAGCCGATAAGGGCGACGAGCAAAAGCAGCATCGTGCCCGCCAGCTCGGTGGAGCCGTTGACACGCGAGAGGGGTGTGTAGCTGCCCGCGATGCCCAGAATCGTGGCGATGAGCACGCTCCAAGTGGTGGCGCCAAGTCCCGGCAGTCTGGCAGCGACCCACTGGGAAAAGAGGGCGACGGCGAAAGCGGCTGCCAGCAGCAGCCAATAGCGTCGTGGGCCGATGGTGCAGGCGCACCCGAGCTCCGCCTGGCTCTGTGTCGTCTCTTCCGCGCCGCTGAAACGGGCGAAACGTCCGGCGAAGGGCACCAACGCCAGCAAAAATGCGACCCAGAGGCTGTAGCAGACGGCATCCACTGCCAGAGCATACCCCATGGCCGTATCGTCCACACCGAAGGCGCTGCCCACCGCCAGCATGTTGGCTGTGCCACCCATCCAGCTCCCTGCCAGGGCGGCGAACATTCCTGCCTCTTTTTCAGTAAATCCGAACAGTGTGAAAACGGCGACAAAGGCTGCCATGATGGAGAGTGTAGCCGAGGCATAGGCGGTGAGCAGTTTCGGTCCGAGTTTAACGAAACGGCGGAGGTCGACGGTGAGCAGCATCAGAAAGAGCATCGCCGGCAGCAGGTTGCTTTTGGCGGTTTTGTAGACGGTGGTGACGGCATCGCTCTTTTCCCACAGGCCCAGCTGTGCCGCCAGCATGGATGCGGCGTAGATGAGCACGACGGCGGGCAGGTAGTCGAAGACGAAACGCGTTTTTTTGACACGCTCGGCGATGCCGAACACCGCGGCGATGAACGCGACCGAGAGAAGATAGGCCAGAGGGGTGTCGATCATGGTTCGGCGCGGAGATTGTGGACGAGTTTGCGCAGCTCTTTCATGAAGCGTTCACCCGGGTCCTGTTTTTCCGTCCGGTAGGATGGATCTTTCTCTTTCCAGAGAGGAGAGTGTTCGAATTTCCTGTATTCGTAGTGGCCGATGAGATATTTGATGGTCGGATATTTGGATGCCAGATGGAAAACGAGTTCGGCATTGGCTTTGAGCTGCGCTTTCGTCAGGTTGTCGGCGCCGTTTGCGCCTCCGACGTTTTCGATACCGATGCTGCACCAGTTGAGGCCGATAACGTGACGGGCCATCGTGGTCTCGGGCATGAGACGGTAGACGGTGCCGTCCCGATCGACAAGAAAATGGGCCGAGACATTCAGGGCCGAGGCATCGGCGATATCGTGGCGGCTTGCGGGCAGCCGCTCGGGGTCGAACGTTTTGAACGCTTCATCGGCCGTTTTTGTAGCGGTGTAGTGGATGACGATGATGCGCGGCACGATGGTCGTGTCGTTGGTGTCGATGTCGTAGTGCTCCTTCATATAGGCCAGTGTCAGGGCGGTGCGTTCGGGGCCGAAACGGATGGGCCGGTCGATGATATCAGGCTCTTTTAACGAAAGATAGAGAGGAAAGAGGGCCGTTGCGAGAATCAGCAGTAGAATGGTGCCAAGCAGAGCCAGAATCGGTCGGGACATCGGTTATCTCCTTCGGAAACTCAGGGATTCCAGCAGATGGGTTTTTTCGATGGTATCGGAGCCGGCGAGGTCGGCGATTGTGCGGGCCACTTTTTTGACGTTGGCGACGCTGCGGTGGCTGAGACCGAAGTTGTTGACCGCCTTGAGCAGGAGTGTTTCCGCTTCCGTGTCGAGAGGGCAGAAGGTTTCGATCTCCTTTTCGCCGAGCTTGCCGTTGAGGTGTCTCTGCCCTCTTTCCATCTGCCGACGGAAGGCTTCGACAACCTTTTCATGCATTGTGCCGGAGTCGACAGAGGGGCGGTCTTCGGGATCGCTCTCCTGCATCTGCACATAGATTTCGATGCGGTCCAGCAGGGGATCGGAGAGGCGCTGTTTGTAGCGTTTGATCTCCAGGTCGCTGCAGCGGCATGGGTGGACATTGCTCAACAGGTTGCCGCACGGACAGGGGTTCTGCGCGGCGACGAACATGAAGCGTGTGGCGTATTCCACCTTGCTGTTGACACGCGAAATAAGGACGCGGTGGTCCTGCAGCGGTTCGCGCAGGGCTTCGAGCACCGATTTCTGGAAGTGCGGAAATTCGTCGAAGAAAAGAATCCCCCCGTTCGCCAGGGCGACCTCTCCGATGCGCGCCTGGTTCGATCCGCCGCCGAAGACGCTCGGCTTGCTTGCCGAATGGTGCGGCGAACGGAACGGGCGCTTCGGCCGGAAGGAGGGTTCTTCGTCTCCGAGCAGGGCGTACTGGTTGGCCCGAAGGATCTCGTCGAGAGACATCGGCGGGAGGATATGGCGGAGCCGTTTGGCGATCATGCTCTTGCCGCATCCGGGGCTCCCCTCCATCAGCATGTTGTGCATGCCGGCCGCGGCGATGAGGGCTGCGCGTTTGGCCACCTCCTGCCCTTTGACATCCTGAAAATCGTCGGGGTAGTCGCGGATGAAATGGAAGGTTTCGTTTCGAAGCGACAGCGTCTCGCCCTCGATGGGTGTCGCTTCAATGGTCGCGGGCGGTTCTTCTCCTTTGCAGACGGCGATCGCTTCGGTCAGATTGTCGACGCCGAAGTAACGGATGCCGGGAATCAGCGAGAGCTTTTCGAGGGATGCTCTGGGGACCATCGCTTTGCTGACGAGATTCTGGTTTTTGAGGGAGAGGAGAATCGGAAAGATGGAACGGGTATCTTTCAGCGTGCCGTCGAGACCGAGTTCGCCGAATACGTAAAGATCGCCGGGGTCGATCTCTTCGTTCTGCAGTGCGATGACCAGCGCGATCGCCAGGTCTATATGGCTGCCCGATTTCTGTAGGTCCGAGGGACTCAGGTTTACGGTGATCTTGAGAGGTGGAAAGGAGAAACCGTTGGTCAGGAGCGCCGATTTGACCCGCTCTTTCGACTCCTGGATCGATGTACTGCCGAGACCGACGATTCCAAATGCGGGAAGCCCTTTCGTGAAAGTCGCTTCGACATCGACCGGTTTGGCATCGAGACCGTCGAGGGTGGCGGAAAGAAGGTGCTTCACACCGCTTTCTCTTTGAGCTCTTTCAGCTTCTTTTTCCACTCCTTTTCGAACTTCTTGCGCTTGAGGAACGAGAGCTTTTCGATGAAGAGGTGGCCGTCGAGATGATCCATCTCGTGCTGGAAGGCGATGGCAAGAAGACCGTCGGTTTCGATCTCTTTCTTCTCGCCGTGGCGGTCCTGGAACTCGACGCGGATCCACTCGGCGCGTTCGACATCGTCGTAATACTCCGGCACGCTGAGGCACCCCTCTGTATAGGTGGTGGAGCCCCGCTTTTCCAGAATGACGGGATTGATCACTTCGATCAGATTCTCGGGATACTGGTTGCCCTCTTCGTCGGGCAGGTTGATCAGCAGGGCGCGGACCGGACGACCCACCTGAATGGCCGCCAGTCCGATGCCGTTGCTCGCCATCATCGTTTCGTTCATGTCGTCGAGCAGTTTGTGGAGATCGTAATCGAATTCGGTCACCGGCTTGCTCTGCTGTTTCAGCCGTTTGTCCGGGTAGACGAGAATGGGTAGTTTCATCTATGCAACTCCGCTAAATCTCTACGTCCTGGGGGCAGATGCCGCAAGGTTCGTCGGTTTTTTTCGCAATATCGAGGGCCTCGAGTGCGCAGACGATCGTCTGTTCGATCGAACGGTCGAGATCGATGCGTGCGATACCGATGTTGACATCGAGCATGATCTCCTCATCCCCTACGAAGAAATTGGTATTGCCGACCAGATCCTTGAGGCGATCGGAGGCCTGCTGGGCGTTTTCCAGTGATGTATGGCGCATCAGTATCGCGAAAATACTCCCCTCATAATGGGCGACGATATCGCTTCGCCGGGAGGTTTTCAGCAGCAGTCTCGCAACGGTACGGAGCACGAGATGCTGAATTTTTGGACTTTTCAATCGTGAAATGACATCTTCGCTCGCCCGCACGAGCATCAGTGTGCTGTCATGGTGGAACTCTTTGATGAGTCTCTCTTCCTGCTCCATTTTGCGAAGGAGATAATTTTTTTTAAATACACCGTACCGTTCGTCGTGGATGGCGTGTTCCTGCACCTCCTGCACCAGCTCGCTGGTCGTTGCATAGGTCTCTTTGAGCTCGTTCGCATCTTTTTTGATGATCTTGGTCATCGTCTGGATATCTTTTTTCATGGTGTCCAGGAGTGTGTTCATTGCACTCTTGTCGGCGATGGCGTCCGCTTCGTACGCACGCTTTTCGATAAGGGTTTCGAGATGGCGCAGGTTTTTGTAGAGCAGATTGATATGCTGGAGAAATTTTTTAATATTGGCGAATGCCTCTTTGAGGTGCTGTTCGAGAACGCCCTGGTGATTGTCATCACCCCCGTCCTCGAGTTCGAGCAGTTTCAGAATACGTTTGCGAAAGGGTGCCGGCTTGTTGTCGAGCAGTTTGTCGAAATAGGCATCGAAATTGGAGGGTGTCGGAGGAATGCCTTCACGGATCATCGCATCCATGACTTCGCGTGCATATTTCTCGAGGTCACTCGTCGGTTCACCCAGATCATGTGCTCTGTATCGTCCACCACGCTCCATTCTCTATCCTGTCAATAAGATTATTTGAAACTTCGTTTGAGCACTTCGTCGATCAAGCCATACTCTTTCGCTTCGTCGGCGCCGAGGAAAAAGTCACGTTCGGTATCTTTTTCGATCGTTCGGACCGTTTTACCGGTACGCTCCGCTAAAATTTTGTTCAGGTACTTTTTGAGACGAAGTATCTCTTTGGCCTGGATTTCGATGTCGGTCGCCTGTCCCTGTGCGCCGCCGAGCGGCTGATGGATCATGATGCGAGAGCTGGGCAGCGCGTAGCGTTTGCCCGGTGCTCCGCATGCAAGGAGGAAGGCACCCATCGAAGCGGCCTGTCCTATACATATCGTCACAATATCGGGTTTGATGTAGTTCATCGTGTCATAGATGCTGAACCCGCTCGTGATGACGCCGCCCGGCGAGTTGATGTAGAGGTAGATGTCCTTGTCCGGATCTTCCGCCTCGAGGAAGAGAAGCTGGGCGACGATCGAGGAGGCGACGGCATCGTCGATCGGTCCGCTCAGCATGATGATACGGTCTTTCAGCAGTCTCGAATAGATATCGTACGAGCGTTCGCCGCGCCCGCTCTTTTCGATTACAAATGGAATGTAGCTCATGCTTCTTCTTTTTTGGTTTTCTCTTCTTTTTTCTCTTTTTTCTCGTTGAGCAGTTTGGTCAGAAGACGGTCTTCGATCATCGCCATCTTGATAGCGGGGAGCAGGTTCTGCTTCTGGTAGTATTCGAACGTCTGCTGCGGATCCTGCCCCATGCTCATCGCTTCGTAGTAGATCGTCTGCATCATCTCCTGATCGCTTACATCGACGCCCTCTTTTTTGGCGAGTGCGTCGACGATGAAGGTGGCTTTGACGCTTTTTGTCGCATCTTCGCGCAGCGATTCGCGCAGCTCCTTGACCTTCTCTTCGTTTTCACGCAGCTCGGCCAGCTCCTCTTCGCTCATCTGCTGCACTTTGTTGCGCAGTGCCATCTCGATCTCCTGATCGACGACACTTTCGGGGAGATCGAATTCGAACGTTTCGACCAGCGCTTCGACCAGCTTCGGCTTGAGCTCCTCGTTGTAGAGTTTGCTCAGTTTTTCGCTGCGAATCTGCTCTTTGACCTCTTTTTCGAAATCTGCCAGTGTCGCATCCTCTTTGCCGAGCAGTTTTTTGGCCAGCTCGTCGTTGATCTCGACCGGTTTTTTCGTTTTGATGTCATTCAGTTTGATTTTGAATTCGACCTCTTTGCCGGCGAGTTCTTTGTTGCGGTAATCTTCCGGGAAGGTGACTTTGATCGTTTTTTCTTCGCCTTTTTTCATCCCTTTCATCTGCTCTTCGAAGCCGGGAATGAACTGGCCGCTTCCAATGCGAAGCTCGAAATTTTCCGCTTTGCCCCCTTCGAACGGTTCGCCGTTCAGGAAACCTTCGAAATCGAAGACAGCAAGGTCGCCCTCCTCGAGACCGCGATCCTCTTCGACCGATTCGAACGGTGCCTGCGCTTCGGCAAGCTCTTTGATACGCTCTTCCACCTCTTTTTTCGTCACGCGAGGTGTTTTGACTTCGGGAATGATGTTGCTGATATCTTCGATTTCGATGTCGGGGCGCAGGCTCAGTTTCAACACGACATCGATGAACTCTTCTCCACGGTCGAATTTCGTGACGGCGGGCTCTCCGATAATTTTTTCGGCATCGAGCTCCAGCTCTTTGGATGCTCTGTTGAGCACATCCCGGAGGGCCTCCGCTTCCGCATCCTGAACAAGTCTTTCACCCAGACGTTTCTTGATGACCGAAACCGGTGCTTTGCCCGGACGGAACCCGTCGATCTTCATCTGTTTCGCCGCCTGCTTGGCGATCTTTTCCACTTTTTTTTCGATGTCGTTTTGTGCGATTTTCGCTTCGACACTGACGTTGGCACTGTCTGTTTTTTTGGCAGTCACTTCCATTGGCTTACGATCCTTCTGAAAAATTAGTGCATTATTTTACCCAAAACTCCCTTTATAAGTCTACAGCCATGGAAGAATGGAATTTTTTACCCAAAAATCGATATACTTCAAATAAAAAGAGTCAGTGAGATGTCCAGCGAAAAATCGAAAAAATTCGAAGAAGCGATCACGACGGTACTCGAGCTCATTGGAGAAGATCCGAAACGCGAGGGGCTCGTAAAGACGCCGCACCGTGTCTACAAGGCCTTCATGCATATGTGTGAAGGGTACCGGATGGATCCCAAAAAGGTGCTCAACGACGCCCTCTTTGAAAGCAGCAACGACGAAATGGTGCTGGTGCGGGATATCGAGTTCTATTCGATGTGCGAGCATCACCTGCTGCCGATCATCGGACGGGCACATGTGGCCTACATTCCCGACGGCAAGGTCGTGGGGCTGAGCAAAATCCCCCGGATGGTCAACATATTCGCGCGCCGTCTGCAGATCCAGGAGCAGATGACGGAACAGATCGCCGATGCGATTTTGGAGACGATTCAGCCGAAGGGGGTGGCGGTGGTCATCGAGGCACGTCATATGTGTATGGAGATGCGCGGGGTGGAGAAGATCAACTCCACGACGGTGTCGTCGGCGCTGCGGGGGCTCTTCAAACGCGACGCCAAGACGCGCGAAGAGTTCATGAGCATGGTCAACGCACCGCTGCGGCCGAGGTACTGACACAACGCCATGCCGCTCAAATCACTCCGCAAACGGATCCGCACCACATCTCTCTCACCGGCATACGGTGTCATTCACAGTATCAGCGCCAATGCCATTGTCGCTTCGGGGCTGAAAGTGAGTATCGGGCAGAGTGTGACGATTCTGGCAGGCGAAGAGCGTCGGCTCGGCATGGTGACCTCTCTGGGGTCCGATACCTTTACGATCACGCCGTTCGGATTTATCGAAGGGATGAAGGTGGGCGACCGTGTTTTGCTGAACCGCAGAAGCCTCGACATCCCGGTCGGCGAAAAACTGCTTGGGCGGGTCGTCGATCCGTTTATGAACCCGATCGACGGAAACGGACCGGTTCATCTGGAGGATTTCGAACCGATCATGAAGTCGCCGATGGATGTGATGAAACGGGGGCTCATCAATGAACATTTCAGCGTGGGGGTGAAGAGTGTCGACGGTCTCCTGACGAGCGGAAAAGGGCAGAAAGTCGGCATATTCGCCGGAAGCGGGGTCGGGAAGTCGACGCTGATGGGCATGATCGTGAAAGGGAGCGAGGCGACGATCAAGGTCGTGGCGCTGATCGGCGAGCGGGGGCGTGAAGTGCCCGAGTTCATCGCCAAAAACCTCGACAACGATCTGACCAACACCGTCATCGTCGTCGCGACCAGCGACGACAGTGCGCTGATGCGGAAATACGGAGCGTTCAGCGCGATGAGTGTGGCGGAATACTTCAAGCGCAAAGGGCACGATGTCCTCTTTATGATGGATTCGGTGACACGCTTCGCGATGGCGCAGCGGGAGATCGGCCTGGCGCTCGGCGAGCCGCCGACGTCGAAAGGGTACCCGCCTTCGTCGCTGACACTGCTTCCGCAGCTGATGGAGCGTGCCGGCAAAGAGGAGGGGCACGGTTCCATCACCGCTTTTTTCACCGTGCTGGTGGAGGGTGACGACCTGAACGATCCCATCGCCGACCAGAGCCGGAGTATTCTCGACGGACATATCGTCCTGAGCCGCGAATTGACCGACAGGGGCATCTATCCGCCGGTCGACATCCTCTCGTCGGCGTCACGGGTCATCACCGATGTGACCGAACCGGACCATCTGGCCGCCGCCCAGAAATTCAGACAGCTGCTGGCGCTGCTGAAAGAGAACGAAATGCTGGTACGCATCGGTGCCTACCAGCGCGGAACCGATCCGCAGCTCGACGAGGCATTGGATAAAAAAACGGTGATGGAAGAGTTTCTGAAACAGGATGCACACGTACCGGTGCCCTTTGAAGAGACGGTAGAGCGTCTAAAGAAGGTGGTGGATTAGAACCCGTCTCTGCAGGCGCATACGGGTATTTTCGAGATCGGTTCCAGATTCAGACTCTGAGGTCGATCCGCTGTCCGAGGCCTGTCAAACGGGAGACGTCGGAAGAGCTCGGTGTGCTTTGTGGCGATGATGCGCTCTGGAGTACCGAAAGAACCTCGCGTGCCTGAATGTCCATCGCTTTTTTCATCGTTTCCACAGCGATCTGCTGCATCAGAGCCGCGTTATTGATGCCGATATTGCCGCCCATCTCTCAGCCCATCATATCCAGCAGTGTGCCCAACATCTCGTCTTCCGTACGAATGGTGGAGAGCTGTGCTTCGAATCCTCCGGAAATTACGACCTGCTCCGGCAGCTCCCTGGAGAGGTCGGTCGGTTGACCGGTTGGCTCCGATACCGCTTCGGGACCGTTCGTGATGACGGTGCGTGACGCATCGAATGCTTCGGTATTGACGTTGGCGACATTGTGGGCATTCTGGTTCATCCATGTCCGGTGTGCCGTCATTGCGGTGATGCTGTCGGAAATCATTTCAATCCTTTCAGTCGCTCGCGCAGAAGGGCTTCGAACAGTCTGAAGTCGGGAAGTTCCATCGCCCCTTCTCTCTGTTTCTCGCCCCACATCGGTTCGGGAAAGTGGCTGTCGGCTTCGAAGCGTGCCATCACGTGAATGTGGACACGCGGGAGGTAGTTGCCGAACGACGCCATATTCATCTTTGTCGGTTTGAAGTAGTCGATCATCGCCTTTTCGACAATCGTGTAAATGTCAAACAGTTTTCGACGGAGCGCCTCGGGGCACTCCGTCAACTCCTTGTATGGCTGGTGGGTAAATATCTTCACCCACGGTATGTCACTTTGTTCCCACTCGATATATATATCGGCATCTTCGTAGATTCTGTTCATGGTGTCAGAGCATATCCCGAATGCCGATGGCGTACCAGACAATAACGAGGTTCAACAGGAAGATCATCATCGAACTGCCCCGTGAAACGATGTTTTGCAGGGTTGTCCGTTCGATACTGTGTGTTTTGAAGGCGATGAACATATGGATGATCGTCAACAGGGTCAATAGGCCGACGATCATCAGTTTCACCTGCATCAGCTGGGCCAGTTCCGAAAGGGGCGCGTTGACCATGACATCGTCGATGCCGAAGTGGAAGAACATCGTCAGCCCCGTCGCCCACAGGAGAATCAGCCAGAAGGTTTCGAAATAGCCGTAGATGGGTCCCAGATGGGCATAGACCGCTTTCTGTGCCTGTTTGTCACGCAGCAGGATGCCCAGGGCGAAGAGCAGCAGCGAGCCGCCCACCCATGCCGTTGCCGAAAGTATATGCGTATACAGAACGAATTTTATCAATAGAGAAACCTTTTCGGATTGTTCATTATCTCTTCGGGGCGGATGCCCGTCCATTGGCGGATCGTGTCACGGTCTTTTTGCGAGAGCTGCGCCTCTTTGTGCATCTTTACGTAGGTACCCAGGGGCATCGCCAGACCGACCGCTTTGAAGATCATCGCTTTGAGCTTCTCTCTCTTTTTTTCGTCGTAGCTTTCCCACTCGCTGAAGTTGAGCCATTGTCTGCCGACCCGCACATCCCGCGCGACAAACCATTTCGCCGGTGCGATGGCGCTGTACCACGGCCATTTCGTTTCGTTCGAGTGACAATCGTAGCAGGAGCGCCTGAAAATTTCCTTGACCGCTGTCGGTGCTTCGATTTCAAGTGCCGGATCGCTTTTCGGATTGTTCCGCTCGACCGGAATCAGCTGCATGAGAATGAAAGCCGCCAAAAAAATCAGCCCCAACGTTTTTCCTACCGACATATCCCGTCCTCGCAAATTTTTTCCGCTATTGTAATACATTGTTGTTTGAGGAATTCTTGATAGTGGATACAACAGTAACTCTTCAAGCGGTAGGGTGTCAAACATTCTGACCGCTGCAGGAGTCGAGGATACACCCGCATCGTTTTTTTGTGTCGTCTGGAATGGCCATGGACGACAACCGGTGTCTGCCGCCAAAACCGATGACCAGATCCCTGTTTTTACCCCGTTTTTGCGAGAGTCTGAGCTTGAACGGGTCCCTCAAATCGCAGGAGGAGAACCGAGCTTTTTATAGAACAACTTGTCATTTGAGAAAAAAATGTTTGGCAAAAATGACATGGCTTCCGTGAATGGATTCCCATACAATCGTCTAGAACCCATCCGGTTCCAGCCTGCCTCAAAAAGGAGGGTGGGAGATGGGATAGAGGAGATACAATGACACTTTATGAGCTGAATGAAAAGCGGATGGAGCTGTTCGAACGGTATGAACGGGGTGAAATTACGAAAAACGAGTACCTGAAGCTGGTGAGGCCGCTCGATGAAGCGGTGGACAGAATAGAGATGGCCTGTCTCAAGGGCATTGGTGTTTTGGAAAAAGTGTCCTCAGTGCCATCGGCGAAGTCATGAGTGAGAAGAGCGACGAACGGAAAGCGATGATCTGCTCTCCCTCGCAGGTATGTTCTCCTGCCCGCGGAAGGTTCAGTTTTTGAGCCAGCGCTTGTGCCTCCTCGTATGAAGAGATGAAACCGGCTTCCCGTGTCTGCTCCTGGTTGGCGATGAGGTGGGCATAAAGACGGCGAAAGAGCATCGTCGCCACCTCCTGTGACAAGGCGAAAAACGAGAGCAGATAGACCGATCCTTCTTCGTTGGGTGCGGCGAAATCTTCTTTTCGCAACGCATCTTTTTCCATCTCGAAATCGATGATTTTATCGAAGCTGCCGGGTTTGAGACGCAGAGTGAAGAGCAGTCCGAGAAATGAAGTTTTGTAGGTTGCCGCCAGGAAGAGGTTGCCAGGGTAGTCGATCCAGACTTTGAATTTTTCGGTATCGACACGTGTAAACGAGGTGTTGGCACTTCGATGCAGCATGGCGTTGAGCTCGAGCAGCTCTTCGGCCCTCGGATGATGGCGCAGGGTGATCAGTTCGAATGACTCGAATCCTTTATGCTCGAGCGGCACGTTCGATACCATAACTTTTGGTCTGAAAAGTTCACCGATCTCCTCCTCGCACATCAACGTTTCGATCTCTTCGGCATTTTTTGTCTGCAGGCATGGCAGAGGCAGGCCGCTTCGGGATTGAAAGTAGGAGAGAATACCCGCCATGCGGTTGAACGATGTCGACGTGACACCCCGTTCCCAGCGGCTGAGTGTTGTCGGTGTAACCCCTTCGAAAAGTTCGTCGTCGAAAAGGTACAACTCCGTAACAAGCTGTTCCTGGGTCAGAGAGAAGGTTTCCCGGCAGGCTTTCAGATAGTTGGCGAATTGCATCGTTTCCTCACGGATGGTTTGGTCCTAAAAGTATATCACTTGTCCTTTTCGATTCGATTTAAATACTTTTTTGGAAAGGGAAGGCGCGGAAGAAAAATATATAATATTTATAAATAATGAAATCCATATATGATATAATTCATAAAATATATAAATAAGGCGAGATATGTTCAATATCGGACGTCCTGTGACGGGAGAAAACTTTTACGACCGCTCCCGTATGCTGAAACTGTTGATTCGGTTCATCCAGGATGGACAGGATGCAATGATCAAGGCCCCGCGAAGATACGGGAAAACGTCACTCATCAAAGAGGCGTTTGGAGAAGCGAAGCGGAAGATGCTCTATGTCGATCTGCGGCGTGAGACACGTTTCGAGACGATTGCAGAGAAGATCATCGATTACGGGTACGAGATTATGGGTTTACAAGGGTTCGCGGCCCGGGCCGGAAAGAGTGTTGTCGATCTTCTGAGTGACGCGGAAAAGGAGCTGAGCCTCGACTTCGGTCTTGTCAAGGCATCCATCCGGCTGCTCGAGCAGAAGGAGCGGAAAGAGGGGCACGAACTGCTCGCCGAAGCGCTCGACAATCTGTTTGCCATTGCCAAAAGCCGGGGAGAGCGGTTTTACGTGGTATTCGACGAGTTTCAGGACATTGGGGAATTCGGCTACAAAAAAGATGCCGTACTCGAGCTGCTGCGCGGTACCATTCAGCATCACGAACGTCATGTCGTCTACTACTTTCTCGGCAGTATCGAAACGATCATGTCGGAGATTTTCGAAAACAGAAAATCGCCCTTTTACAACTACTGCCGCCGTCTGACACTCGAGCCGTTCGACTATGGTGAAATTGAAACGGATCTCATCGCGGCTTTTCGCGGAAAAGGGATCGTTTTTGAAGAGAGGAAAACGCTGCGGGCGTGTATCGAGAGGCTGTCGGGACATCCCGCCAACACGATGGTCGTAATGCAGAATCTCTACTACATTGCATTGGAAAAAGATATCAAAACGGTGACATCCGATGATATCGAGATGGCGTATGAGGCAGGTTACGAAGAGGTGCTCGACCTGGTCGAGGAGTATGTGCGGGAGATCAAGTCGAAAAAGCATTTTCACGATGTCATCTACCGTCTCGCAAACGGTTTGCCCCAGCGGCTGAAGGGCCCTGCACTGCGGCAGGTCTATCGCGGATTGGAGAATATGGGGCACATTACCCGTATTGGCCGCGGCGACTACCGCATCAATGACGGATTTTTGGTGGAGTATCTGAAAGAGGGCTAACCGTTTCTTTTCATCGTTTTGTAAAGGTGCTCGAGGGCGAGGAGCAGCGAACCGAAGGCCAGACCGACAAAAAGTTCGGCCAGCAGCGATGGCCAGCTGTGCAGCAGATGGTGAAGCCACGGGGTGTGGTGGACGACGATGCCTCCGCCGACCAGCAGCATCGCGACGGTGCCGATGTAGCCGAGTGCTTTGATCAGTTTCGGCATCGATGCGACCAGCAGGCGGCCGAGACTCCGGTAGAGTCTTGAAAGTCTGTTTTTCGTTTTGACGGACTGCTCGATGAGAAAAAGGCCCATGTCGTCCATGCGGACCATCAGGGCGACGATGCCGTAAACGCCGACGGTCGCTGCCAAGGCGACAAGCGTGACGACCATGATCTGTGTGAGAATAGGCTTGTCGGCGACGACACCCAGGGCGATGACGACGATTTCGATAGAGAGGATGAAATCGGTTCGGATGGCCGATTTGACTTTTGTCGCTTCGTCGACCGGTTTGTCCATTGTGTCGTGATGGCTACGAGGAAGGAGGTATTCGAACGCTTTTTCGGCTCCTTCGTAGCTGAGGTAGGCTGCGCCGAGCATCAGAATGGGGACGATGGCCCATGGGGCGAACGCGCCGAGAAGAAAAGCGACGGGCAGGATGATGAATTTGTTGAGAAACGAACCCTTCGTGATGGCCCAAATGACCGGCAGCTCCCGTTTCGCCGCATGGCCTGCCGCCTGTTCGGCGTTGACCGCCAGGTCGTCGCCCAGTACACCGCCCACCTTCTTGACAGCTACTTTGCTCATGACGGCCGTATCGTCGAGGAGTGCCGCAATATCGTCGAGTATCGCAAAAAATCCGCCGGTCATTCTCTCTCTTTTATGATGGTTTGTTTGAACTGGTCATTTTGAAATCGATTTTTTTTTGAAAATGACATTCCCAAAAATGTTGGGAAAGTTTAACATAAGCTATGTTGTTTGAAAGGAGACATCAATCATGAAGAAACAAATTGCTATTGCAATGAGTGGGGTACTGTTGGCTGCATCGTTTAGTGGTTGTGCCAAAAAAGCTACGGAAGTGCAAGCTGCTTATGTTCCCAAATCAAAGTACATCGATAGAGAATGTAAACTGCTGGAAAAAGATATGGAAGATGTGAGTTACCGTCTTGTATCGGCTACTAAGTCGCAGGATTCAGCCCATAATAGAGATGTGGCGATGGTCGTAGTGGGTACCGTACTTTTCTGGCCTGCCTATTTCGTTATGTTGGCGGGGGATGAGGAAGAGGAACTCGCCAGACTGAAAGGAGAATATCAGGCGATTGACGAGGCTTTGGTCTATAATCGCTGTTATGCGAAAGGAGAAAACGGAGTAGACTTTATCAAAAACGCTCAGAAGAAGTTACAGGATGAAAAAGCATCAGAAGACCTTCAGAGTGATACGATAAAAGAAAATTCTGAATCAGAAATGATATAAATATTTATAGTCTATCTGGACATAAGTGCGTTATGGGACACAACTCACAGCGTGGATGAACGGGTTTGCAGATGACCTGTCCAAAGGCGACCAGCAGCCGGTTGAGCC
>NZ_JAOZPV010000103.1 GCF_029932565.1 Hydrogenimonas sp.
CAGCGTGAAACGGAACGCGTCTTCAACGAAATCACCAAATCACGGTAATCAAACTTGAATCCATCTCAAAGATCCCCATAAGCGCTCCGCCCGCAGGGTGATACGGAAAAAACACGCTGACTTCGTTGAAAATGCTCGATGTAGCTTTGGCTACACCTTGCGCTTTTCGCCTCGTCATCGCATCTTTTCCGAGTCATTCCCGCTTATGGGGATTTTTGAGATGGGTTCTAATAACTTCACTTAATCTAAGCAGCCTTTAAGCTATGGTATAATTCCGCCAATTTTTTGGGAGGCGGCCATGACGATAAGCAAATATTCGGCGAGCGGAAACGATTTTGTCATTTTTCATACATTTGTCAAGGTTGACAGAAGCACTCTTGCCAGGACGCTGTGTCATCGTCACGAAGGTGTCGGTGCCGACGGCCTTGTCGTGCTGCTCCCCCATGACGCATACGATTTCGAGTGGCAGTTTTACAATGCCGATGGCAGCGAAGCCGCCATGTGCGGGAACGGCAGCCGTGCCGCAGCCCACTATGCCTATTCGAACGGTTTGGCCGGATCGCCGATGCGCTTTTTAACCGGTGCCGGTGTCATCGAGGCGGAAGTTGACGGCAACATTGTCACCAGCGAGTTGACACCGCCGGTGATTGTCGATAGGGAGATCTCTGCGTTCGGGAAAACATGGTGGCTGATCGATACGGGAGTACCGCATCTGGTGGCACTGTTGGAAAACGTTGAAACGTTTGATCTTGGAGAGGCTCGGCAGCTTCGGGAACGTTATAACGCCAATGTCAACATCGCCGCTGTGGAGAATGGAATTTTGCGGGTACGCACCTATGAGCGCGGGGTCGAAGACGAAACATTGGCCTGTGGTACCGGAATGGCAGCATCCTTCCACCGTGCCTATCTCGAGGGGGCCGCAGGCGAGAAGATGGTCGTTGTCCCAACAGGTGGAGAGAAGCTCGAACTGGCAAAAAAAGGCGAGACACTGACGCTGAAAGGCGAAGTCCGCCATACATTCGATGCAAAATTTTATACAAACGATGGAGAGAAGATTTGAAACGATTGATAGCAGGATTTTTTATGACATCGGTACTCCTTTTTGCCGATGCAATAAAATCGTTTCCCAAAGAGTATTACACGATCAAAGATCCGCAGAAGCAGAAAGAGGAGTTCGTCAAAATTCTCTATCCGCTGATACTTCAAGCGGAAAAAAAGATCCAGAAAGAGCGCGCGTTCGCAGAGAACTTTTTCACGAAGCTGGAGCGCGGCGACATCGTTACGCCTGCGGAGCAGGAGAAACTAAAAAGGCTTGCGAAAAAGTACCGCATCAAATCTCTGTACGACAAAGAGGCATACAGGAAACGTATTGACACAATCCCGGTTTCGCTCGTCTTGGCGCAGGCATCTATCGAGAGCAACTGGGGCAAAAGCCGCTTTGCAAGGGAGGCGAACAATCTTTTCGGAGAGTGGACATGGGGCAAACGGGGCATTGTTCCGAAAAATCGTGCACCCGGCAAAACGCACAAAATCCGCATCTTCGATTCGCTGGAAGGCTCGGTCGCGTCCTATATGCGGAACCTGAACCGCCACTGGGCATACAGCGAATTCCGCGAAGCGAGGTATCTTGCCAGAAAAAGCGGTAAGCCGTTCAACGGCTTTATCGCGGCGGGCTACCTGACACGCTATTCGGAACTGCGGGAAAAATATACACAGATGGTCAAAGAGACGATTGCCAAAAACGATTGGAGTCTCTATGACAGCGGTGACGAAGCATCACCTTCCATGGAGCTGGGCAGCGAAATGGCGATGCTCTCCAAACGCCTCTACCTGGCCCAACAGTTCTGATCTGATTTTGCGCCGGCTTACCGGTGCACCCCCACAATGACCAATAACCGAAGCGGGGCTACAGCCCCGCTTCTTTGATCGCCTCCGCCTGGAAATGGGCGATCAGCGGCTCGATGATCTCGTCGAGCAACCCCCCTTCCATAATCTCATTCAGTCGATAGAGTGTCAGTCCGATGCGGTGATCGGTAATGCGGTTCTGGGGGTAGTTGTAGGTCCGGATGCGCTCGCTCCGGTCGCCGGACCCCACCTGTGCCTTTCTGTCGGCACTCGATGCAGCCAGCTGCTCCTGCAGATGCTTCTCGTAGACGCGCGCCTTGAGAATTTTCAGTGCTTTTTCTTTGTTCTTGTGCTGCGACTTCTCGTCCTGCATCGCGACGACGATACCGGTGGGTATGTGGGTGATGCGTACGGCCGAATCGGTCGTGTTGACTGACTGTCCGCCGCAGCCGCTGGAGCGGTAGACATCGATTTTCAGGTCGTTCGGGTTGATCTGCACATCGACATCTTCGACCTCTGGTAGAACCGCCACCGTCACGGCGGAGGTATGGATGCGCCCCTGCGACTCCGTGGCCGGTACACGCTGGACCCGATGGGTCCCCGCTTCGTATTTGAGGCGGCTGTAGACTTTTTCGCCTTTGACGAGGGCTACAATCTCTTTGTAGCCGCCCGCTTCGCTCTCATTGGAGCTCTCTATCACGATTTTCCACCCTTTGTTTTCCGCATATCGGACGTAGGCCTTGAAAAGATCCCCGACAAAGAGTGCCGCTTCGTCGCCACCGGTTCCGGCACGGATTTCGAGATAGATGTTTTTGTCGTCGTTGGGATCTTTCGGAAGCAGCAGCAGCCTGATCTCTTCGTTCATCTTTTCGAGTTGCGGCTCGAGCTCTTTCAGCTCTTCGGCCGCCAGTTCGCCAAGCTCCGGATCGCCAAGCAGTGATCGGTTCTCTTCGATCGCCTCGACCGTAGCGATGTAGGCGTTTGCTTTCTCCACAAGTGGTTCGAGTTCCGACTGCTCTTTCGAGAGTTCGGTCATTTTTTTGATATCGGCGGTGATATCGGGAGAGCTTAAAAGTGTGGTGATTTCGTTGTAGCGGTCGATAAAGGGCTGGAGTTTTTCGCGTAGCATGCGGTGCCTCAGGCGCGCGGATTACGCGGCGCTGAGAGCGTTGACTTTGGACTGAAGACGGCTGACTTTACGTGCAGCGGTGTTTTTCTTGAGAATGCCCTTGCTGACATATTTGTGCAGTTCGCGGTTGGCGATTTTCATGGCCGCGGCCGCTGCCTCTTTGTCGCCCGCTTCGACTGCCGCGATCACGGCTTTGGTGATATTCTTGATACGTGTTTTGTAGTATCGGTTGCGCGCAGTGCGCTTCGCGGTCTGGCGGATACGTTTTATCGCTGATTTATGATGTGCCATATGGTATAATCCTTGTCATTAGAAAATTTTGGGGAATCATAGCTTAAAATTTATTAAATTTAAATTAAATGTAAGATTCCGGACAGGGAGAAAAATGAGACTTTTCGGCACGGATGGTGTGCGTGGGCTGGCGGGAAGAGACCTCGATGCCTTTGTTGCGATGAAACTGGCGATGGCGGCCGGCATCTATTTCAGGAAGTTCGCCAAGACGAACAAGATCCTGGTGGGCAAAGATACACGGCGAAGCGGTTACATGATCGAAAATGCGCTGGTAAGCGGATTGACGGCGGTCGGCTACAACGTTATCCAGATCGGTCCCATGCCGACACCCGCTATCGCCTTCCTGACCGAAAATATGCGGTGTGATGCCGGAATCATGATCAGTGCCAGCCACAATCCCTACGAGGACAACGGAATCAAGTTTTTCGATTCGCACGGCGACAAGCTGAGTGAAAAAGAGGAAGAGGCGATCGAGAAGAACTATTTCGATACCGAGCTCCTGATTCATGAACAGAAGACCGGAAAAGAGATCGGCTCCTCCAAGCGGATCGACGATGTCATCGGGCGCTACATCGTTCAGCTCAAAAACTCCTTCCCTACCGATATGACACTCAACGATGTCCGGGTGGTTCTCGACACGGCCAACGGTGCGGCCTATAAAGTGGCTCCCACCGTCTTTGAAGAGCTGGGAGCGGATGTCATTGTTATCAATAACAAGCCCAACGGCTATAACATCAACGACAATTGCGGTGCGATGCATCCCGAAGCGCTTAGTGAAAAAGTGCGGGAGTACCGAGCCGATATCGGATTCGCCTTCGATGGCGATGCCGACAGGCTGGTAGTCGTCGATGAAAAAGGGGAACAGGTCGATGGAGACAAGCTGATCGGCGCACTCGCTCTCTACCTCAAAGGGGACGGCAAGCTCGAGAACGATACGGTCGTCGCCACCGTTATGAGCAATCAGGGCTTCGAGGATTTTCTGAAGAGGCACGGTATCACTCTGATCCGCTCCAGTGTCGGAGACAAATATGTTCTGGAAGAGATGCACAGGCATCAATGCGTGCTGGGGGGTGAGCAGAGCGGCCATGTCATCTTCAGCGAATATGCCAAAACCGGTGATGGCCTTGTCACGGCGCTCCAGACGATCGCACTGATTTTGCGTAGCGGCAAAAAGGCGAGCGAAGTGCTCAATCCGTTCGATCTCTATCCGCAGAAACTCGTCAACCTCAAAGTCTCGGAAAAGAGACCGCTGGAGTCCCTGGAAGGTCTCAAAGAGAAAGAGGAGGCGATCAAAGCGGAAGGGCTGCGCTCTTTGATACGCTACAGCGGAACCGAAAACAAACTGCGCATCCTGCTCGAAGGGAAAAGCTCCAAAAAGATCGAGAAGTGGATGGAGGAGTTGGAAGCCTTTTTCAAAAAAGCGCTCAATGCATAGAACCCATCTCAAAGATCCCCATAGGCGGGAATGGCACCCAAA
>NZ_JAOZPV010000033.1 GCF_029932565.1 Hydrogenimonas sp.
AGCGGTACGCTGATCGGTTCGTTCAGCAATGGGCGGTCGTTCGGACTTGCCCAGATCGCGATGGCGAAATTCGCCAACAACGAAGGTTTGATGAGTGACGGGGGCAATATTTTCATTCAGTCGGCCAACTCCGGCGATCCGATTATCGGAAAGGCCAACAGCGGCGGACGCGGATTCATCAACTCGTCGTCACTCGAGATGTCCAACGTGGACCTGAGCCGGTCGCTGACCCAACTCATCGTCGTGCAGCGCGGCTTCCAGGCCAACTCCAAAACGATCACAACCTCCGACCAGATGCTGCAGACCCTGCTGCAGCTGAAGCAGTAGCAATAACTGACTTGACGCGAATTTAAAATCGCGTCAAGTCCTACTCCAATCCATAAATCTCCCGGTACCGCATCAGCGCGTAACGGTCACTCATTCCGGCGATAAAGTCGGCCACCACTCTCTCCCTTTTTTCATCTTCGGTACGCACTTTGTAGTCGTATGGCAGGAGATTGATATCACTGGTAAAGGCTTCGTAGAGCTTTTTGATACACTCTTTCCCCGCATGCATTTTGCTGACGATCCTTTCATGTCGGTAAAGTTTTTCGAAAAGAATCTTTTTGAGTTTCTTGATCTCCGTCGCAAAACGCGGTTCAAATCGGATGGGCAACGGTTCGCTCGCGGGAATGGAGCGGCAGAGTATGGTATCGCCTGTTGGAATATGGTCACGGCTGGATCGGATGAGCTCGGTCACCAGGTGGCTGATAAGCATGCCGACAAAGCGATAACGATGGAGCTTCGTACCCCTTTCGAGACCCTCGTCTCGTACCATTTCGTCGATATGCCATACGAGTTCGTTTTCCAGAATGTCGTCGAACGAAATGAGGCCAAACTGAATCCCATCGTCGATATCGTGGCTGATATAGGCGATCTCATCGGCATGGTCCACGATCATCGCTTCGATCGATGGATGAGAGTCGAGTCCGAATGTTTCGTCGTACCATCCTGTCAGAAACGGTTTTCGGTATGGGTAGGAGTGCTTCAAAATTCCTTCGAGGGTCGCAAATGTCAAATTGAGTCCGTCGAACGGTGCGTAGCGTTTTTCAAGCTTCGTTACGACACGAAAGGATTGAAAATTGTGTTCGAAACCGTTCCGGTTGCCATCGGCTTTCAGACAGGCATCGAGTGTATCGCCGCCCACATGGCCAAACGGAGTATGTCCCAGATCATGGGCCAGCGCGATCGTCTCGGCCAGTGTTTCGTGACCGCCGAGCGCATTGGTGATCGCTCTGGCGATCTGGCTCACCTCGAGCGAATGGGTCAGCCGCGTCCTGAAATAGTCCCCCTCATGATTGATAAAAACCTGGGTTTTGTACTCCAGACGGCGGAACGAACTGGTATGAATGACCCGGTCGCGGTCGCGGGCGAAAGGATCTCTGAAATCCGGAATAGAAGGATGGAAACGGTCGGTGCAGTGCATAAAAATACCCTTGAAATTTGGTTATTGGTCATTGGTCATTGGTCATTTGGGAAAATCGCAAGCGATTTTTCAATATAATGGACCAATTCTAACGAAAAAAAGGGCTGTGATGAAAGTGACACTGATGCACCACACGCCGCTGGAGGTGTGTGCCCACGCCATCCGTACCTGCTGGCAGAGTTTCGACAAAAGCGACGCCGGCGGGGAGAAGGACAAAGAGCTGATCGACCGTGTCGGCAACAAGTTCAAACATGCCAGCACCCTTGAACATCTGGTCTATACCTTCTACATCCAGGGCATCAGCCGGGCTTTGTTACAGGAGCTTGCACGCCACCGCATGGCTTCTCTGAGTGTCAAAAGCACCCGCTACACACTCAAAGAGCTGAAAGAGGAGGTTTCTTTCAGCCCGGTGGATATCGATCGGGCCGAAAAGTATCTCGTCATGACCGATAACGCCCTGGTCAACGAAATGAGCATCAAGGCCCTCGAAAACCTGCGACTGCTGCTTGTCGAAGGCATCGCCAACGACAAAGCCAAATACGCTCTTCCGGAGTGTTACAAAACCGAACTGACATGGACTGTCAATGCCAGAAGTCTACAGAATTTTCTGACACTTCGAAGTGACAAAGCCGCCCTCTGGGAGATCCGCGATCTGGCCCACACCATCTACGACGCACTGCCGGAAGAGCACAAATACCTCTTCCATATCAAGACCTATGATTGATGACACCTGTGTTGTCGTGAGAAGGTGGGAATGTAAGATTGTAAAGAACTCCTCTTTACCTTTCTCTCTTCTCTGTTCCCTATCACACACGCTCAGCGCAATCGCTGCGCGTGTGTGATCGCCACCGCCATCGCGTCGGTGATATCGAGTGGTTTGATCTCCCTGTTGATCTTCAGAATCCTTTTGACCATGAATGCCACCTGCTCTTTGGCAGCCTTGCCGTTTCCCGTCAGTGCCTTTTTGACCTGCAAGGGTGTGTATTCGGCAAAATTTCCGAGTTCCTGCAGAATCTTCAGACTCAGTGCACCGCGAAACTGCGCCAGTTTCAAAACAGTTTTCGGATTAAACGCAAAAAAGATATCTTCGATCGCCACCTCATCGATCCGATTGGTGTTCAAAATCAGATCGAGTCCCTCCACAAGTTCGACAATCTGATGCTGCAGATCTTTCTCTCGAATTTTGATGAGTCCCGCTTCCTTCAATCGGAGTGACCGGCCCTCTTTTTCGATGATGGCATATCCACAATTTCTACTGCCGGGGTCGATTCCCAAAATCTGCACGCTTTCACCCTTTTTTCACATTGTGAATAACTTGCTTTTCACAATTTTCTAACCTCATTTTAACGTAATTGGGATAAAATATTGAACGTTTTTCACATACTTTATTCACAGGTTGAAATGATGCTCGGACACCAGATTCTGAAACTGCTCAAACAGGAAATTCCCCAGGTTGAATATGAACGCTATATTACACAGCTGCAATATGACGAAGAGTCCTCAAGGTCCGATATAGCGCTGTTTTACGCACCAAATCCCCTTATTTCCAAATGGGTCAAGACACGCTACGGCGAAAAAATTTCCCATCTGTTCGAACTCAAAACAGGTATCAAGCCCCAGATTGTCATCGAAGTCAAAAACAGACAAAAAAGGGTCGATGAGCCGAAAGGGGGTGAATTGTCCGAAATTGCCGCACCCAAACCCTCTTCGAAGAGTACGATTCTCAATCCATCCTATACCTTCGAAAGTTTCGTCGTGGGCAGTTCGAATCAGTTTGCCTATACGGCGGCGCTGCGTGTTGCGGAAAAACCCGGAGAGCAGTACAATCCGCTCTTCATCTACGGCGGTGCCGGACTCGGAAAAACCCATCTGCTGCATGCCATCGGAAATTTCAACCAGGATCGCGGGAGGCAGGTCATTTTTACATCGCTCGAACAGTTCATGAATCAGTTCACCCACCATCTGCGAAACCATACGATGGACCGTTTCCGTGACAAATTCCGAAGCTGCGACATCCTGCTTCTCGATGACATCCAGTTTCTGAGCCGCAAGGAGGAGACACAGAAAGAGCTCTTTCATACCTTCAACGAACTCCATGGCGCCGGCAAACAGATCGTTATGACATCCGACCAGCATCCCAAAAAGATCGCCGGACTCGAAGAGCGACTGCGAAGCCGTTTCGAATGGGGCCTCATCGTCGATATCCAGCCGCCCGAGCTCGAAACCAAGATCGCCATCATCAAAAAAAAGTGCGAACTCAACGGTATCCAGCTCGACAACGATATCATCAACTACATCGCGGCAAACATGGGCAACAACATCCGCGAGATCGAAGGAATCATCATCCAGCTCAATGCATTCGCCAACATGATGAACCAGAACATCACACTCGAATTTGCCAAAAACGTCATAAAAAATCAGCTCAAGGAGCGCAGCGAAAATATCACGATCGACGATATCGTCAAAGTGGTATCCAAAGAGCTCAATGTCAAACCGAGCGAGATCAAAAGCAAAAGCCGAAGCCGGAAAATCGTCGAAGCACGACGCATCGTCATCTATCTCGCCCGGTCGCTTACACCCAATTCGATGCCGAGCCTCGCACAGTATTTCGGAATGAAAGACCACACTGCCGTCAGCCATGCGATGAAAAAGATCAACGAGATGCTGGACAGAGACGAAACCTTCAAAGCCAAAATCGAAGAGCTCAGCCACAAAATTACAGCCATAACTGTCGAATAGCCTTGGAATGCGCATTTCTATTCATTTTGATGCAAAAAAAAGATATAATAAATACCAGTGAAAAAAGGTGAAGCGTCACGCCTGCCAACCTGAACAACCAAATCCCTGAAATTCACGGTATGCACACGCTTTTCACAAAAACACGCCATACGACTACTGCTACTGAAATATTTAAAAATAAACAAGGAGTTCCGATGAGACTTGCTGTAGCCAAGAGCACACTCGAATCACTGCTGATCAACCTTCAGCCCTTTCTCGAAAAGAAAGATACATCACAGATCACATCCCATGTTCTGTTGATCGCATCCGACAACCAGCTGACGGCAAAGGCTACAGATCAGGAGATCGGACTGAAAATCGATACGGAGCATGTCAGTATCCAGCTCGAAGGCAAAGCGACTGCCAATGGCAAAAAACTGCTCGATATCGTCCGGATTCTGAAAGAGGGTGATATCGTTCTCGAAACGATCGAAGATACACTCCATATCAAACAGGAGAATTCGAAATTCAAACTGCCGATGTTCAATGCCAGTGAATTTCCGACATTTCCGGAAATCGGAAATCTGCCTTCGATCGAACTCGATTCGATGCAATTGATCCAGATGTTCAAAAAAGTTTCACCGGCCATCGATACCAATAATCCCAAATATGAACTCAACGGTGCACTGCTCAATATCAAAGAAAATGAGATCGATGTCGTCGGTACCGATACAAGACGCCTGGCGATTGGCAATATTCCAAACGAAAGCCATACGACACTCTCCATGATCATTCCGAAAAAGGCGATCCTCGAAATCCAGAAACTCTTTTTCGATCAGATCGAAATCCATTACGATGAAACCAATCTGATTATTACAGCTCCCGGATACTACTTTTTCACCCGACTGATCAATGGAAAATATCCGGATTATGAACGCATCATCCCAAAAAGTGTCAAACATTCTCTGACACTCCCCAAAACAAAAATCATCGAAGCGATCAAACAGGTTACGACCATCTCCCAGGAGATCAAACTCACATTCGAACCCGATTCGATTATTTTCAAAAGTCTCGGTGACGAGAACTCCGAGGCGGTTACTGAAATCGATGTCGAAACAGGCATGGAAGAGAAATTCATTCTGGCTGTAAACAGCCGCTATCTTCTCGATTTTCTGAGTCATATCGATACCGAAAATTTTACGATGGGACTGAACGAACCCAATCTTCCTTTCATTGTGCAGAGCGGAAATTTCTCCACTGTCATCATGCCGATCATCATTTAAAAACAACCATTCGAAGGATTGAAACTATATGAACAATCAAAATTACGGTGCAAGTAATATCAAAGTCCTCAAGGGACTTGAAGCGGTCCGGAAGCGACCGGGTATGTATATTGGAGATACATCGGTCAAGGGGCTTCACCATCTTATTTACGAAGTAGTCGACAACGCCATTGACGAGGCGATGGCCGGTTATTGTAACAAAATCAAGATCACACTCAGAAAAGATGGCAGTGCGGTCATCAGCGACAATGGCCGCGGTATTCCGACCGATATGCATCCAACCGAGAAGATGTCGGCAGCTACTGTCGTACTGACGGTTCTGCATGCGGGGGGAAAATTCGACAAAGATACCTACAAAGTTTCGGGTGGTCTCCATGGAGTTGGTGTTTCGGTTGTCAACGCATTGAGCGAAAAACTCCATATGACGATCTATCGGGACGGGAAGATTCATGAACAGGATTTCGAAAAAGGTATTCCCATCAATGAACTGACAGTCACCGGGACGACGCGGAAAACCGGAACGACGATCCAGTTCTGGCCCGATCAGACGATTTTCGAAACCGTCGATTTCCAATTCGAGATTCTTTCCAAGCGGTTCAAAGAACTGGCCTATCTGAATCCCCGTATTTCGATCACCTTCGAAGACGAGAGGGTCGAGAAGAAAGAGGTCTACCATTTCGAAGGGGGTCTGAACCAGTTTGTCCAGGATATGGCGAAAAAAGAGCCGATCTGCTCGGTCATCAGCTACTCCGAAAAGGCGGATGATATCGAAATGGATATTGCGTTCGAATATACAACGGCATATGACGAGAAACTTCTCAGCTTTGTCAATAATATCCGGACACCGGATGGCGGAACCCATGAGAGCGGTTTCAGGGCGGGTCTGACGCGTGCTGTCAGCCGCTACATCCAGGAGAATGCCAACGCACGTGAAAAAGATACGAAAATCAGCGGCGACGATGTTCGGGAGGGTCTTGTGGCTGTCGTGAGTGTCCGTGTCCCGGAGCCGCAGTTCGAAGGACAGACAAAGGGCAAACTGGGCAGCAGTTATGTCAAACCGCTGGTTCAGAAACTTACCTACGAAAAACTGATGAAATATTTCGAAGAGAACCCGACCGACGCCAAGGCGATCATGCAGAAAGCCCTGTTGGCGGCAAAGGGACGTGAAGCAGCGAAAAAAGCACGGGAATTGACCCGTCGCAAAGATGCGATGACAGTCGGAACTCTTCCGGGCAAACTGGCCGACTGTCAGAGCAAAGATGCGACGATCAGCGAACTCTATCTCGTCGAGGGCGATTCGGCAGGTGGATCGGCAAAACAGGGACGAGACCGTGTTTTTCAGGCGATTCTCCCGCTGAAAGGTAAAATCCTGAATGTCGAGAAGGCACGACTCGACAAAATTCTGAAATCCGACGAGATCAAGAACATGATCACGGCACTCGGATGCGGTATCGGAGAGGAGTTCAATCCCGACAAACTGCGCTACCACAAGATCATTATCATGACCGATGCCGATGTTGACGGAAGCCATATCCAGACGCTGCTGCTGACATTCTTCTTCCGTTTCCTGCGGCCGGTGATCGAAGAGGGATATCTCTATATCGCCCAGCCGCCGCTCTATCGCTACAAGAAAGGAAAACAGGAGATCTATCTCAAAGACGACAAAGCGATGAGCGAATTTCTGATCGAACGGGGCATCGATGCACTGGATGTCCAGGGGATGGGACAGAAAGATCTGACCGAACTCTTCAAACTGGTCGCTTTCTACCGGATGACACTCAAAGAACTCGACAAGCGTTTCAGTCTGGTCGAAGTGGTCCGCTACCTGATTGAACATCCTGATCTCCTTGCACTCGATACACCGGCACTTTTCGAGGAGATCAAACTCTATCTCGACAATTTGGGATACAACATTTTAAACAAGCATGTCGACGACGAAATGATTCACCTCTACGTTCAGACCGATGAAGGGTTGGAAGAGATTATCATCGACGATGAACTCTTTACCAATCCCTTCTACAACGAAGCACGCTATATTTTCGACAAGATCAGCGAACGCGATCTGGAGATATTCGAAGGAAAAGATCTGCTCAAAATGCTCGAGGAGATCGAAAAAAGCGCAAAAAAAGGTGCCTATATCCAGCGCTACAAAGGTTTGGGCGAAATGAACCCGGAACAGCTTTGGGAGACGACAATGAACCCGGAAAACCGACGGCTTCTCAAAGTGACCATCGAAGATGGCGAAGCTGCCAGTGACGTCTTTACACTCTTCATGGGCGATGAGGTCGAACCGCGTCGTCAATATATCGAAGAGCATGCGAAGGATGTCAAACATCTGGATGTCTAACTGATGCTCTACTCCGAAAAGCAGGAGCGTTCACGGCGTTTCCGTCTGGCATTGAGGATGGGGATACCCATCCTTCTGCTGATCGGTGTCGTCATTTTCTATGTTTTTCGCCAGAACCAGTTCAACATCAACGAAGTCGATATCGTCATCTTCGTTACGATCCTCTTTATTTCGATCTACTTCCTCTTTTTTCTGATCAATCTGGGACAGTCGGAAACCTACATCGATCGGATGACCGGATCGTTCAACCGAAACTATCTGTTGGAGGCATTGCAAAAGGCAATAGCAAATGAAAAAAAATATTCCATCATACTCCTGCGTGTCGACAACCTTCCTTTAATCAACGACCATTACGGTATCGACAGGGGTGACAGACTCCTGAAAGTTTTCGTCCATATACTGGATGAATTTTTTCAGCTGCACGGCATCAAAGAACCCGTTATCGGACGGTATCATGGAGGCGACTTCATAATAGGCCTGCCTCTCGCGGTGGAAGAGAGTCTCGAGTTGATGGATGAATTCGTCTCCACCTACAAAGATATCAACAACATTGCGATCGAAATCAAATATTCCGACGTTCAGAAAGATGATGCATCCGATCTCAACAGGCTTATCACCTATCTCTACGATACGATATCCCAGCAAAAGAGTGCAGTTTCAAAGAAAAGGGAAGAGGAGAAACGGCTCGACATCAATCTTCTCGAACGGGAGATCGTCGAAGCGGTGCATAGCGGTTCCCTCCTGCTTCACTACATTCCGTCACTCAACCTCAAAAAGAACCGGATCGATCTTTTCGAAGTGGGTGTGCGCCTCAAAACCCGGAGCAACGGTGTGCTTCCTCCCAAAAAGTTCATTCCTGTCGTCAACCGCCTGGGGCTCGAAAAAGAGTTCGACGAAGCACTTTTCGGTGCGATATGCAGCGATGCCGCACACGTTGACAAAGCGATTCGATTCAGTTTCAATATCTCACCCTTTTCGCTTCGTAACGAGGGATTTGTAGAGTCGATCAAATCGGTTGCGACGAAAGCCGGAGTAGAGTATGGACGGATTATTATCGAACTTTTCGAAAACCGTGCAATCAAAGATATTACAAGGTACCGTGTCATTCTGGAAGAGCTTCGCGAACTCGGTATCCGGTTTGCACTTGACAATTTCGGTGCGCCAAATGCCAGTTTCGAATATATCAAAAAACTTCCCGTCGACATGGTGCAATTTGACAGAGATTTCACAATTTCTTATAATAATCCGAAAATCGCAGCTCTATTGAAAGGGTATATCCTCGCATGCAGAGGAATGGGGATCGAAACGTTGATCAAATGGGTCGATACAGAAGAGGCACGCGAACGTTTCAAACAGCTCGGTGTCGATTATATCCAGGGATTCATCGTTTCGAACCGACCGCTGAACAGCGAACAACTGATTAAAAAATATGGAGAGAATGGATGAGATATGGAGAAGAGATCGTAGAACATTTCGATGTTGACAAAGATCTGGAGATCTGGCCAAATAAATTCCGAAAACATTACAAAATCACAATCACTCTGCCGGAATTCAGCTGTCTCTGTCCGCGTAGCGGATATCCCGATTATGCAACATTCATTCTGGAGTACACCCCCGATCTTTGGGTCGTCGAGCTCAAGGCAATCAAACTCTATATCAACTCTTTCAGAAATCGTCATATCAGTCATGAAGAGAGTGCCAACGAAATCTTCGATGTGCTCTATCAGAAACTGCACCCAAAATGGATGAAACTGACGGCCGACTTCAATCCACGAGGAAACGTGCATACAGTGATAGAGATCGACAGCGACCATTTCGAAAAAGAGATTTGAGATGCGTCTGCTCCGATCGATTCTGACAGCAAGTCTCTTTCTGTTTCTGTTTGGAGGTTGCCAGCAGGAGTCGCAGCGACATCAACGACCGATAGTCATGGGTCAGGAACAGCAAAAAGTTACGTATGCCAAGACGATTCTGGATCACTCGGTGCAACCGAAAACGGACGATCTGAAAATCAAGAAAATGGAATTGAAAACAGAAAAAGAGATCGAAACGATCCGTGCGCAGAAAGAGCTCGACATCGCCCGACTGAAAGCGGAGAGCGAAAAGTCGAAAATCGAAACCGAGAAAGAGATCACACTCAAACAGCTGCAGGCCGACCGCAAAATGGTCGGCTGGGTAATTACACTTTCGGCACTCTTTCTCTTTCTTCTTCTGTGGGTCAGCATCAAACTTTTCAGAGAGTATCAGAAATACAGGCTTCGCCTGGAAGAAGAGAAGATGCGCCACCAGAAAGAGATGCAGGAGAAAGAGCTTCAGACACGACTGGTCGAGAAGATGTTTGAAGCTCTTGAAAGCGGCAATCTGACAGAGGAGCAGCAAAACAGATTGCTGGAGTCGATTTCCAATCCGAATCGACAGATTCCTTTCAGGAAGTGATATTCCGGTATGTTTCGTAAGATCACGATACGTACCAATATCCTGACCAATATCGCCGTCGTTGTCGCCCTCGTAGCAGGGTCGCTTCTCTGGATGCAGTGGCATTTTTCCCAACAGATGGCGCATGAAGCGACCCAAAACGATTTCAAAAGTGTAGCGAAAGGGATAGCCCGACATCTGCAAGACAGGGATGATCTGGCCAAAATGGTCATTTCCGAAATGGAATATATCGTGGCCAAACATCTTGAAAATGAAGAGAAACAGGCCTCTGTTCTCCATAAATTCACCCATACGATGTCCCATCTTCCAAAACTCTATGCCTTGTCGCTCGGCTATCCGAATGGTGATCTGTTCGAAGTAGTCAATATGCACGATTCGGAACGTCTTTACACCATCTACAAAGCCCCTTCCAATACCCGCTGGCTCCTGATTCGTGTTTATGATGGATCCGAAGGCAGAACAAAGCGGTTTACCTTTCTGGACAGGAATTTCAAAACCGTTTCGACACGCGACGAACCGACCGATTATGATGCGACAACCCGTCCGTGGTATTTGCAAGCCGGAAAAAGTGAAAAGGCCGTTCGCAGCCTTCCTTACCGTTTCAGCAATCTTGGAGAAAGGGGAATTACCTATTCGATAGCCGTTCGCCAATCCGAAACGGTTCTGGCTGCCGATATCACACTCTCCGATCTTTCCGACATTTTGAAAGAACAGCTGTTTGCACCGACTGCCAAAATTGTGATGTTCGATCGCAGTGGTGCGGTAATCGCCAGCTCCGATAGAGGAAAAAAAGTCGATTCCGCAATGATCACAGCGGTGGAACGCAACAATTTGGACGGTGTGTTTACGTCGAAATCGGAGAGTGGCGATCGTTTTATGATGGTGACGCCCCTTTCGAAAGAGCTTGGAGAAGAGACCTATCTCGGATTTTCCGTCGAAACCCGTACAATGCTGGCACCCTATATCGAGAAGATCTATCATGCTTTCGGGGTGGCACTGCTGGCATTGATACTTTCGATTCCGCTGGTTCTTTTTACAACATCGCGAATTGTCAGACCGATCCGGGCATTGATGAGAGAGAACGACAAAATAAAAGCACGTCGCTACGAAGAGGTCAAACCGGTCAAAACCAATATCATCGAATTGATTCAACTCTCCGATTCGCTTATCTCCATGTCCAGAAGTATTCAGGCCTACGAAAAATCGCTCAAAGAGATGATGGAATCCTTTATCAGGCTGATTGCCGATGCGATCGATGCCAAATCACCCTATACCGGCGGTCACTGCAAACGTGTACCGGTCATCGCCGAAATGTTGGCAAAAGCCGCCAGCGAGTCGGAAGAGGGAGAGTTCAAAAACTTCAGGTTTCAGAGTGAAGAGGAGTTGAAGGCATTTGAAATGGGAGCGTGGCTGCACGACTGCGGCAAGATCACGACACCCGAATATGTCGTTGACAAAGCGACGAAACTCGAAACGATCTACAACCGGATTCATGAAATTCGTACACGCTTCGAAGTGATCTGGCGTGATATCGAAATTCTCTACTACGAACGGCTCCTCAAGGGGGAAGAGAAAGAGAAACTCGACCGCTGGAAAGCGGAGGAACATCGAACCCTGATCGAAGAGTTCAACTTTGTTGCCGAATGCAATCTCGGCGGAGAATTCATGAGTGATGAAAAGAAACATCGTATTGAAACGATTGCCAAAAGAACGTGGCTGCGCCATTTCGACGACAGGCTCGGACTCTCCGATATTGAACAGATGCGCTACAATCGGGCCGACACCCCCCTGCCGGTGCGGGAACCGCTCCTTTCGGACCGGCCCGAGCATATCGTCGAACGCTATGGATTCAATGAAGAGGATTACAGAAAAAAAGGGTTCAAGCTCCATGTTCCCAAACACCTTTACAATCAGGGAGAGATCTACAATCTCTGTATCGAAAAAGGGACACTGACGGAAGAGGAGCGTTTCAAGATCGAAGAGCATGTCATCATGACGATCAAAATGCTCGAACAGCTCCCCTATCCGCCGGACATGGAAAAGATTCCCGAGTATGCCGGTACCCATCACGAAACGATGGACGGTACCGGCTATCCGAGGCGGCTGCCGAAAGAGAAGCTCTCCATTCCTGCACGCATCATGGCGATCGCCGATATTTTCGAAGCGCTGACCGCTTCCGATCGGCCCTACAAAAAGATGAAAACGCTTTCCGAATCGCTACAGATCATGAGCTACATGGTCAAGGAGGGGCATTTGGATGCGGAAGTTTTTGCCCTCTTCCTCAAATCGGGTATTGACAGAATTTATGCCGAAAAATACCTCAAACCGGAACAGATCGACGAAGTCGATATCGATGCATTGTTAACCAATTCACAATAACATGATAGAATGAAACAAAAACAAAGGGCGGGGTTATGATTCGCAATTTCCTTCTCGCAACAGTCGTATTACTATTTCTTGGTGGCTGCAGCGGCCTCAACACAAAAAAACCGGAACTTTCGGTTGGGATCAACAGTTTCAACATGATTCCGACAGAGGGGATGGTTCCCAAATTCGAGATAGGTCTTCACATTGTCAATACCAGTCCCGTCGATGTAGAGATCAAAGGAATCGTCTACAAAATCTATCTGCAGGATCGCAAAATTGTCACGGGTGCGGCGCACAACATGCCGAAGATTGCAGCCTACAGTGAAGCCGACATCAAAGTGACGGGATCACCCGATATTTTCGAAACGATCGGCTTTTTCAAAGATCTGATGACGGAACGGAAAGAGGCCATCGACTACGTCGTCGATGTTTCGATCGACGCCGGCAGTTTTATCCCGATGATCCATACGAAAAAAGAGGGAAAGCTCTCACTCTCCAACATGAACAGGTAGACAGAAATGGTGACGCTCGAAGAGCTCGAAAAATCACCGCTCTACTCCGAAGAGCTCGGTATCGATCTGGCGAAAACCAGCGACAGGGAGCTCTTCAAATGGTTTCTGGCCAGCCTGCTTTTCGGCGGCCGCATCACCCAGACCATTGCCAAACACACCTACCGGGCATTCGAAAGACACGCTCTGCTGACACCCCGGAAGATTCTCGACGCCGGATGGGACTACCTCGTCAATCCCATCATGTGGGAGGGGGGATATGTCCGGTATGACGGCAGGAAATCGGAACAGATACTCAGAGATTGCCAGGAACTGCTGGAAACCTACGACGGCAGCCTGAATCGGATGCACGATCTCGCCGCAGACCCGAACGATCTCGAAAAGAGGGTCGACGCCTTCTACGGTGTCGGCCCCGTTACGACCAACATCTTTTTACGCGAGCTGCGGCCCTTTTGGGAAAAAGCGGACCCCGAGCCGCTCGATCTCGTCGTCGAAGAGGCCAAAAAGCTCGGAATAGACCCCGCAAGCTTCGATCGAAAGAGCCTGCGCTTCGTCCGCATCGAAGCGGGGCTCATCCGTCACAAAAACGAGATTCAAAGGTGTCCTAAAGCAAATCGGTAAAGATACCGTTGACACCCCACTTAAAAAACTTCTTCCTCTCTTCGGGGTCGTTGACGACGAAGACGTTGATAAAATACCCCGCATCCCTGAGCATCCGCACGGTAGCGGGATCGACGATCTTTCTGGAAGGGTGCCAGCCATCCGCCTCCACTCTCTTCAGCAGTTCCGGAAGATTGCGGATTCGCCGCTTTTGAAGCAGGGCCGTGGGAATACCGGAATCCAGCCGTTTGCAGAGGGGCAGATAGTCGCTGTGAAACGATGAAATCAGAAGTATGGATGCCGTACCGGTCTTTTCTATGGCGTCGAAAACAGTCTCCAGCACCTCTTCGTCAGACGCGTAATGGTGCATGTCCTTGATTTCGAGATTTAGAAAAATGCCATGCCTTTTCGAAAAGATCAGTACCTCTTCGAGTGTGGGAATCTTCTGAATCCGCTCATTTTTCGGAGGCGGAACCACTCTGCCTTCCCGGATGAGCCCGAATGGGTCCTTTTCGTAGAACCAGCTTCCGACATCGAGCCGCTTCAGCTCTTCAAGAGTGAAATCCTCCACCCGCCATGGCAAGCGTTCTCTGAAGGCTTCGAAGGTTTCGACATCGCTCGTACGGCCAAGCGTCTCATCGTGCAGGATTACCGGCACTCTCTCTTTCGTCAGCCAGACATCCATCTCGACGAAATCGCATTTTCCTACCGCTCCCCGCAGCGATGCCAGCGTGTTTTCCGGAAAATGGGAACGATCCCCCCGATGGGCCGCGATGAGGTTCGGTTTTTCGAAAAGGTCGATAAAATGCATGAAAACTCCGAAATCATGATAATGAAGTATAATCTAACTTGGTTGAAGCAACAGGAAAAGAGACCATCTTGTCACCCTGCCGTATCATACTCCGGTACCTCGAAAAGTGTGTTATAGGACGCCGCCATTGTGTACCATCCACTTTCAGACCGATCGATTCGGTGATTGAGTTTATGAAGAGCGCAGAGGAGCATATTGTGATGAACCAAACTGCGGTACTCATCCGGTTTTAACCGGTGCCGCTTGCAAAGTTCCGGCACGGGTGGTATGATTAAAACATGTTGCTATCCAAATCCCAATTCGTTCGTGGTATCAAATGTCCAAAATCTTTGTGGCTTTATAAAAAGGCACCCGATGTGCCAAGAGATTTGCCCGATGCGCAGCAGAAGGCTCTTTTCGCCACCGGCCATCGCGTGGGTGATCTCGCCAAAGAGCTTTTCCCTGGAGGAGATGAGATCGCCTTCGATTCCAAAAATTTCGATGGTATGGCATGTCGGACCAGGGAACTGATCGACAATGGGGTTTCGACAATTTACGAGGCGACGTTCAGAAGCGCCAATGGTTTCGCGATGGTCGATATACTGCATCGGGGTGACAAGGGGTGGGAGATGTATGAAGTCAAGGCCTCTGCCTCGGTGAAAGATTATCATCTGTGGGACGCGGCATTTCAGTACAGGGTACTGAGGGCCTGTGGCATGGAGCCTCTGAAGGTGGCCATTGTCCATATCGACAACAGTTATGTGCGTGGAGAAGAGTTGGAGGTAGAACGGCTTTTCGCAATCGAGGATGTCACCGAGGAGATTCTGGCGATGCAGGAGAAAGTGGGAATGCGAATGCAGGCTTTCGACAAGCTGTTGTCGGGGCCCGAACCCGACATCGATATCGGTGAGCAGTGCAGCATCTTTTACGATTGCGATTACCACGGCCACTGCTGGGCACATGTGCCCAGCCCTTCGGTTTTCGATCTCTATCGGATGGGCGATGCCAGGAAATTTGAGATGTATCGAAGCGGCATAGTGCGCTACGAAGATATTCCGGATGATTTTCCTCTCAATCCTATCCAGAGGATCCAGATAGAGACAGCGAAAAGCGGTGAAATTCATGTAAACCCGTCCGTCATCGAAACATTTCTGGAAAAGCTCTGTTTCCCCCTCAATTTTTTCGATTTCGAGACATTCCAGGAGGCAATTCCGCGGTTCAAAGGGCAGCGGCCATATATGCAAATGCCTTTTCAGTATTCCATACATATTCTGCATGAAAATGGCATGCTGGAGCATCGGGAATTTCTGGGCGACGAACACCACGATCCGAGGCGGGAACTGGTGGAGCGTATGCTTGAAGATATAACACCCCGGGGCAGCATTGTGGCCTTCAATCGCTCTTTCGAGATTTCCAGAATCCGGGAGCTGGCAGAGGCTTTCCCCGAGTATCGGGATAGGCTGCTAAAGCTTGCGGAGCGCTTTGTCGACCTGATCGAACCGTTTCGCGGGCTTGGGTACTACCATCCCGATTTCAATGGCAGTTTCTCCATCAAATCGGTGCTCCCTGCTCTTTTCCCCGATGATCCCGAGCTGGATTATACGGCACTGGCTATTCAAAACGGCGGTATGGCGATGGATGTTTTCGGCAATCTTCATCGGCTGAAAGATCAGAAAAAAAGAGAAGAGATTCGAAGGAGTCTGCTGGCCTACTGCCGGCTCGACACTTTGGCGATGGTACGGATTTATGAAAAACTTAAAGAGGAGGTAGTCCATGGCGACGATCGTTGACGACTACGACACCGCTGCCCGATGGATCGCCGAATCCAGGTACTCGGTGGCGTTCACCGGTGCCGGAATCTCGGTGGAGAGCGGCATTCCTACTTTCCGTGGGCCCGATGGGCTCTGGAGCCGCTACGACCCGCAGGTGCTGGACCTCAACTACTTCTATACCCACCCCGAAGATTCGTGGCGGGTGATCCGGGAGATCTTCTACGACTACATGGACAGGGAGCTGAAGCCCAATGCCGCCCATCTATTTCTGGCTGGCCTGGAAAAAGCCGGGATCTTAAAAGGTGTCATCACCCAGAATATCGACGGATTGCACCAGAAAGCCGGAAGTAAAAAGGTAGTGGAGTTTCATGGTACGGCGCAGCGGCTGGTCTGTACGCAGTGCCGTGAAACGTTTGGCTTCCGTCCCGGTATGCTCGATACTCTTCCTCCCCTGTGCGACGTGTGCGGCGGTTTGCTGAAGCCGGATTTCGTCTTCTTTGGCGAAGGGATCGGCCCCGAAAATTACAGAACGAGCGAAGCGCTTTGCAAAGAGGCCGATCTGCTCATCATCATCGGCACCACCGGCGAAGTGATGCCCGCCTCGATGATCCCGTTCGAAGCCCGCGAAGCGAAGGTGATCGAAATCAATCCCGAACCCTCCCGCTACA
>NZ_JAOZPV010000034.1 GCF_029932565.1 Hydrogenimonas sp.
ATCATTGCCAAATGTTGCGTATATCTTATGTGTGACATAATTTGGTCGGCAGCTTCACGTAATTTGTCATCAGAAAATCTTGGAATCATGATAGCGGAAAGAATTCCAACTACCACAATTACAATAATCAATTCCAACATTGTAAAAGCATTTTTTATTTTCATAAGAAGAACCTCGGGTATAACTGGTTTTTACCAATTATACCACAAGGTAGATAGGAGAGAGAGTTACTGAATTTTTTCAGCAGGCTTGACGTCGTAGAGAATGTCATCCATCGGATGGCGATACATCGGCATAGCAAGACGTTTCTCATCGAGCACGTGACCAATGAATCCGATCGTACGGCCAAGGATGAAGAAGGAGTTGAGTGTACCGCTTTCGATAAACTCATCGATCTCCTGCTCGCTGTATCCGAGAGCACGCCACATATCGACCATCAAGATACCAATCGTTCCGTCAACGTTCAGAATGAGGTTGTCTTTTTTCGATGTCGTCAGCTGCTCTACTTCCAGAGCATACTCCAGCAACGATGTGCTTGGGAAAAATTCGTTGGCATACTTCTTCAATCCCTCGACACGCTTGTCAGGATTGCGAAGAGATTTGATACGGTGACCGATACCAGGAATCGGAACGCCCTGTTTTTTCATATAGGCCAGAAACTCCTGGGGAGTCATGTTGTTGTCGTTGGCATATTTGAAATATTTTGCAGCACCGTCGATCGCACCACCGAATCGCGGACCGATGGTCAGAAGACCTGTAACCAGAGATTCGACAACAGATTTGCCCGCGCGTGCCGTAACTTTTGCATTATGGGCACCAGAAACTGCAGGTCCATGATCGGCAACGGTTTTGATGACAGTTTCAATGAAGTCAGTCGCCCATTTCGGATAGACTTTCTTGAACCAGAGAAGACTGACGACATCACCGATGCTTTTACCTGTATCCGGCGTCGCGACAGAACTGATCGGATAACCTGCATAGGTCGCCTCTTCACCGCGGTCATCGCTGATCGTACAGATGAAATTTTTCGGCTTGCGAACTTTTGGTATTTCACGAACGGCCGGCTCTTCAATTTCGCCTATAATACCCTCTTTTTTCAGATCGTTGTAGACTTCATTGATCTTTTGAGGCAGTTCATTGAAGCTGGTGGGAACATGGATGCCCGCTTCACGCATCGCCGCGTTTTTCGCTTCTGCCGTTTCACGCTCGGCATTGGCACTTGCACCTGCATGTCCGAACTGAACGCCGCTACTGAAATGCTTCGCGATCGTACCGATACACCATGCAATGATCGGTTTTTTGATCTTACCGGATTTGACTGCCTCGATCACCTTGTACTCTTCCGTACCACCGACTTCACCCAGGAGAATCATATATTTGACATCCGGATTCTCTTCCATGCGAAGGAGGTTGTCGATAAAGACAGACCCGACGAAGCGGTCACCGCCGATCGCGACACCTTCGGCGATACCATCTGCATTGAGAGAAATGATGTTACAAAGTTCGTTGAAAAGACCGCCCGATCGGGTTACGAGACCGGCACTTCCCGCTCTGTGGAGCTTGGAATTGATGATGTTTTCGATCGTACCACCGATATTCGCGATTTTGAATGCACCCGGTGTAATCGCACCGACGGTAGCCGGACCGATTACCAATGTACCATTGTCTCTTGCAGCCTGATTCATCTTTCGTGCAAGTCTTTCCGGAATACCTTCCGCCGTTACCATGATGACACGGAACTGATCTCCCAGGTTGATGGCTTCCATGGAGACATCGTATGCCGTACGGAACGATGCGAAGTTCAAAAGAACATCAGCATTTTTGTGTTCTGCAACTGCATCGGCTGTCGATCGGTAGAGAGGGACCATGATTTCATCCGGTCCATAGAAAAACTTCTCAAACTTGTTTGAACTTGTCGGGGCGACGATCGCCGCGACAGAAGGCTTTTCGCGCCCGATAACATAGTCGTAATCGAGCATACGCTGAATTGCGCTCTTATTGTTGTTCCAGAAAATCGCTTGTGTGTCTTTTGTAAAAAGTCTGCTGCTCATCTTCTTTCTCCCTTACTTCTCAAGTGCCATACGTACGATATCGGTTACGTGAGTATCCGGCCCATAGACTTCCATATAGAGTCCCAGTCGTTCGGCTGCCTCTTTGATATCCTTGAGACCTTTTTCGTAATTCGGTCCACCACGTCGTACATAGATTTTCGTATTGTGTGCCTTCAGTTTGTCGGCGTATTTGTCAAGTGCTTTGATGATACCGGTAAATGTTTTCGCGACATCCGTAAAGTTGGCGATTGCACCACCGATAATAAGAATTTTTCCGCGTGGATCTTCATAGCGGGTCATCAGATCGAAGATCGTTTCTGCGTAGAACTGTGTTTCACTTTCGGTCGGTCCACCAGAATATTCCCCGTAGTTGGCCAGGTCTTTGACGCCTGCCAGATCGGCAATCGTATCGGCGTAGACAACCGAAGCTCCGCCGCCGGCGACCATCGTCCAGATGCGTCCTTCAGGGTTGAGAATCGTCAGTTTCAGCGATGCACCCGATTTGGCATCGGCTTCAGCGATCGCTTTCTCTTCCGGCGACATATCTTCCATGCCGAACGGTGTCGGGAATTCGATATCGCCCCATTGCTCTCGCATCAAGAATCCTGCCGTATCGTCGAGACGTGCCACCAGATCGAGAATGTGCGCATCGTTTCCAACCATGACGATCGGATTGATTTCCAGATAGGCAAAATTCAAATCCCTGTAGAACTTGAAGAATTGGATTGCAAAGGATACAAATCGCTCTTTCGCTTCATCGGGAATGCCAGCAGGGACGTTGGCGTGAACCGCTCGCTCCATTTCGTTATCGCTCATATTAATCGGAATACGTACCTCGTTGACTTTCTCTTCCCATCCCTCTTCGACTTCCATACCGCCTTCGGCTGACATATAAAGCACATCATCGTTGTCGACGACTGTCGCAGAGATATAGTACTCCTGCTCCTGGGTGTGGGGAGTGAACGGCTCGACGATGAAGTGCGTGAGCATACCTTTCTGCCCGGAAAGCAGTGTCACTTCGTGGCTCTGCTTCTCCTCGATCCACTTGGCAGCATCTTCGAGTGTGACATCGCCAGGTTTGTCGACTTTGAATAGAACCAGTCCATTTTTACCGCGTTTACCGAAAAGCATATCCGGTTTGACAACAAGCGGTTCCTGAGTCAACCACTCAAATCCATGTTCTTTTGCTTTTTCGCGCAACTCCTCCGCACTTGTAACAAGTACAGATTTGAAATCGTAGTGAAAGCCATCGAAATATTCGTTCCAATGTTTGGCGAAAATGGCTTTACCGTCATACTCACGTATCGCTTTTTGAGCCATCACAACTCCTTATGATTTTTATTCTTTGAGTTTAGCACTATTTTTCGTAGCATTAGCTTTGAAACAACAATATTGATGACAAAATAAATCAATTGTTTATTTTTGAAACATAGCAGGTATGGACTGTTCGGTTTTTGTATCGAATCGTTACGCTTTTGCAGTTTTTACACGGTTTTTTCACCAGTTGCGTCTTGTCACTCGAAGCGACACCATAATATCGGAACTGATATTCCAAGGCTTTTTTATCGGTTTTGATGGCATCAATTCCTCGGTTTTTCAAAGCCTCCGCACACCAATAGGGAAGATAAAAAGGTGCAGCGAAGTGTCGGTCTGCCTTTTCGAGAACGAGAAACAGCGGTTTATGAAAAAGCAATACCAGTGTATTGAGCACCAGAATAAAAAAGACAAAGATTGCCAAATATCTATACTGTTTTCTAAACTGGGGCAATCGAACTCTGTAAGAGTGGAAAAAGAGCTTGACCATCAACGGAATAGCTACAATAACGTAGGGAGCGAAGTCTTCAATGGGTATCCGTTGTCGCAACGATATCATCAAAGACAAAACCAGTACGGTAAAGCTGACATGCCAGATAATACTTTTTTCTCCTTTCAGCAACACCCTGTACATGGCATAAAAAAAATAGAGGAATACAAGCGGAGAAAAGATTGCCGCATATAATGCAACGGTATCGACAAAATAGTTGACAGGTTTGCCATGCATATCGATACCATAGATACTGATGGATGCTCCGAACAGCATGGCAGTTACCGTCAACAGAACGGGTTCCCGTCTCCACAAAGCATAGGTTAACAACGAAAAATAGAGAATGACACAGCTTTTATCGATGAATAGAAACAGCGGCAGCAGAACCAATGAAAGAATCTCTTTCTTTTGAAGATAGAGAATCAAAAATGCCTGGTAAACCACCAAAATCAGCCCCGTCGACGTGGCGAGCACTGCACTGCTTACGATTCCGGGAAGAAAAAGAAATATAACAAACGATGTAAAAAGCATCACTTCATCGCCAAGAAACAGTTTGGAAAGTCGATAGAAGAGGCCAAGGTTGAGGATATGTAAAAGAAGAAATGGAAACCGGATATTTAAAAAGTCCATATCCGGGAACATATCATGTCCCCAGTGCATCAGCAATGAGACGATATTGTCCTGTGAATAATAGAGTTTGGCTTCATGCGGACCAATGGGAAGCCCCCAGGCAACCCATACAAGAATGATAAGATGCAGCACCAAAAGGATCGAGACAAAAAGTTTGAGTCTGGATACCATCTCAAACATCCCTATATGGATTGACAAAAATATTCTTCTCCCCAATCTGTTTGTTTTGAAGATTTGACAAACGCCCAATCGGAAAACAGATCAAAGAAAAAGAGATGCTTATCATCAGAGTTTAAGAAAATTGTCCAACATCAGATGGCCATGCTCGCTCATGATCGATTCGGGATGAAACTGTACGCCATACACAGGATATCCTTCGATCTGCAATGCCATAATCTCATGGTCATCGTGACTGTAAGCCGTTGCAACAATATGCTCCGGCAAACTCTCTTTTTCGACGACAAGCGAATGGTAGCGCGTTGCGATAAAGGTATCCGGCATAAATTTGAAAATTGGCGATTCGATATGCACTTCCATCTGCGATGTTTTACCATGCATCAGATTTTTGGCCCTCACTACCTTTCCGCCAAATGCCTGTGCAATCGTCTGATGTCCCAGACAGATACCGAAAATTGGTGTGTCTTTGTGAAATGTTTCCACAACATCCAGGCTTATACCCGCTTCGTTGGGTGTGGCCGGACCGGGGGAAATGATGATTTTTTCCGGTTTCAGTACCCGAATCTCATCGACATTCAGTTCATCATTCCGTATCACCTTCAAATCAGCACCCAATTCAAGACAGTACTGCACGATATTGTAGGTGAAACTGTCGTAATTGTCGATCATCAAAACCATTGATTGGTATCCTTTTGAACAGATGTGTTATTCTATCGGTTATTCGTGAAGATTCCCATTAAATTTCGATTTTTTCGACTGCACCGTGGAATGTTCTGCCGCTATAGGGAGAATGGCGGTCATCTACCGTACACAATGCGTCAGGATCGAACAGAATCATTTCGCCCATATATCCCTCTTCGATGGCACCACGTTGATCTTGCTGACCTATGACGCCGGCGGCGTTGAACGACGTCAGCTTCGTCAGATCCGTCATAGTGAGAAATCCGGGTTTTACCAATGTGGTATAGAGCATGGGCAGAAAAATATTCATACCGTCGATGCCATAGGCCGCTTCGGAAAAGACTGCATCTTTCGCCGTTCGGGAAACAGGCGAATGGAGTGATGTGAGCATTGGGACATCCCCTTTTTTCACAGCCTCGACAAGTGCATGCCGCGTCGTATCATCGCGTAGCGGCGGCCAAATTTTTCCGGAAGTATCGTAATCGTCACACGCTGCATCCGTCAACATGAGATGATGCAGAGAGAGTTGCGCCTTCAGATGGGGGTTTTTTCTGCAAATCTCGACCGTTTCGATTGTCGACGCCCCCAGAATGACGACGTCGACACCGTATCGTTTTGCAAACTCGCCGATACGTGCCACCTGCGACGATTCACCAAGGGGTGGAATCCCTGCCAATCCCAGACGGCCCGATATCTCTCCTTCATGCATCACCCCGTCACCCTGAAGCGCGGGATCGTTGGCGTGACAAAACAGCGTCACGTCATGCATCTGGGCATACTCCATAAGGCGTCGAATCAGATTGCCGTCGACATGACTCTCGAACTCGATACCGACTGCACCATCTTTGAGCAAAATGGAACAGTCACTCAGACCACCGGCTTCGTTCACTCCCGAAAGGAGGGTTAAAATATTCGTCTCTCTACACAGTTCCGCCTGCGATTTCGCAAACTCCAGTGTAATTTCATTGTCGATTCGAGGAGTGCAGAGAGAGGAGAGAACAACAGTGGAAAAACCGTTGGCGCACGCCTTTTTCGAAAGTTTTTCCAGCGTTCCACCGCGCAGCTTTCCGTCATAGACCATCACGCCGATGTCGATCATTCCCGGCAGGAGATATTTCCCGTGCGCATCGAACGTATCTCCTGGCAGTGCCGTACCGAGTTCGACGATTTTCCCCTCTTCTATGCGAACATCGATCTCTTCGACTCCACTCTCTCTTACAACTTTCGCACCTTTGATGACCATAGAAAACCTTTTTGTGCCGATGTTGCGATAGATTTATACTTCACCCTTTTCGTTTTCCGGAGTCAGATGAATTTTCAACATTCGGTTCTTTTTTGCTACGATTATAGTAAAAAGAGGGTAAAGAATGGGTAAGCTGCTCTGGACTCTCCTGTTGGCATCGCTTTTCGCTTTGGCATCGGAGGGCGAGAAAATCTATATGGGAATGGGATGTTACGGCTGCCATGGCGTCAAAGGGGAAGGGATTGGCGACTACCCGAAAATTGGCGGCAAACCGATCGGCTACCTTGTCAAAAAACTCCATGATTTACAGCAGGGAATCGGTTACAGCAGCAAACGCGACATGATGATCCCCTTCGCCAAAGGCTTGAACGAGAAGCAGATCAAAACCGTCAGCCACTATCTCAGTACCATCGATCGACACGGACAGGAAAAAGACGTACCGGAAGAGATTCTGGGAGGGTTCGGTTCCTGAGAGCCATTTGTATACTCTATCGCCATGCACCCGCTGCATTATCTCTTCAGGATACATCCAAAATTATAGCCATACCTTTGCGAGTTCTTACGAAATTCGTAGCTCTTTTTGCCTTCTATGGCTGTCTGGAGTTTTTGAATGTCCCTTTTAATATTCCAAGAAATTCTTCCGGCGTTTTAAAGCCGGAAATCCGTTTGGCACGCTTCTCCTCTCCATTCGAGAAAAAGAGTATGGCGGGCGGACCGAAAATGCCGAAATGTTTCATGATGTTTCTCTCTTCCGGCGAATTTTTCGTCACATCGATCTGATAGAGATTGTAATCTTTCAATGCAGCCATTACGGATGGATCGCTAAATGTGATCTCTTCGAGCTCTTTGCAGCTGACGCACCAATCTGCCCGGAAATCGACCATGACCGGATTTTTGCTTCTCTCTATTTTCTTCAATAGCTCATCGAGGGAGGTAACACGTTCAAATGACAAACTGGCAGGCCGGACCGAAAGAGTATTCGACTGCTTTTTCAATACTTTCAGTGGATCCAGTGGATTTGTGGCACCAGTGAAAGCTCCGAAAAGCAGCATAATTCCATACGCAAACAATACAAGCCCCAGCCCTTTGAAAAGTGCATTCCAACCTCTCTCTACCCCCAACGATTCCAATGCTCCCATATAGACGGCACTGACAATGAAAAGTACAGCCCATAGCCCGATCGCAACAGCGTCGGGAATAATACGCGAGAGCATCCAGATGGCGATGCCGAGCATCACGACACCGAAAACTTTGCTGACCGTCGTCATCCAGCCTCCCGGTTTCGGCATGAATTTGCCCGCACCCGTACCGATGAGAAGCAGCGGCAGACCCATGCCGAGGCTCATGACAAAAAGTGCGGCACCGCCCAGCAACGCATCCCCTGTCTGACCGATGTAGATGAGCGCACCTGCCAGTGGCGGGGCAACACAGGGACCGACGATGAGTGCCGAAAGAAACCCCATGATCGCCACACCGGCCACTCCTCCTCTCCTCCCCGCTTCATCGCTGGTGCGGCTCAATCGACCCTGCCACGACGCGGGAAGCTGCAGCTCGTAAAAACCGAACATCGACAGCGCCAGGGCAACGAACAGGAGTGTGAAGAGCGAGATGACCCAGGGATTCTGCAGAGCCGCCTGGATATTGGCACCGAAGAGTCCGGCGAGAACACCGGCGAGGGTATAGGTCAATGCCATCGCCAGAACATAGACAAGCGAAAGCCAGAAGCCGCGTTTGGCCGTCATGCCTTCCCCCTGTGCCACGATGATGGATGAAAGAATGGGAATCATCGGAAAGACGCATGGAGTAAGCGCCAGGAGCAGGCCAAATCCGAAAAATGTGAGCAGCACAATGCCGGAACTCTTCGATTTGAGTGTCGAAGCGATCGACTCCTCTTCGGAAAGCTCACCTTCGTTGGATATTGGATGGTGGGTATTGGATGCCACATTGGATTGTGTTGATGCAACCGGAGGGAGCGTAGCCTGATGGGAGAAGGAATAGCGTTTGGTGACTGGTGGATAGCAGACACCCATATCCGAACATCCCTGATATTTGAGGATAAATGTCACCTCTTTGATCTTTGGATCTTTTAAAACAAGTGGAATCGTCACTTCAAACTGTCCGGCATAGACCTCATCGCCAAACTCATCCTTTTCGGATGGCGGAAGCGTGTAACTGCCAAGCGCTGCTTTGTCAACCGGTTCGACCGAAAATTTGAGTGTATTTTTCGTCAGATGAATATGGTCTGCGATCTCTATTTTGACATGAAAGGCATCATCTTTTATCGTAACAGAGGGTTTGAACGCCTCGTCCACACTCAGAAAATCGGCCGAAAGGAACCACGGCAACAAAAGAAGCACCAGCCACTTTTTCATCTATCCACCTCCAAATCCGTTGCAACGATTATACCAGCGAAGTGTAAACGTGGGGTAAATTATCCGCAGTTCATTCCGTCGCAGCTTTTGACGACACCCATGTCACGCCCGTTGTTCCTGAGAAAATTGCCAAGCGTTTTGAAATGGCGTTTGAAATACCCCGATTCGAATACCTTTTTCGCTTCACTATCCCTCGCATGCAACACTTTGAGTTTTTTGGCCCCTTTGGCAAAATACTCTTCCCACTCTTCGCTTTCGCACATTGCGGCTCCTTTGAAGCCGGAACCGTGACACTGTTTGCAGAGCTTTTTGTACGCCACCATCCCTTTTGCCGAGTAGGCATGCAGCCCTATTGCCGCAGCCATGCAGCACAACGTCAGCCGAAACCATTTTTTCATCATTGCTTCTTTATTTTTCCTGGCCAAGGCCGAATACATTCGACAGTGTATTGATATAATTGAAATAGCCCGTTATCGCCACCGCTTCGATGATCTGGCTATCGGTATATCCCACTCTTTTCAGCGCGTCGATGTCGGCCCTGGTCATTTTGTAATTGTCCTTCTGCGCCGCCCGAAGAGAGAAACGGAGCAGCTTCTTCTCTTTTTCGGGCACATCCATCGCATCGATGCCCTGAAGTATCTGTTCCACCAGATCTTCGGTAAGGCCCAGCATTTTGGCGATATTTTTGTGCACATCGACACACATCTTGCAGCCGTTTTCTTTGGAAACCAGCAGCGCAATCGCCTCTTTTACGCGATACGGAAGCTCTGTCTCCTTGAGCAGATAGTTCTGAACCATCTCATCGGTGGCGAAATAGATATCCTTGCGCACCGCAAGCAGTTTGAAAATCTCCCCCACTGTTCCTGTCTTTTCCAAAATGGGTCTCGCCCTCTCCTGAATCTCCGAATCCATCTCCTCGAACTCCGGTAAATCGATATAAGCCATGCTATTTCTCCTTCTATATTGTAATGATCGTTTGTGCAAACCGTGTGGAATCAACTCGCCGCAAGCTCCTCTCTGGCTTTCCGGCTCAGATAAGACGAAAAAAGTGCGGGAATCCTCCCTGTCACCTGCATACCTCCGCTTTTGCGATGGCGTTGCCCAGACTCATCAGATACGTCCAGAACTGGCTGTAGAGCATGATGGAATCGGCAAGCTCTTCAATGACACCATTGTCGAACCATCTTGGCTTGGAATAAAATCATCGCTGTTACCGCCTCTATGAATTTTCGAGATGGGTTCTAATAGAGATTCCCGGGACTGATTCCCGCCAATTTGGCGATGTGGTTGGTCGTCGCACGCTGTGTATCAGTACATTGAAAAGTTTCCAAGCCGTTTCAAGAATTTTTCCCACGTATCTTTTCGTTGCAAACCCAATCTTTTAGTGTAATTGTTCCACGATTGTATCATTACTATTTTTTATTTGTCAAACAGCACATGGAAGATAAAATCCCTCATCTACTTTTCGAGATTGTCCAGATTTTATATAATTGTCGCTACCATCGAAACAAAAAGGCCAACCATGCCAAACCGACTCATTCACGAAGATTCCCCCTACCTGCAGCAGCATGCCGACAATCCTGTCGATTGGTGGCCCTGGTGCGACAAGGCGTTCGAAAAGGCACGGAAAGAGAACAGACCTATTTTTCTCTCTATCGGATACTCCAGCTGTCACTGGTGCCACGTAATGGAACACGAGGTTTTCGAAGACGAAACCATCGCAGCCTACCTCAACGCCCATTTCGTCAGCATCAAAGTCGATCGTGAAGAGCGTCCCGATATCGACAAACACTACCAGAGCGTTCACCAGTTGCTCAACCAGCGACCCGGTGGGTGGCCGCTTTCGATCTTTATGACACCCGACCGCAAACCCTTCTTCGCCGGCACCTACATTCCGCCCGAACGCAAGTACAATATGATGGGTTTTCTGGAACTGATCGAGGTGATCCAGAAAAAGTGGACCGAGGCGCCGCAGGATATCATCAAAAACGCCGATGAAATCCAGCGCTTCCTGGCACCGAAAGAGGGTCCCGTCAAAGCAACGAAACTTGAGCTTTCACTTGCCAGAAAGATGGTGGAGCAGGCACGCGACAGCTACGATACCGACTGGGGCGGTTTCTCCAAAGCGCCAAAGTTCCCCCATACCTCGACGCTGAATCTCCTGCTCGACATTCACAGGCTCCTGGGCGACGACGAGGCGCTGGAGATGGCAACCCACACGATGCGCATGATGGCCCGGGGCGGCATCTACGATCTTGTCGACGGCGGCTTCTGCCGTTACAGCACGGACGACATGTGGCTGGTGCCCCATTTCGAAAAGATGACCTACGACAACGGTCTGCTCTGCGAGAGCTATCTGCGTGCCTACCGGGTAACGAAAGAAGAATTCTTTCTCGATGTAGCCGAGGAGATCATCGGTTTCATGGAGGAGAAGATGACGGACAACGACCTCTTCTATGCCGCCAGCGACGCCGATACCGAAGGGGTGGAAGGGAAATATTTTGTCTATCGTTACGACGAGGTCGTCAAGGCGTTGACGCAAAACGGTTTCGACAGCAACGATGCCGAGTCGATATGCGCCGCGCTCTCCATCACTCCCGGCGGCAACTTCGAAGAGGGCAGCATCGTCCGATTCCAAAGCGACGAACGCCCCGAATGGTGGCCGAAAGTACGAAAGATCCTCCGCATCCTTCGCACATCCCGCACCTACCCTTTCATCGATAGAAAAGTGATCACCGCCTGGAACGCCATGATGATCAAATCGCTCTTCATGGCCGCCGACATCGACGAAAGGCACCTGGATTTCGCTCTCAAAAGCGTGAATGCGCTGCTGGAACTGATGTGGCCGGACGAATCGGTACTCTACCACAGCGCATTGGCGGGGAAAAGCCCCGCTATCGAAGCGTTCCTGGAAGACTACGCCTACCTCTGCGACGCTCTATTGCAGACCTACCGGACGACGCTGGACGACATCTGGCTCGTGAAGGCCCAAAAGCTCGCCAACACCGCCATCGAAACGTTCTACGCCAATGGCAAATGGTACTTCAGCCGTGGCGAGTTCGAAACGGAAGCCGACATCGCCGATACCAGCTATCCTGCCAGCTCCGCAGTTATGACCAACGCGCTGCTGACTCTCGGAACGCTGTTAAGCGAAGAGAGTTACCTCGATATCGCGTTCAAGACACTGGAATACAACTCCTACAAAATCGCCCGGTACCCCATCTACCATCCCGCATTCACAACGGCGGCACTGCGATGGCTGAAAGAGGATGTGGTGATCAAGTCGCTCCCCAACCGCCTGCACGAGGCCAGAAGGGTCGTCGACGAAGCACCCCACCCCTGGATCCTGCTTAAAAACGAAATCGAGCCCGATTACATGGTCTGCAACCGCCACAGCTGTTTCTCAGCCGCCAAAAGAGTCGAAGATTTGAAAAAGAGCCTTGAATCCCTCTCTTGAAAAAGCGTTATATATTTAGATATACTACGGTTCAATGACATAATTTACCTCCCGAAATTTTTTTTCGGGAGAATCAAAAGAAAACAGATGTTTTTTACCGATCATGAAATTGACCGTTTTATAGAAGAAGACCTCCCTTATTTCGACCTGACGACCGATGCGCTTGGCATCGATGATGCAGCCGGGACCATTATTTTTGTAGGACGGTCCGATGGTATCGTTTCCTGCAGCGAAGAGGCAAAACGGATACTCGAAAAGCTGGGTTGTCGAAATGTCTCGATACTCCCCTCCGGCACCCGCTTCGAGGCGGGCACAATCCTCGTCGAAGCAGAGGGAAATGCAAAATCGCTGCACAAAGCCTGGAAGGTGTGCCAGAATCTGCTCGAATACGCCGGCGGTATCGCCACCTACACCCGTGCCATGGTCGAACGAGCCCAGGGTACGCCCGTTTTCACCACCCGCAAATCGCCGCCCGGTTTCAAAAAGATCGCGATGAAGGCGGTCGTCAGCGGCGGCGGGTACCCCCATCGACTCGGACTCTCGGAAACCTTCCTGCTTTTCCAAAACCATCGTAAATTTCTGGGTGAAAAGAAGCTTTTCGATACAATCGATTCGATTCAAAAAGCTGCTCTGCTTGAAAAAACGGTAGCCGTCGAAACAGACTCTCTTGATGATGCCCTTCTTTTCGCCAAACGGGGTGTGCGTCTTTTTCAGCTTGAAAAATTTTCACCAGATGCACTCTTTGAAGCCGTAAAAACGCTTAAATCCCGATACTCCGACATACGGCTGCTGGCGACAGGCGGCATCCATCTGGAGAATATCGAAAAGTATGCAGAAACGGCTATTGATGGTATCATCACGACAGCACCCTACTATTACGCCAAGCCAATGGATATCGGCGTCCAAATGGAGAGGATATGACGATACATAACGAAGTGGAAGGGCGGCTCTGGCTGGGAAAGGAGGCTCGGGCATTTCTGGGCCGGGGACGGATGGAACTGTTGAAACATATCGACGAAACCGGCTCCATATCCAGGGCAGCCAAGGCGATGAAAATGAGCTACAAGGCGGCATGGGACGCGGTGGACGCCATGAACAACCTGGCCGAAAAGCCTCTCGTCGAACGGGTAACAGGGGGGCGTGGCGGCGGTGGTACACGGCTAACGGAGTATGGTCGTGAAGTTGTTGAAACATTCCGGATTCTCGAAGAGGAACACGAGAGATTTTTGAAAAACCTCTCCCGACGCATCAATGAAAAGGATGGTCATTTGAGATTGCTCAAAAGTATGTCGATGCGCATCAGCGCACGCAACCAGCTCGCCGGTGAAGTAGTCCGTATCGAAAGAGGCACAGTCAATACCCAGATCACGCTGAACCTCAGAGGGGGGCATCCATTGGTCGCTACCATTACGAACGATTCGCTCACCGAACTCGATATCGCCATCGGTTCTCAGGTCTACGCACTCTTCAAAGCCAACGCCCTTCTCCTTTCGACCGAGATCGGCCTGAAACTGGGGGTCGAAAATCGCTTTGTCGGAACCATCGAACGGATCGAAAAAGGGAGTGTCAACCACGATGTGACACTGCTGCTCGATGGCGGTGCACGTCTGTGTGCACAGGTGAGCAATGAATCGCTCGAAGCTCTGGAGCTTCGCGAGGGGATGGAGGTCGAAGCGTTTTGCAAGGCGAGCCATATCCTTATTGGAATCTATTAGGAGCGGAACGATGAGATATCTGATAAGCCTTCTGGTACTGGCGCTTTCGCTGTCAGCATCGCAGATCACGGTCGCCGTGGCCGCCAATGTCAGCTATGCCATCGACGAGCTCAAACGGACCTTTGCCGAGGAGCATCCGGAAGTCCGTGTGCGTATCATTCTGGGAAGCAGCGGCAAGCTGACGGCACAGATCAAAAACGGTGCACCCTACGACCTCTTCATGGCAGCCAACATGGCCTATCCAGAAGCACTCTACAAAAACGGTGCCGCCGTAACAAAACCCAGAGTCTACGCCAAGGGGGCACTTGCACTGCTTTCACCCATATCCCGTGACTTGAGCGAAGGGTTGAACACGCTGCTTTCGCCCTCCATACGTCGTATCGCCATCGCCAACCCGAAGACCGCTCCCTACGGAGAGGCGGCCGTGGAAGCCCTCAAAAATGCGAAACTCTACGATGCCGTACGCTCCAGGCTGATATTCGGTGAAAGCATCTCCCAGACGCTGACCTATGCGCTGCACGCCGCCGATATCGGTATCGTTGCCAAATCGTCACTCTTTTCGCCAAAACTCCGCCGTTTCGAAAAAGGGAAACACTGGATCGACATAGATGCCATACTCTACAGACCCATCGATCAGGGGATCGTTTTGCTGAAACACGCCGAAAGCAATCCCGACGCCAAAGCCTTCTACGATTTCGTATTGGGGAAACGGGCACAGGCAATCTTCAAAGCATATGGGTATTTGCTGCCATGAACAGGATTCCGGCCACCCTCACCCGCATCGAAACCTTTGAGGGTGTCTCGCAACTCTTTTTCGATGCCGATGGCACGAGTCTGACAATGGTGGGACTGGAGCTTCCCAAAGGGGCCAAAGTCGGTGCGACAGTGACACTGGGCATCAAGGCGACCCACATTATTCCGGCGCGCGACATACCTGAAGAGATGGCCATATCCAACGCTCTGCCGGTGCACATCGAAACAATCGAAAAGGGGCACATCCTTTCGGTTGTCATTCTTCGTTTCGACGAGATTCCACTGGAGGCCATCGTACCGGCCGATATCTTCGAATCGCTCGGGTTGCAGGAAAACGAGAAGGGCTACGCCCTCTTCCAGGCCAGCGAACTGAGTATTCTGGAGATTCTCCCGTGAGCGGTATCGACTGGACCCCATTCTGGCTCTCGTTCAAACTGGCCGGTGCTACCACGATTATTCTCTTCGGGCTCGCCCTGCCGGTGGCATGGTGGCTCAGCCGAACGAACTCCCGTGCCAAGCCGCTTCTCGAGGCCCTTGTTTCGCTTCCTATTGTCCTTCCGCCTTCGGTACTGGGCTTCTATATCCTCTGGGCACTGGCACCCAACTCTCCCGTCGGCGCCTTTTTCGAAGAGCATTTCGACATCAAGCTGGTTTTCTCCTTCACGGGACTGGTCGTAGCCAGCTGTCTCTATTCGTTTCCGTTCATGGTCCAGCCCCTTCAGAGCGGTTTTGAAAGCCTCAACAAGAATATGTTGGAAGCGGCCCTGCTGGCCGGGAAAACACCGCTGCAGACCCTTCTGCGCGTGGCGCTGCCCAATATCAAACCCTCTCTGCTCACCGCACTGATCGTCACCTTCGCCCATACGGTCGGGGAGTTCGGCGTGGTGTTGATGGTGGGCGGCTCGATTCCGGGCGAGACGAAGGTGGCGTCGGTAGCGATCTACGAATTCGTCGAGATCATGGATTACCAAAACGCCCATATCTACAGCGCCGTCATGGTAGCACTCAGCTTCATGGTACTGCTGGCGGTCTACACCTTCAACCGCTACCACAGACGGCAGCTGGGGGTCTATTGATGCTGACTGTCGACATCTCCAAACCCCTCGAAGGCGCGGCGGGACCCATGGATCTGCGGGTCGCACTCTCCATCGCAGAGGGAAGTTTCACGGCGATCATGGGCGAAAGCGGTTGCGGCAAGACGACGCTCCTGCGCATCCTGGCCGGCCTGGAAGAGGCAACGGGGCGGATCGTCGTAGACGGAGACTTCTGGCTGAAAGACAAAAACGCGCTGCCCCCGCAGAAAAGAAAGATCGGCTTCGTTTTTCAGGATTACGCGCTTTTTGAAAACATGACGGTACGCGGCAACCTGCTTTTCGTCGAAAGAGACGAAAAACTGGCCGACGAACTGCTCTCGCTGACCGGACTGACGGAGCTGGCCGACCGCCGCCCCTCCACGCTCAGCGGCGGGCAGAAACAGCGTGTGGCGCTGGCCAGGGCACTGATGCGCCGGCCCAGACTCCTGCTGCTCGACGAGCCCCTCTCGGCGCTGGATCCGGCGATGCGGAGCAAACTCCAGCACGACATCCTGGCCCTGCACAAACGGTTCGGCACCACGACGCTGATGGTCAGCCACGACCCGGCCGAGATCTACCGCCTGGCCGATAGGGTCATCCGACTCGATCACGGGCGCGTCACGGCCGACGGCAAACCCGCCGACGTGCTCCTGCAGGCCGCCGGCAGCCAGAAGTTCTCTTTCCGGGGAGAGCTGCTGGAGGTGCAAAAGCGCGACACGATCCACGTGGCGATCGTCGCCATCGGCCAGCAGATCGTCGAAGTGGTGCTCGACGCCTCCACCGCCGCCTCTCTAACCGTGGGCGAGACGGTCACCGTCGCCGCCAAGGCTTTCGCACCGACCGTGCAGAAAGTGTAGACCCTGCCTTATCCGGGCAGGCTGTCGGCCCGGGGTTGGAGCAACCAGTGGAAATAGCGGACCATGTAGAGGATAAATACGCCGGACCACAGCAGCGCCGAGAG
>NZ_JAOZPV010000104.1 GCF_029932565.1 Hydrogenimonas sp.
AGATTGACTTCCGCGAATATGGAAGAAAAAAGAGCGGCCAGTAGAAGAGATTTTTTGATCATTTCGCCCCTGTCAAACCACCGTCAAAGCCGCCACCGTACAGACGGCACTTTCGCTTTTCAAAATCAGTGGTGTATGTAGTCCATAAATCGTCCGATTTTCGAAAAATTTTCTCTCCATCTCGCTGAAGCCCCCTTCACAACCGATGAGGATCGGTCCGACCCCGCCATCGCATGGCAGAGATTCTCCCCCGAAATCGAGTACGGCACTCTCCGGATATCGCTCGAAATAGGTTTCGACCGAGTCGAGAATCTCCAGCTCCATCATACGGCTGCGGCCGCACTGTTGGGAGGAGTTGATAAGAATACGTTTCAGGCGTTCGAGATCGATTTTAAAATGTTTCTGGCTGCGCTCGCAGTAGAGGAAAGAGATTTTCACCACACCCAACTCGTTGAGTGTCGGAACTGTTTTCTCGACGGTTTTCGGATCGACGATACACCAGCCGACATGCACCTTTTTGTCGGGCATGACAGTTCGTTCCTCCTTCTCCTCGAACATCAGTTCCGCCTCGCGGCGCGTCACCCTGTCGATACGATAGAAGTAGAGATAGTCGTTACGAAGATTCCGTAAGGCGATACGCTCGCCCTCTCTATGGCGCCGCACTTTGAAGATATAGCGGTAAGCTTCCCCTTCGATCGTGATATCGGGCAAGCCCGCATCGGGATGGTAGAGAAATTGCATCGGTACTCCTTATGAGAGTTGCGGGGCGAAACCTCCGATCATCAAAATCCAGAGAAGCTGAAAGATATAGTAGCGAAGCACGTTTTTTCTGACATTTGCAAAACACTCATTGCCGGGACGCGAATCCTTGACAACGTAATGGCGCCGCAGCTCCAGCGACCCCAACGCGACCGCAGCCACGATCATCAATACAATTTTCAGCGAAAAGTCCAGATGCAGATAGGCCATAATCGACGCACCGGTAAAAACGATCATACTGATCAGCGTCGTCCAGGCCGTCGCCTGAATGCGAAGATACTTCTTGAGTTTTCCGTCATCTTTCTGCATCAGAATGACGACAATGTTCAACACCACCAAACCTGCCAGGCCAATCACCGGCCATATATGCAACTGCACCATCAAATGTTCCATAGATTCCATAAGTTCGATTGTACTATAATCCTTTTTAAAACTGATGTTGTTGATGTGAAGGAAAGGAGACCCGATGGTTTCGATAACGGAAGCGATGGAACTTATTCATTCCCATGTGAAATCGGTGGGAACGGAAATCGTTCCGATCGAGGCGGCTCTGGGACGCGTATGTGCCGAACAACTCTATGCCCAATTTGACCTGCCTCGTTTTGACAGCTCCGCGATGGACGGTTATGCGGTTACAATGGCCGATGCCGGCGGCGTTATTTCGTCACAGCCCACAATCTATGCAGGAGATCAGAGCGACGTGACAGTCTCGAAAGGCGATGGCGTCCGAATCATGACAGGAGCCGTCATACCCGAAGGCGCCGAAGCCGTTATACCGGTGGAAAACACAGAAGAAACAGGGAATGGAATCCGATTGCCAGATACAATCAAACGGGGAGCGAACATACGCAAACGGGGAGAAGATACGGCGAAAGGCGATCGGATCGTCGAAACGGGCGAAATCGTTACGGCATACACGATCAGTCTGTTGGCGAGTCAGGGCATCACACACATCCGCATCTTCAAGAGACCAAGGGTCACGGTCTTCGCGACCGGCCATGAGTTGCGCATGCATTACGAACGGATCGAACCGCATCAAATCTACAACTCCAATGCACCGATGTTCATCGCGCGTGCCTCCGAACTGGGTTGCGACACGAAATTCACGGGTGCCACCGCGGATACGCCGGAGTCGATCAAAGCGCATATCGCATCCGCTCTTGATGCGGATCTCATTGTCACAAGTGGCGGCATCAGTGTCGGCGATGCCGATTTCACACTCGATGCCTTTGGCGATCTCGGAATGGAACAGCTTTTCCATAAAGTGAATATCAAGCCCGGCAAACCGACGACAGTCGGACGTATCGGAAAAACCTGGATTATCAATCTTCCGGGCAATCCCGCTGCAGCCGCCGTCAACTTCGAGCTCTTCGCCCGTTCGATCATCTACCGCCTTCAGGGACTGAACGCCCCGTATATCGCTCCGATTTCAACTGTCAGCAAAAAAGATAGAAGCATCAAACCGGGCAAACAGACGGTGCTCATAGGAAAATTCGATGGCGAGGGGTTCGAAATTCTGGAAAAACAGGGGCCGGGAATGGTACGCCCTTTCAAAGAAGCAGATGGTATGATCATTACGGAAGCGAATGTGGACCGGCTTGAAAAAGGGCAGCCGGTCCGTATGATTCCATTACACTGGAACCTGACTGCAAAAGATGCTGTTTCGCTTTTTACAGGCTAGAGATATAACCGGCCAGGGCATCGATCTCGTCGTCGGAGAGTCCTTTGACCTGCCCGTTCATCAAACCTTTCATCGGACCGCCGTAGGTACCGGCCTGGTACCCTTTCATTTTTTTGACGAGCTCTTCCCTGGATTGTCCTGCAATCACATTGCTCTTTCCAAGCGCATGTTTTTCGCCTTTCATACCGTGACATCCGGCACACTTGGTATACAACGTCGTAACATCGATCTGCGTTTTTGCCTCTTCGGCTTTGGTTGTGACATGCTCTTCCGCTTCCGCTTCACCACTTGCCACTCTGTCGACAATAGCTTTTGCCTGTTCGTGTGCCTCCTCTTTTACGCCCGCAGCAGCTTCCTCGGCGGGTGTCGCCTCTTTGGCAGCGGGTTTCTCTTCAGCGACTTTCGCTTTCTGCTCTGCAGGCGCTGAAACGGCTGCTTCAACTTTCTTTTCAGCCGGTTGGGCAGCGGCATGCGTTTCGGTTTTCGCAGCCGGCGCAGATGTCTCATGCTGCACCGATTCGCTCTTCTTGTCACCACAACCACTCATCACTACCATCGCAGCAACCGCCACGGACAATGCAATTTTTTTCATAGCTCTCTCCTTTTGAATATGATAGCGCATCTTAATCCCTCCTCGCTTAAAAAGGACTTGGTATTCATCTACGTTAAACGACATTCGGGTTCACGAACATCCTCCCCGCCAGTAATTCATCAAACATCTTCGGATTGGCCCACTCCTCCTTGACCCGCTCCGAGAATATGATTGTATCGAGTTCGGTTGGACCCATTGTGGAGTTGTAGGCATCGTCACGATCGGCTTTGGCATACCCCGTATCGGTTTCATGAACAATGACACTCTCCAACGTCACCTCGGATTCTCCATTGACCATCTTTGTCTGTTTGAGCACTCTGTCGATCAGCAGGAAAAATGTGCGGGCAAACTGTTCGGCCGAAGGATTGACAGGCAGTTCGATCCACCGTTCGCTCCACTTTTTCATATCGGCAATGTAGGCCGGATCGTCGCCACGCCAAAGCGTAATGGCATGATCGAATGCATCGATAAACTCTTTGATCATTCCTTTCGTCAGGCCAAAATCGTAGACCATCTGCCCGCGATCCAGGTTTGGGGCCGAAAAGAGAAGTTCCACTTTGTAGGAGTGGCCATGTATGCTCCTGCTGCATCGCCGGGAAGTGCAGTGCCGCACGATATGCGCGTTTTCAAACTTGTAGAGCTTCCTGATAATCATTCCCCAATCTCCAATCCCCAACTGCCGTTCGCCATCTTACCGCTTCTCCTCCCTGTTCCAAAGCCTCACATGCAGACGATCGCTGTAACGATACCCATTGGCGAGACAGAATGCTGCCACATCCGGCGCGTTCTCTCTCAACTGTTCAATATGATCACCCAGCGGCATACAGTAAATTTCATTGGTAAACACCCGGCAAATCTCATCGATCTCCCTGGCGCCACTGCCCGCGATCAGATCTTTGTCCAGCGTAAATTTGAAAAATGCACCGTTTGCCTCGTTGGCCAATCGCCGAATCACACCGGGAATCACCCGTCTCTCTTTCGGCTCGCCACTGTTGGAAAGTTTGACCGCCATTGCAAATGTCACGTCACGATAGGCCGGATAGGCTTCGAAAGGCGGGGCAAGCGTGGCGTTGGTTTCGATAGTAATGCGAAACTTTCTTTCGAGCAGCCATTCGATCAACGCGTAGAAAACCGTATCCTCCGCATAGATCATCGGCTCGCCGCCGGTCAATACGATATCGGGAAGATATCCCAGCGGCTCGAGATACTTTTCGATGATTTCTGTCAAACTCCCCAACATGTCGATACGTTGCCAACTCTTCTTGAAGTGAGCCATATCGACCGCCCGTATCGTGTCACAGCCCGATACGATCTCGCCCTCTACTTCATATTGCCCAAATCCAGGACACCGAAGATTGCATCCGCCGAAACGCAAAAAAATCGAAGGCACACCGATATAGCGTCCTTCACCCTGTATGGAGAAAAAGTGTTCGACAAGATAAATCATCCATCATCCATCATTTTGCATTCGGCATCTGCTATCCACCCGTTTCATAGAAAGCTCTCGCAGACTCTTCGGCCGACTCTTCGCTCCAGCGGTTCTTTTCGGGCTTGTTACGCAACACTTCGCGCAAAATTTCACTTGCACCTTCAATATCGCCGGCCTTGACGGCATCTCGGATGCTCATCGCCTCGTCGAAATAGAGGCAGGGGATCAG
>NZ_JAOZPV010000035.1 GCF_029932565.1 Hydrogenimonas sp.
ACAAAAATGCCCTTGCGGCTCTCGAATGTGTCAGAGAAGGCACCTGTTTGCAGGATATCAATACCGTTATCGAGTATTTTCAAAAAGCGGAAGAAGCGAGCAATGAACTTTTTATCATTATCGACAACATGCTTACAGAGGCAAAAAACGGTTGAAAATTTCAATTGCCCATACTGAAAGTCAGAGGAGCTTCAGTATCAAATCATTCAGTTTGTTGACATGTCTGTTTTTACCGCCCGTTCTTTTGTAACAGAGTGAACATGTCGGATAGAGGTCAGCGGCATATCGGGAACAGTTTCTTTTTTTAAGCAGACGGTACCGCCATTTGCAGATGGATGGGAATGAAGGGACACAAAGCGGATCGGCATCTTTCCGCTTTCTCATAAACCACTCCTGAATATGCCACATCGCTTACCCCTTGAAATGCAAAACTCATCTCAACGGTTATGATAATAAAAAAAAGTGTCAATTAAGTGTCGCGAATCATTCCTTCTCATACAAAAGACTCCTGCTTTTCATTCTTTGTGGATCTCCTCAAAATATCAAATCGTAAACTTCGACAATTCATTTTTCAGTTCAGTCGCATTATCCGCGAGCACATTCGCCACGCTGTCCACCTCTTCTCTATGTTTAACATTTTGGCTTGATATTGCAATGAATTCATCCATACATGCGATAAGATCTTTTGTTTTTGTAGCGATATAGGTACTTTGATACATTACACTCTTCGACTTCTTCGTTGTTTCCGTAAGATTTATCTGCGTCTTTTTTGAGGAGAGAATCAAATTCTGTGCCGATTCTGCAATATGGCTCATATCTTTCGATGTACTGGTAACACCGATGGAGATCTCTTCGACAGCCTGGGTTATCAGGTTGATATTCATGCCGATTTCACTCAGACTTTTCTGGGTTCGTTCTGCAAGCTGCCTGACTTCGTCTGCGACTACGGCGAAACCGCGTCCATGTTCTCCTGCCCTGGCCGCCTCGATTGCCGCATTCAGAGCCAGTAGATTGGTCTGATCGGCAATATCGGATATGATCGAGAGAACATCTTTGATACTTTTTGCATGTTCAGTCAGAGAGGCGACTTTTTCCACAAGCTCCTGCTGCCGTACATTTCCCGCTTCGATATCATTGACAACGGTATCGAGTTTTGATACGAAATGATCCAATACGGTAAAAGTTGTATCGAGGTCCTCTGTCACCGTTACGGAAGCCTCCTCCACATCATCGAGTTTTTTACCTACTTCCGATATCAAAGAATTCATCGTTTTCACTTTCACATCCGCACTTTTTCCATTCTCCATAAGCGCATGTGACACCATATTCAGCTTTTCGTTTTCGGCCTGGGTGGACAGAGCCACATCTTTGGCTCTGTAGACACTCTCTTTGAAGGCTGATATCATCCTGTGCAGTGCTCTGGATATTTGAGAAATTTCATCCTCTCCCTCTACAATCACATCGCAGCTCAAATCCAGGTCACTTGATACACATTCGATTTTTTCCAAACTGCTCTGGACACTTCTATAAATGTTTTTGCTGACGAAAAACAGAATGAACAGAATAGCAACCGCGAAACCTATGACAACTGACAAAATAACGGAATTTTTTAAAATCAGTTCATCTTTCAGCCGTTCGATCATGCCCATATTCATCATGGCGATACCGTCATCCACTTTTTTGAGCAGATTTATCTTTTGTGTAATCGTATCAAACCAGACAATACTGTCGATTCCAAATCCTCCCTCTTTTGCGTTTGTTTTTGCAATCTTCCGCATCTTTTCAACCTCTTGAACAACCGGTGCATCCATGACGCTGTAAAAAAATTCAGTCATATCTTTCGGTGCAATACTTAAAAAAGCGTCCATGTATGTATCCTGGCTGGCAAGCAGAAGGACAAATCTCGTATATAAACCATCGTCAAATTTGTCCGCTGAAAAAACGGCACTCAAAACAGCCCTTTCAATACCGGCTTTATCTTTTGCCTTCAGAAAATTAACATAACCATCCAATGCTTTCACCAACGAAGGGGTATCGGTAAGTCTCGCCGTCAGAGCCACGATATCGAGAATATGATTGTTCAGTCCCGTATAAAATGCTACTTCGTTCTCGACGCCTATTTCCAGCATATCCACTCTCTTCCGTATTCCGTCGATCTTTTCGATATCCGAAAGAAGTATATCGGTTTGCCGTCTCAATTCATCCGCATAGCTTTCCATATCCATTTTCGCCAAAGTCTTTTTCAGATTCTTTATATGGGTATTGGTAGAGATACGCTGACTTGCAAGCATCTCCGTGAATTTTTTCCCACTGGATCCGATAAATCCGGCACTCACACCTCTCTCCTTTTGTGTCTCGTGTATCAAAAGACTAAGTTTCTGTGAGAGCAGATTCAACTCTTTGGTCCGTTCCAGCGACGCTCTATCCTCTACAGCCTGCAAAACATTGATACCGATAATGACAATACAAAATACGATCACAAGGACTGTAATAAGTCTGAGCTTGGCCTTAATGGTCATTTCGGAACTTTCTGACTTGCAACATGTTTGTCAATCCCAACTCTTCCAACAAAGAGAAAAGCTGTTCGTCCGCAATGTGCATCTGTATACCGATTCCTTTTTTGAGAGTAAGCCCATGCAGATATCTGATTACCGAGGATGTAAGGGATATTGAATCTATCAAATGAAACACAATATCTCTATGTGAATCCAGTAATGGTTCAATAGCCGCCACAATAACATCGTAATCGGAAATGGTCTTTATATTGCCCTTTATCGTTATGGTGTTGAAAGATGTGGAAACTTCCATGGTTTCTCCTTGCTATCAATTTAATTTATGATTTATTTGCTTGTCATGGTAATTAAAATGAGAGTCATTCCGGTGTCAAACAAATGCTTCATATCTACCGCTCAAGCGATTTTTCATCTTAAAAAAGCATTCATACGATATCTTTTTGCATCAGTATGCATTTTTTTAAAAATTGACATCAATTTGACACTTCCACTTGAATAGTATTATTATTAATTAAAAATATCCGAAGAGTGTAATTATGCAATGTAAAATTATCGTGTCCAAAAACTCCTCGCTTTACAGTGCTATCGAGGAGATCGACAGACAATATGAAGTGGAAATGGGAATCGATGGATACGATTTTCTGTTGATCGCTCTCTCTCCCCATTATCCGACGTATGACATCAATGAAACAATTGCACGCTTTTTTGATCCTGAAAAAGTGTGCGCTTTCCATGCTCTTGATTCATTCTGCAACGAGCAGATCATATCGCATGGGATTACCGCACTTTTCATCAAGTTTGAACGAAAAGGAAGCATCTCGTATTTCATACAGGAGGAGATTGGCAACCGGCAGATAGAGAGACTCGAACAAACAGCCGACTATCTTAAAAGCCATCACGATGCCCAGCATATTATCATCGGTGGCCTCTGTTCCAATCGTTTTGCCTTTTTTATTGAAAAACTGAATCACTACGATATTCCCGTCGACAACCTGATAGGCGGTATTTCATCGGGCAACACCTTTGCCGAAGAGGCATTGACCTATCAGTTTCATAATGGACAGATCATCAAAGATGGTTTCATCATCCTATCATTTCACAACGTATCGATGTCAACAGAAATTTCAACAGGATTCGTTCCAATTGGTGTCCAGTATACGGTAACCAAAGCCAACGGATATAAAATTTTCGAAGTCGACGAATCACAATCTTTTCTCTATACGATCGAAAAACTGACACGGGACATAGAAGAGTTCAAACCGGAATATTTATGGTATACGCCGTTGGTCATTATAAAAGATCAAAGCGAAGAGCTTATAACACTGCGCACTTTTAAAGAAATGGGCGATGGATGGGTGGAGTTTTATGGTCCGGTCAAAGAGGGACAAAAAATAAAACTCTCCTATGGCGAATCCACACACTTGCTCAAAGCCGACAGGGAATCGGCTTACAAACTTGCCGAAACTCTTCCTGAACCGGAACTATTATTCAATTTTTCCTGCATCGCACGTCAATATGTGTTGGAAGACCATCAATGTGAAGAAAACCAGATGTATCGAAACTATCTGCACGCTCCTTTATTCGGTTTCTTTACCTTTGGTGAGATAGGACACGATGAGGGGAAAAAGAGTCTTCAGTTCTATAATGAAACATCGCTTCTGATCGGAGTAGCCGAAAAATGAGAGAGTTGATAAAAAAACAACTGCTTTTCAACCTTCTGAGCGAAGTAACCAAACGGTATGACTACATCATGATACAAAATGCAAAAATATTCGATGAAATTACCCATAAAGCGATGCATGACGAATTGACCGATCTGTACAATCGCTACTATTTTATTGACCAGCTTAAACGTGCTATCGCATCTTCCAGACGTCATGGAATATATGGTGCCGTCTTATTTATCGATTTGGACAATTTCAAAATTATCAACGATACAGCAGGACATAAAGCGGGGGACACTCTGCTGCAACTGATAGCCAAAAAACTCTTCGAAGTACTTCGGGAAGAGGATATCATCGCCCGTTTCGGGGGTGACGAATTCGTCATTCTCATTGAAAACCTGGGAAAAGAACAGAAAAAGGCCGTCGAAACCCTGAAAATCATCGCCGACAAGCTGCTCGAATCGATCAATTATGGTCATATTGTCAATCGTAAAATCTATCATATTACTGCCAGCATCGGTATTGCACTCTTCAACAACAATTCCATTACCGTCAGCGATATTTTACGGTATGCCGACAGCGCGATGTATGAAGCCAAAAAGAAGGGAAAGTCCCAAATCATATTTTTCAATCCGAAAATCGAAGAGAAACTGCAAAAAAGGGTACTGATGGAAACATCCATCCGGCAGGGTATTGAAGGAAAAGAGTTTTTTCTCGTTTTCCAGCCCCAGGTCGACTTCACCGGCAAGATCATCGGTGCCGAAGCGCTCGTTCGCTGGAACAACAGAGAACAAGGAATCATCCCGCCAGCACAATTTATCCCTTTCGCCGAAGAAACCAAGATGATTATCAAAATAGGAGAGTGGCTGCTGCATGAAGCGTGCAAAACTCTCATACGTTGGCAAAAAAATCCAACTACCAAAGGGCTCAAGCTCTCCATCAACTGCAGTCTCATTGAATTCATGGAGCCGGATTTCGATACCAAAGTCATTGAAACCGTCAAACAACACAACGTAGATCCCTCGCTTTTGACACTGGAAATTACCGAGAGTCTTCTGGTACAAAACAACTCGGCCGTCAAAAAGGCCATACGAACCCTCCGTGAATTCGGAATTTCCATTGCGCTGGACGATTTTGGTACCGGCTACTCGTCCCTCTCCTATCTTAAAAATTTTCCGATCAACATTTTGAAAATCGATCGGGTATTCATCCGTGACATATTCCTTGACCATTCCGACCAGGCCCTCGTACGTGCAATTTTTTCCGTTGCCCAGGATTTTGGCATAGATGTAGTCGTGGAAGGTGTCGAGAAAGCGGAGCAGGAGATGACTCTCAGAGCTATCGGAGGAGAACATTTTCTGGTCCAGGGATTTCTCTACGGCAAACCGATGGGATTCGAGCAGTTCGAACATATCCTTGAAGATTGTTGAATGAACTTTCAAAACAGGAGATTTTTCATTGCATAGAATAAAAAACTTTTTAGACAACAATGCTAAATTCGAAATTCTCGTTATCGAAGATGCCGTGATGATCAACAACGCCATCAAGACAAACCTCGAAAAGGAAAATTATATCGTTCATCAGGCATTTGATCTCCGTTCTGCGTATCAAATGATGGAAAAGTTTTCTGTCGATTTGGTCGTTCTCGATCTGCATTTGCCTGATGGAAATGGTGAAGAGTTGATATACGAACTTCGTGAAAAAAATGAGAAAGCCAAATTTGTCATTTTTACATCGGACAATGATCTGTCGCGACGCGACGAACTTTTCAAACTCGGTATCGTCGATTACATTCTTAAAGGAAAACCGGCCCAGATCATTTTCCATGAGCTGAACAACATTATTCAAAGATTGCGATACAACAGCAACTTTAAACTTCTTATTGTGGAAGACTCCGTTATTGTACGTAAAATGATACGCAGAATCATCGAACCAAGAGGTTACTTGATTGTAGAGGTGGAACGAGGCGAAGAGGCGCTGGAAAAAATCGATACGGAAAAACCGGATATTGTGCTGCTCGACCTGGAATTGCCCGATATGAGCGGTATGGATATACTTAAACAGATAAAACGCAAAAGTATCCATTTCCATCTTCCTGTTTTTATCATCTCATCACATACCGATATCGAAACATTGCGAAACGTTTACAAAGAGGGAGCATCCGAATTTTTGAAAAAACCTTTTTTGGCTGAAGAGCTTCTCGTCAAAATCGACAATTGGATTGATCGGAAAGAGGTAGAAAGGAACCTCCATTCCGACAATCATCTATTGACACAGTTTCGTGGTATTCTCTCTGAATCGATCGGTTTGGCAATCTTCTCATCCAATGATATACTTGTGTGGAAAAACGATCTATTCACACAGAAAATCGGCGACTATTCGAGTTTGGCCGAAATTCTTCACTCTTTTAACTTCGAAAGTCACGACCTATTTGACTCCTTGTTGCAAGAACAGAAAGTTTTGGATTACAAGATATTGAAATTGAATCTTGTTTTAAAACTTTTTCCGATTACCGATATAGATAAAAGAGTCAAAAACATCATGGCAGTCGTAACAGCGATCTGACTATAAAAGCGGAAAATGGCAATAAACACATATATTCATCACTATAAATCGCCCGAAAATTGGGAAAATTTTGTTTCCGAACTCCCATTTGTTCCATCCAGCGAATCTATTCTCATACAGGTTTTTGCATCGGTGTTTGACCGATCCAGACTTGATACTGTGGCAAAGAGAATATATCAATCATTTCCTGAAGCGGCTATTATCGGCACGACAACAGCCGGTGAGATAGCAGATGCAAAACTTCATGAAAACAATATTCTTGTCGTCGTTACATTTTTTGAAAAAACCGTTGTCCATTCCGCATCAACGGTTTCGGACAATAGCTATATCCTTGGCGAAGAACTGGCCGAAAAACTGAAAACCAATCACCCTGCTGCGGCGATTCTCTTCGTCGATGGGCTAAATCACAACGGCGATTTTTTTCTTCAGGGATTTACAAAAAAGTTTGCCAAATCTGTTTCAATCCATGGCGGTATGGCTGGCGACGGAATGCATTTCAAAAAAACACTCGTTTTGCATCGGGACAAATGGATGGAAAAGGGTGCGGTCGGTGTAGTACTCGACAGTATTTCATTACGAATTCATAAAAATTATCATTTAAGCTGGAAACCGATTGGCAAAATGATGGAGATCACCAAAGCTTCATCATGTAGAGTCTGGGAGATTGACAATCGACCTGTCTGCGAAGTATATCAGAAGTACCTGGGTGAAGAGATCGCTCGCAACATGCCCGCATCCGCATCTCTTTTCCCACTGCTGTTGCAACAAGATGGCATCAGCATCGCACGTGCCATCACGACTGTTCATTCCGATGGATCTGCGACTTTCGCAGGTGATCTTCCCGTTGGCAGCCAGGTCCGTTTTGGAATAGGCAATTTCCACTGGCTTTTGGAAGATTCCGGCAAAACTCTTCATAATTTGGAAAACAGGTCCGTGGAATCAATTTTTATCTACTCCTGTGCCGCGCGTAAAACATTCATTGGACAGGAAATTGATCGAGAATTTTATCACATTTCCCAAATTGCCCCAACAGCCGGTTTTTTTACCTATGGAGAATTCTACACTTTTTGGGATTCCAACAGATTGTTGAATATTACTACTACGGTTTTGGGGCTGAGTGAAACGTACGATTACATCAGCCAACCGGAAGAGGAGAATGAAGCTAATACATCCACAAAAGATTCAAATTTTTCAAAAAATCTGACGTTCAATGCATTGGTTCATCTTATCAGCAAAGTACAGGAAGATTTTGAAAAAAGCGAAAAAGAGTTGAAAAGAACCAAAGATTATCTGAATCAATATGTCTGTTCCCTTGATGAGGAGCTCATCGTCTCGAAAACCGACTCCAATGGTATCATCACATTTGTCAACCAACCATTTGTCACAATCAGCGGTTATAAAAAAGAGGAGCTAATTGGCAAACTTCACAATATCCTCATAGATCCGCATATGCCTACAAAGATTTTCAAGAGTATGTGGCAGACTATTCGAACCGGAAACGTTTGGAAGGGTGAATTAACCAATAGAAAAAAGGATGGGACACGATATCATGTTAAAAGTCTCATTATTCCCATCAAAAATTCCCGTGGAGAGGTCGTTGAATACATCTGTATTTTTGAGGATATCAGTAATGCTGTCACAGGAAAAATTAAAAAAGACCGACAGAATGAATTCATAAAATTTCTTTTCAACTCCGTGGAAAGTATCGTCATGATTCTAAGAAACGAGAAAGTAGTTATGGTCAATAACCATTTTTACGAAATATTATCCAATTACGATCTGGAGAGTTTCAAAAACGGTGAAAAGAACATCAATGAACTTTTTGTTGAAAAAGAAGGGTTTCTATCTTCCAGAGCGATGGAAAATGGCAATTGGTATGATTCTGTCATACACTCTCCGCATCTACAACATTATGCTGCAATCAACGATCGATGGGGAAATGAGCACATCTTTATTATACAGGGCAGAGAGATAGTTTTTGAAAACAGTAAATACATTATTCTGTCGTTTTCGGATATAACACACTAATTCAAAAGATAGTTTCAAATTATTTTGAATCATTCCTTCTGAATCCCTATCCTTCCATTAAAAAACATCTCCCCTTTCATATCTTGGCGGTCCATCAGAATGAACCCTTGTTTCTCAATTCGGCAATCTCCGTCTCGACCATCGCGTCGATCATCTGTTTGTAGATATCGGCGACCATATTGGGTGAAACTCCCAGTGTAAGCGCTTTGTGGCGCACATGATTGAGCACATCGTCGATCCGGTCGTCGGCCTTGATCTCGTCGACCGTATGCTTGAAGTTGGCGGCCTGCTTGATATAGTCGTTGCGCACGGCGATCAGTTCGACAATTTTTTCGTCGACCTTGTCGATCTCTTTGCGAAGCTCTTCCAGTGTCTTGCACTCTTTGATTTCCATGACACCCCTTTATAGAGAAAATCGTTTTAGCTTATTTTATCCAAAAAATCCCCGCTCTCTCTGTAGCGTTTGAACTCTTCGTAGAGTTCGCCACACTCCCAGACTTCCATAAGATCGTCCTCAATATCACGTACGATTTCATCGAATGTTTCGAGCAACTCCCCGAGCTCCTCTTCCCGTTCGAAATCTCCTTCTCTTGCAAAGATCGCTTTCGCCGACTCGATAAAGGGACGCAAATCGTCCCGGATCAGAGATTTCAGGTCGTCACACATCCTCTTCGTCCTGGGAAGACTCGATCATCTCTTCGAGCTCTTTGAAAATATCGGCACACTCCTCTTCACCGACTTCCCCGGCTTCCAGATCGTGAAGCAGATCGGTAAACGCCGTTCGCAGTTCCTGCAGTTCGGCATACTCCGTTTTTGCCGCCTCATCCGCGTTCTTCGCATCTGCAATGATCTCGAACAATTCATCAATCGCCTCTTCCACATCGGGAATCACTTCGATCTCCAGCAGTTCCTTCAACTCGTCACACGTCGCCATCTCTCAACTCCTTCAAAACTTGCAGGAACGCGTCGCCGTAGCGCTCAAATTTCACTTCTCCGACACCGCTGATCTCCAACATGGCCTCTTTCGTCGTCGGGAGCGATGCCGCCATCAGCGCCAGCGTCTTGTCACCAAAGACGATGTAGGCCGGTACCCCCTCTTTTTCGGCAATCTCGCGCCGCAATGTTCTTAGTTTATCGAAAATCACCTTATCGTACGCGATATCGGACGGTATCGTTTTGGAAATTTTCGCTTTTTTCTCCTGAACCCGCAGCCGATCCGCCCGAATTTTTACAGACCCGTTTCCCTTCAGTATTTCCACGCCCGCCGGCGTCAGAGTCAGGTTCCGGTGTTCACCCCTCGCGAGCGCACCCAGCTCCATCAGACGTTCGACAATCACTTCCCACTCCGCTCTGTTCCGTGCTTTTCCAATGCCGTACACGGTGAGTCTGTCATGCCCAAATTGGTGGATCTTCCGATTTTCGCTTCCCCGAAGCAGGTCGATAAGATGGTTTTTCCCGAAGTTCTGTCCCGTCCGGTAGATCGCCGACAGGAACTTCCGCGCCTCTTCGGTAATATCGATCTTTTCACCGGCGGGAGCCATGCAGTTGTCGCAGCGCGATCCGCATGCCTCCATCGACTCCCCGAAATAGCGCGCGAGCTGCCCGTGGCGGCATGATTCGCTCCGGCAGAACCCCACCATTTTCTCCAGTTTGTCGAAAGCATGCTGTCTGTAGGGGCCATCTTCCAGCTCTTCGATCAGTGAGGCACGCTGCGCCGCATCGGCGGCACTGTAGAGAAGCAGTGTTTCGCTGGGCAGCCCGTCCCGTCCTGCCCGGCCGATCTCCTGGTAGTAATTCTCCAGTGTCTTGGGCATGCTGGTATGCGCAACATAGCGGATGTTCGATTTGTCGATACCCATGCCGAACGCCACCGTTGCCACGATCACATCGGCTTCGTCATGGACGAAAGCGCGGTACGCCTCCTGCCGGGTATCCTTCGGAAGTCCGGCGTGGTATGCCATCGCCCTGAACCCTTTACGCACCAGATCCTCGGCAATCCTTTCCGCACTGTTGCGGGTAAAGGTATAAACGATACCGCTCTCGCCTTCGAATCGTTTCAGAAAGTCGACCAGCTGCCTCTTTCCGTCTCCGATACGCGGTTCGGCACGGATCAGAAGGTTGTCACGGTAGACCGATCCCCGCAGCCGTACAGGATTTCGCAACCCAAGCTGCCGGACGATGTCCTCTTCCACCTCCCGGGTGGCCGTCGCCGTGAACGCTGCCACGGGAACCTGCGGAAAATGCTCTTTCAAAAGTCCAAGACGCCGGTAGTCTTCACGAAATTCATGGCCCCATTCACTGACACAGTGCGCTTCGTCAATGACAAACGATGCGACCGGAAGCGATTGCAGCAGGTCGAGAAATCCATGCATCGCAAAACGCTCCGGCGCGATATAGAGAAGTTTCAGCGATCCTTCACGAAGCCGCAGCACGATGTTTTCAATCTCTTTGGACGTTTGCATCGAACCGATCATCTCCGCCTCGATACCCTGCAGCTTCAATGCCCTCACCTGATCGTGCATCAGCGCAAGCAGCGGTGAGACAACGACCGTCACCCCCTCTTTGAGAATGGCCGGCAGCTGGTAACAGAGCGACTTTCCTCCTCCTGTGGGAAGAATCATCACCAGATCGCGGTTGTCAAGAGTCGCACGCACAGCATCACGCTGCAATGGTCTGAAACCGGAATGACCAAATCTCTTTTTCAATACCGAGTGGATAGTTCCCTCGTCTCTGTGATTACACTCATCCATCTTTACTCTCTATCCATTCGAGGTGCCCTCAGTTCAATTTTCATATAACGGGTAATCTTATCATATTTCAGACAATGACCGTTTCGCACCAAAACAACCGAAATCGGTTCTATTTAAGCTCCCGGTCACGGCTAATATGTTAGTATTTATGACATTTTGCCTGGTATTCGATCGGAGAAAAGGAGCAGTTTTTTTGCAAAGACTCCAGAAGCTTCCCATAAAAATCGTATATGTCGAAGATAACGAAGAGATACGGCATCTGACAGCGGAATATCTCGAAAACCATGTCGCGTCGCTCTATACGGCCGGCAATGGAGAAGAGGGACTCGCTCTTTTGCAGGAAGTGGAACCTGACGTCGTGATCACCGATATGGAAATGCCCGTCATGAACGGTCTTGACATGATCAAGAAGATTCGGGAAGAGAGGCCGGACATTCCCATTTTCGTTACGACTACGTACGAAGACACCCTCTATTTGACCGAAGCGATCAAATACGGAATCACCCACTATATCTACAAGCAGTCCGATCCCGCCAGACTTCTGGATTCGATCCGTGACTTTTTCAAGCTGATCCACAACAGTTTTCTGACGATGGAACTCACCGAAGAGGGAGACATTCTTTCGGTCAGCGACACGTTTGCACATTTTCTTGGATTCTCGAAAGAGGAGCTTCTGCACAAACCGGTCGACTCTCTTCTTGTGCCCTTGAACGATGTGAAACAGACATCTTTTCTCTCCCGCCTTCAGACATTCGAACAGGTTGAAAATCTGCAGGCTGTGTTTAGAAAGAGAAGTGGTGCGGAAGTACTCCTGAGCGGCGCAGGCAAATTGATCTCCGAAAATGAAAACAACCAGAATATCTACGAAACACACTGGTATCCCATCGAATGCCTTCTGCGCTCGCATCGCGAAATTACGGAGCGGCTCCAAAAGGAGTGCTATCTCAAATCTTTGATGCAGCTGCACGCCTATATCAGCCAGGAGGCGATGCGATCCTCCGATATCGAAACGTTCCTACAGGATATTCTGGACCGACTGCCTACGATCGATCCGGATCTCAGCGGCTGCCTCCTCTCCCAATCCAATGCACTCGCACTTCGCAACGGCACCCGGACCGCCGATATCGATTTCGATCGTCTCTTCCCCGTACCCATCGATCTTGAAAACAGCGAGCATGAGAAGATCTATCTCCCCTGTTTTCTGGCAGCCATCTACGACAAGATGATTTTCATCGACGATATTGGCCATCTTGCCGATTCGCCATTCAAATCGGCACTCACGGAGTATGGCATTGTTACACTTGTCTCGATACCACTCGATCAGACATCTCTCGCGTCTAAAAGTGTCTTGACCCTGATGTTCGGACATCACCAGAAATTCGACAAAGAGGAACTCGACCTCTGGCAGAATATCGCCAATACGATGGGGTTTGGAATCGAATCGATCAATCTGCGTCTCGAACGCGATGCCCTGATCCGAAAATTGGATACGATGGCGCACACCGACAATCTCACGGGCATCATCAATCGTTACCGGGGTGTCGAACTGCTGGAGAGCGAAATCGTACGGGCGAAACGGTACGAAAAGATCTTCTCCATTATCTTTTTCGATATCGACAATTTCAAAAAAATCAACGACACGTACGGGCATCATATGGGGGACAAGGTGTTGATCAAAGTGGCCGAGTCGATCGATGGGGCACTGCGCAGTACGGATGCATTGATTCGATGGGGCGGCGAAGAGTTTCTTATCCTGCTGCCGGAAACCTCCCTCCACGATGCCGTGCATCTGGCACAGAAACTTCGGAAACGGATCGAGCAGCGCGACAGCGGCATTCCGATACCCGTGACGGCCAGTTTCGGCGTCACGGAGTGGGATCGTGATCAGTCTCTCGACATTCTGATATCGCGGGCAGACAGCAAGATGTACGAAGCGAAACGGGAGGGACGCAACCGCATCGCCTATTGACCCGGGGGGCTTTCAGCAGACTCCGATTATCGTGTCAGATTTTTTCTGATCTCCAGGAAGAGATCGATATGTTCCAGAAAAAGATCGATCAGATGGGGATCGAACTTTTTCCCGCGCTCTTTCTTCATATAGTCGATGATCTCGTCGGTTTTCCACCCGTTTTTGTAAACCCTGTCCATACTCAATGCGTCGAAGACATCCGCAATCGCGACGATACGGCCGAAAATATGGATATCCTGGCCCCGTTTTCCGATCGGATACCCCGAGCCGTCGAAATTTTCGTGATGCTCCGATGCCACGATACGCGCCGCTTTCATAAATGGCCTTTCGGAATGGCCGAAGAGTTCGCCGCCGATCAGCGCATGGCGTTTCATAATCGCGAACTCTTCCTGTGTCAGTTCTCCTTTTTTCAGAAGAATCTCGTCCGGAATCGCGATTTTGCCGACATCGTGCATCGGGGCGACAACGGAGAGCAGCTCCACATCTTCATCGCTCAAACCGGCGAGCTGGGCCAGCAGACGGCTGTACTCCGCCACGCGTTTAACATGGTTCCCGGTTTCGCGCGACCTGCTCTCCGCCACCTCACCAAGAATGTAGAGAAGCTCCTTCTGCGTCGTTTTGATCTCTTCATTGAGCTTGATGATATCGGTGATGTCATTGTGGATGCTGATGATCTCCTCGATCTCACCGTTGATTTTGTAAATCGGTATAAATACGGAATCGGCCACATGCAGGACATGCTCTTTGTCCTGGCAGCGAATGCGTTTTCTCAGAATACTTCGACGCTCGATCGCTTCGGCGACATGCCGTTTGAGAACCGCCTCGATATTCGGACAGAGTTGATAGAAGGAGCGCCGTTTCAGCTGGTTGGGTTTGAAACCGAATATGCTGTCAAACCGTGTGTCGGTTTTGAGAATCGTACCGTCTTCCAAAAATCGGCAGATGGCTGTCCCTTCGTTGATCGCATTTTGATACTGTTCGAGAAAATGAATCTTTTCATGCAGTGTGTCTTGTGTTTCGTCGAGTTCGTTTTTCAAAATTTTCCGGTAATTGACGAGCTCCGTGATATCTTCGAGGAGCATCATGAACTGGTAGGTGGGTGTTTCGGTGTCGTAGAGAGGAATCAGCGTCGCTTTGAACGTCAGCTCCATATCGAGCTGGGTGATGAGATGAAGCTCACCATGCCAGCTGTCACCTTTGCCGATCGCTTCGAAAAGCGAATCGTAGCGATGGAAATGGTGGTCTTTGTAAATCAGGCTTTCGAACGGTTCGCCGACAAGCAGATCGATGGGATAGTTGAGCCGCAGAGCCATCGAATCGTTGATCTGCTTGATACGCCCTTCATCATCGATATAGATAAGAAGCGCCTCCTCCTCGATGGCGAGATAGTGCTGGGCCATCGTCGCCTGTACGCGGCGTTTGGCCCGGTCATAGGTTATCTTTTTCGCCAGATCCTCGACAGTACGGATCAATTCATTCACTTTGACAGGTTTGCGGATGAATGCATTGATCTTTGCATCGATCGCCGCAAAGAGATGGTGCTGGTCACTGTAGGACGCAGTCAGGACAATCGGTATCTCCGGATCTTCGGCACGAATCATTTTCGACATTTTGATGCCGTCCATTTTCGGCATCTTCAAATCGGTTACGACGATATCCGGCTTGTGCCGCTCGAAGAGTTTGAGACCGACCTTGCCGTTTTCCGCTATCCATAATGTTTTGACACGCGGACCAAGAAAGGGAATGACATAGTTACGTATCTCTTTTTCGTCCTCGACATACAGAACCGTACACGACTCCAACGGATTCTCGAGTTCCACCTACGACCTTTGCTTGGAAGGATGCATTTGCACGTATTGCACGAGACCGGGTGACGTCCCGGTCATATAAAATACTCAACTGCCGATATTAAGCAAAAAGCTTTCCAAACTTGACGGAAAAGAGAGTGAATTCCTCTTTTTTTTGAAAAAAGACCCATTTTTGCACCAAAACCTGAATGGTTCTGTATATTTGCATTTGAATTTATTTAATTCTAATATATTATGTGACAAATTATTTCCATACACCTGCGATATGGGTATGACATTTGGGACAATTGCCCGCTTCGTCAAGGTGATTCAACACCTGCTCGCCGATATATCCCTGCCGTTCGATCACTTTGAAACCGCACTCGGGGCAGTAGGTCGATTCGCGATCGGCGTCGGGGTAGTTGCCGACATAGATATATTTCAATCCCGCCTCCTTGCCGATTTCGTAAGCTCTAACCAGTGTTTCGATAGGAGTGACGGGACGGTCGAGCATCTTGTAGTCCGGGTGGAATCGTGAGATATGCCATGGCATATCGGGACTCAGATCCGCCTGGAATTTCGCAATCTCCCTCAGCTCCTTGTCACTGTCGTTGATACCGGGGATGATCAGCGTCGTCGTCTCGATCCAGATCCCTTTTTCGTGGGCGTGCTCGATCGCCTGAAGCACCGGTTTGAGACGGCCGCAGCTGATCTTTCTGTAGTTCTCGTCATCGAAATATTTGATGTCGATATTCATCGCGTCGATATAGGGTGCCAGCTCGTCGATCGCCTTGCGGGTCTCGAAGCCGCTTGTCACATAGATGTTTTTGAGCCCCTTCTCTTTCGCCAGCTTCGCCGTGTCATAGGTGTATTCGAAATAGACGATCGGCTCGTTGTAGGTATAGGCCACCGATTTCGATCCGGTCTCCAGTGCCAGCTCTACGATCCTTTCAGGCGGCAGATCCTGCCCAAAAACCTCGTAGTTATGGGTTTGGGGATGCTGACTGATCTCCCAGTTCTGACAGAACTTGCAGCAGAAGTTACACCCGACTGTCCCGATCGAAAAGACAGGTGTGTCGGGCAGAAAGTGGAAAAGCGGCTTTTTTTCGACCGGATCGACATGGACCGCAGCAGCCAGACCGTAGACCGTCGATTTGAGTTTCCCCTTTTCGTTGACCCGGACGCCGCATTTGCCGTATTCGCCCGGTTCCAGCTTGCAGGCGTGCCCGCACGCCAGACAGAGGACCTTTCCATCTTTGAGCTCTTTGCTCAGCCACGCATCGTGTGCCATGACATCCTCCTTCGGAATGGTATTGATCTGACTAAAGGATACATCACACGCGATTAAGAGAAGGTGAGATGGATTGTGGGAATGTGAGGACGCGCTTCGCGCTGGTGAGAAGGTGAGAAGGTAATTTTCAATGCATTCCTACATTCTCACAAGCCGCGAAGCGGCGACCCCACAGTCTCACATTTTCTATCCCACTTTCACCAGTTCCAGACTGTCGAGAAAATA
>NZ_JAOZPV010000105.1 GCF_029932565.1 Hydrogenimonas sp.
TCTTCCGGCACTTCCGTCTCGATGAACATGTCGAACGTGATATCCATAACTTCTCCTGATTCATGTGATGAATCGATTATATCTTTTTTATCTTGAGAGAATTTTGACGGGTATCAACGGAGGTGGTTGTATTTTTAACTTTGCGAAATTCTTTAATCTGCATATCGTCGTCATAATTGTACTTGTCATTTCAAAAAAAAATTTTGATCGAAAATGACATGGTCGGAGTCCCACTTGAGTGATACGATCTAAATAACAGATCGCACAAGGATGGACTCCATGAAAACTCATACTTTGGATCGTATTAATGATACAAAATCGCAAATTAGTGCTATTGAAGAACGAATTGTCCTGTTGCAAACCTACATGCAGGAGTTGCGGCCCAAAGAATGGTATCGAATTATTAAAAAAATTCTTTATGCCTTCGGCTGGCTTCCCTCTTTGCGATCCGCCAGATCCAAACTTCAGGATTTGTATCGGGAAAAGCTACTTTTGCATCTTGCATTGTTCGAAGAGGAGATAGTGAGCATTTGCGATGAGTACATCAAGAAATCTCGTATGAAAGATATCGAAATAGAACTATCGAAGCTCAAAGATGTGCTTGATTCAAATAAAAAATATCTTAATGACAATATCAGATCGAAGTGGCGAAGTATTCAAGAGGAATTTGCTGATATCGAGTCCTGGTACTCTTTGAAAAATAGAGATTTTATTGACTGTGAAAAGATCACGTTCAAAAATTATTTTGACCATGTCGAATCTAATCCCCTGACTGATAAACAGCAAGAAGCGGTAATCGTTAATGAAAAAAACAACCTGATTCTTGCAGGTGCAGGTTCTGGTAAGACGAGTGTGATTGTCGCTAAAGTCGGATACATCATGAAAAAAGGATACGCTGCTCCCGAAGAGATATTGGTTTTGGCGTTCAATAAAAAAGCGCAGCAGGAAGTAGAAGAACGTATCGAAAAGAAACTCGGCGTTCGAATCACCGTTAATACCTTCCACTCTTTTGGTCTTCAGATCATTGCCAAGGCCCAGGGCATTAAACCCTCGCTTTGTTCTTGGTCAGAAGACGGTCTCCAGCATGCCCAACTTATACGTCAAATTATGGCCGAAAAACTCGAAGAAGACAAAAGTTTCTATGCCAACACACAGATCTATTTTGTCTCATTCTTTGCACCCTACAAAGCCATCGAAGAGTTCGAGACTTTAGGTGAATATTACGAGTACATCCGAAACCACGATATTCGTACTCTCAAAGGTGAAAAAGTCAAAAGTTTTGAAGAATGCATGATCGCGAACCAGCTCTACATGTGGGATATCGACTATCGATATGAGGTTGATTACGAAATTTCTACCGCTTCGCATGATCGTCGACAATACAAACCCGACTTCTATCTTCCCGAGTATGGCATCTATATCGAACATTTTGGGATATCTAAAGACGGATGCACTCATCCCGATATCGATGCACAAGAGTACCAGCAGGGTATGATATGGAAAAGAGAGATACATGAAATCCATGGCACGAAACTTATCGAAACCTACAGCTATGAAAACAGTGAAGGTGTGCTACTTGAAAACTTGAAACAAAAGCTGATTGAAGCAGATGTGCCTATAGGAGAAAAATCAAAAGAAGAGGTATTGAAAAAATTGAATGAGAGTGGCAAGGTCGATGATTTTTCCAAGTTATTGATTGGATTCATGAACCATTTCAGAACCAATAAACTCAATCTTGCCCAATTGCAATTTAAGGCCGGAACAAACAGAGAAAAAATTTTTCTGAAAATCTTTGCCCATGTTTATGAAGCTTACAAATCGATCAAAATAGACCGGGGGTGTATCGATTTCGATGATATGATCACCATGGCTGTGGATGCGGTGAAAACCAATGCCTACCACTCCGATTTTAAATATGTCTTGGTCGACGAATTCCAGGATATCTCCGCAAGTAGAAGTACATTGGTAAAAAATCTTGTCGATCAAGTGTCCAATGCCAACCTTACGGTGGTCGGTGACGACTGGCAATCGATTAATCGCTTCGCGGGTAGCGATATTTCAATTATCCAAAGATTCGAGGAGCTTTATGGTGACACGGCAATTGTCAATTTAGATTACACTTTCCGGTTTAATGACATCGTCTCCAACATCGCTACAGATTTCATTCTAAAAAATCCGTTGCAGATCGAAAAGAAAATCAATACAATCAAGCAGGCCAAGTCTCCTAGCATCTATCTCTTCTGGTACAGTGACAAAGAGACAAAAACGGGTTATCTCGAAAATATTCTTTCACGGATCGCCAACAACAAAAAGGATAAGGTCTATTCAGTTAAGCTTCTGGGGCGGTATAACTTTCAAAAACCGGAGAAGTTTGGAGAATATATTCGGAAATACGAGAATATCCTGGATATCAGTTTCAATACGGTGCACTCATCCAAGGGATTAGAAGCCGATTTTATTATTTTGCTAGATATGGAATCGGGTAAATACGGTTTCCCTTCAGAGTTCGAAGACGACCCTTTGTTGAATCTTGTAATGCCTCAAGCGGACAATTTTAAAAATGCTGAAGAGAGGCGACTCTTCTACGTGGCACTAACGCGAACGAAGCAAAAGGTTTTTATACTGGCAAGCAAACTGTATAGTTCTGTTTTCGTGCGGGAAATTATTGACGATCATCCTGAAGAGATTTACCAAGTTGGCTGTGATTTTCACGAAATCACTACCTGTCCGACATGCAAAACGGGTATTCTCGTCAAACGCAAAGGGCCAAGGCACTGGTTTTATGGCTGTAGCAACTTTCCATATTGCAACTATACCGAGCGATTGATGATATGTCCAAAATGCAAAAAACATGAAGTCAAAAAAGACTTAAACCAAAAAATCGCCAAATGCATCGATCCAAATTGTAATGGATATTTGAAGCTTTGCCGCAAATGCAATGATTATATGGTCTTGCGAGAAGGCACATATGGCCAGTTTTTAGGATGTTCGAGTTATCCAAATTGTAAATACTCTGAAAATTTACCGAGTGGACAGGGTGATACTTTCCCACAAAATTGATATATCAGTTTGAAGTAATTGTGGATAGTAATTGGAGGACAGGCTATTTTTTATTACGAAGGAATTAATGGAGAATAAGAATAAATGGAATTAGTCTTGCTGTCTTGTTTGAATTTTACTCCCTGCGTAACGGAAACCATTTACCATACGTGAGACACCGCCAGAGCCACTCGAGTGGTCCGAAGCGAAAATATTTCAGCCACAGCCAGCTTATGCCTATCTGGAAAGTATAGAGAACGATGGAAAGAACAAGGATCTCTACGAGGCTCATCTTGCCAAAAAGCTGTCCGAAGAAGGGGTAGAAGATCAGATACCCGAACAGTGTGTGCATGATATAGTTGCTGAAGGACATTCGTCCGACATAGGAGAGCGGATGGAGCATCGTCCGCCATGGAATTTTTTCGTAGAGAATGGTCAGTGTATTGACATAGGCCATCGTGAGGAGAATCTGACCGGTGATTGCGACGATTTTGTAAAGTACCCCCATCCATTCCGTCGCAAACTTGCTCATACTGCCGCCGATCTGATCTGCAAGCATCGTGAAGAAGAGTCCACCGATCCAAAATAGAAGCATCAGGCGTTTCGACTTCGCCCACTTTTGGAAATAGCCGATCATCATCAGATAATAGCCGAAAAGGAAAAGGGCGAGCACGATACTCAGGCGGCCGGCCGGAAAGAGGTCGACATAACGCCAGTAGAGATTGTGCCAGTTTGCATGGAGCACTTCGAAAAAGGTGCCCGACTGGAAACGGAGCATCAACGCTTCGGGCGACAGGTCCACATAGGTTTTGTAGGATGTAGCCTGGTAATGCTGTATGAAATCCGGGAAAAAGTTGAAAATGACGATATCTTTGACGACCCATACGTAATAGAAGAAAACAGCGACCAGAAGCAGGCGTTTTGGAGGGAGATTGCGAAAAAGTATAAAAAAGAATCCGACGAGTCCATAGATGAGAAGAATATCACCCGACCAGAAGAACGCGTGAATGGCGCCAAAGAGCATCAAAAAGGCCAGACGCCGGCGATAGGTTTTGATGAATTCGGTCTGTTCGTCCCGGAATTTGCGAAACTGTATGTAGAACCCGATACCAAAAAGAAGCGAGAAAAGGGTATAGAATTTCGTGTCGATGAATATCATGAACAGATGGTGCAGAATATCGTTGAACTCGTAATAGGAGAGCCGCTGCATCACCTCGAACGGCATGAATTTGTAGCCGCTCCAGGACTGGATGTTGGCCATCAGTATGCCAAAAATCGCAAAACCCCGTATGACGTCGAGCACTTCGATGCGTTCGCTTTTCGATATCGGTCTGATCGTTTCACCCATAAAATTCCTTTACAATTATCTGTCGTTGTTCGTTATCAATTCAGGAGCTGTTCAGAATGGAGTGTTTCGGTATTCCTCTCTGGAATATTGTATTTTGGGGATGGGCTGCTTTTTTCATGAAAGGGCCTCACTTTTCCCATACCGGCAAGTCACTCCCGCATACGAGAAACTGCAGATGGGTCTCTGCCATCACCGATGTTGTTTTTCGCCATCGAGCAGATAGCGGCTGATCGCCTCCTGCGATACCCACTGGTCATTTCCCCACTCTTCTATCG
>NZ_JAOZPV010000036.1:0-1351 GCF_029932565.1 Hydrogenimonas sp.
TATTGAAATTATGTCCGCTCATACCGGCATCTTCGAGACGAATCATTACCTTTGATTTATCCAGAATACGCATAACGATCGATTCACCGTTCATAATGGGAAGTGTCGAGACACGGAAGTCAAATTCACGGTTCATAATTGTCGCTGAAAAACGGCCGTCCTGCGGTTTTCGTCTTTCGGCGATATCAAGGTTGGAGAGCAGTTTCAAACGGGATGATAACGGGGGATAGATATCCTTGTCGAAACGGAAGCTTTCTGTCAACATTCCGTCGATACGGCTTCTGACAATACAGCTGTTTTCGGTTGGTTCGATATGGATGTCACTCGCGCGTCCGATGATCGAAGATTTCAGGATAACTTCGATCAGTTTCAAAATAGCCGACGATTCACTCGCTTCCGTTGCCGATGCACTCTCTGAAATCTCTTCACGAATCTCATTCACGAGACCTTTGATACTTTCCGACATCTCGAGACGGTTGAGATGATAGGCAATCTGGCTTGGTCTTGAAAGTGCAATTGTTACCGGTTTTTTTGGGAAAGCACGCTGAATGGTCTCCTGGGCGTTAAAGTCAAATGGGTCCTTGAAGACGACAGTAACATTAAGATCACTCTCTTTGATTGGCAATGCACCGATTTTTTCGAGTTTTTGCATTGGAAGTCTTGAAATGAGACGCAAATCGATATCGACTTCATCGAGATTGATATATTCCATTTTCATCAATTCAGAAAGATGTTTCAAAATCTTGTCGAGATTGATGGCTGCTCCCTCCTGTTCTAACATTTCAAGAGAGATAGTGCCTTTTCTGACTTCATCCGCAATAAATTTATACGCCTGGTCTGATTGTAAAATATTGTTGTCAATCAATGCTTTGAGTGTGATTTTTTTCTCTTTTTTGCTTCTCAAAAGATCGGCAATCTGAGTTTTTGTGACCAATCCGCCGTTAATCAGCAATTCAATGATTTTTCCCATCGTTACCAATACCTATGCACGTTTAATATATGGTTGTCGAGTCTCTCTTCGATAATCATTTTTGGAGAACCTTTGCCATGCGCAATATAGAGAACATAGAGCATGTCATTTTTCTCTTTCGCATTGAAATAGTATTTTTCATCCACTTTTTTATACTGATGTTTGGTATACATATCAAAGATTTTCGAAAGGATGTAATCGGTTTCAGGCAGGCGCAGATTGGAAATATCTACGTTATCCAAAAGGGCATGATAGAGCAGTTTTTTTTGTAAAATGATAGTTGCGAAATAGCTGGCATTGGCCCGTTCTGTTTTTGAATGGCGTAGCCCGGTCATCGGAACAGCGAGGCGGTCGATGTAATCCGCTTTGAGACATGAAAAA
>NZ_JAOZPV010000036.1:1451-5184 GCF_029932565.1 Hydrogenimonas sp.
ATGGAGTTTGCAATGACGCTCCATTTGACTGTCTCCTGGTAATTGCCCTTTTTATAGAAGCTTTGTGCAATATAGGTGGCCAACTTTGGGTCTCTGCTCTGGTTGAAACGCTCAATAAGGTAATCCAATGTATTGTTGGTCTGTTTGGTTTGAATAACGAGACTCGAAGATTTGGTTGGCTCAGAGCTCTCTTCTGTCTCTTTCTGATCGGTTTTTTCCTGAATTGCATTGTTCTTTTTTTCGGAAAAAGATTTCGCTTTGCCCAGACGTTCATCCCCGAGCACATTTTTTTGTCTGGCCTCTTGTGGTCTCTCTTTTACAACGGGAATCGTCTCATGCCTGACAATATCTTTTCTGGAATTTTCCGTTTTATTGTTCACACTTCCAGGTCGACCAAAACTATTCAAAAATTCGGTGTCCGGATTGAGTACAACCGATTTTTCAATAGGTTGTGATGGAGTCTGATCGGGTTTCGCTTCCGGTTTTATCGGTTTTTGGACTATTGGTTGTTTTGGTTCTACCGTGGCTTTTGTTGGCAACGACGATACGACACGTTTTGGTGTCGTGTTCGGCTTCTGATGGGCTGTTTTTTCTTCTTTTGCGACATTGGATCTATTTGGTTGAAAGGCATTGAACGATGTCTGAAGATTTGGCCAGAAAACCAGGGCGATCATTCCCGCTCCCATCAGTCCGACAAGAATCATCAGGGGTTGTAGACGTTTGATTTTATAACGTCTCCATTCGCGTTCAAGCTGTTCTATCTCAAGCATGAATATATCCAAGCTTCAGTGCGGACATCTCAATGAATTTGTTTTTTACTGTCCGATGAGCGATTTTCGAAGGACGATTGTTTTCGTAGTAGTCATATATCTCAAAAAGGGTATACATCAACTTGTTGATCTCTCTGTAGTTGCCTTTTGTAAATTTGTGAATCAGTTTGATATTGGCTTTGTCGAACATGCTCGCAATTTCAAAATAGTTTTGCTGAATCAGTTTTTTCTGTACATACATCAATGTGTCATGAACCGTTCCGTTTTTCAGTTCAATGGTTTCCCAGATTCTTGATTGAAAGTGTTCTTTCGCGATCAAATCCTCTTTCTCCGTTTTATGAAGCGAAACGACAAACTTGATGACCCGCGTATCGGATATCAATCGAATCTGTTCCATCATCGCAGAGGGGTAGAGCTGTGCTTCATCAAGAAGAACGGTAATATGTTTTTCATCTTTAAGAGAGTGGCAGATGTCAATGAACTGGTTGTATGAGAGGTTTTCCGGTACCTCCTCCCGGTCTCCGACCAGAAACGTGTAGAGCGTTCGGATAAATTCATCTTCATTTTGGATAGGTGTCGAAATGATGAAAATATCCTCTTTCGTTTTCAAATCGTGGTAGATTTTGTTGATAAGGATGCTCTTTCCCGTTCCCGGTTTTCCATAGAGCAGTATCATTTTAAGAGGTTTGGAAATGCTCTCTTGAAGTTTGTTGTAAAACAGGATTGATGTATCAAGCCCGATATACTGGCTTATCTCAATCCTGTCGATAAAGATTTTTTGCAGCTCTTTGAATTTGCTCATTTCATCTTCGTCAAATTGCTGTCAGAGAGTCTGTTGAATCCAATATCTTTCAATGTCATAGAGTTTTTTGCTTTGACCAGATGCGGTGTGACGATGATGACCAATTCGACCTTTTCATTGGACATCTCTTCATATTTGAATGCATAACCGAGTATAGGAATATCTCCCAAAAGCGGTAGTTTGTTGGTTTCATTCTGGACTTTGTCGGTAATCAAACCACCCAGTATGACGTGAGCCCCGTCTTTGACTGTAACGACAGAAGCCATTTGTCGGCGCTCGAGATCCGGTGGCATCGTGCGTTTTGTATTGTCATTGGTAACCGGATTGATCGTATCGCTGACCGACGGATTGATTTTGAGTGTGATTGTTCCGTCCGCTGAAATTTCCGGTGTGATATCGAGGAGGATACCGGCAAATACGGAATCGATAATCTCATTCTGTGCGACGGTGCTGCCGCCGGTATTGCTCAGTGTCGTACTGTTTTGTATTTTATAGAAATACTGCTTCCCGACTGTAATCATTGCAGATTGGTTGTTCAATGTCAAAACTTTCGGATTGGAAACGGAGTGAACATCCCCCTGCGATTCGAGGAACTTGATAATGGTACCGATCTGCGCATTCATGACAATATCGGTAAATGTGGCAATTTGACCCATAACCGGGTCGCTGATGAATGGAATGCTTCCGCCAAGACCATCACTTGGCGTGATGCCCTGGTCGTTAATATTTTTCGATCGAAGTCTCTCGGCTGACACTGTAAAGTTCTGCAATTTGTAAATTTCACGCCAGTCGATACCCGTCTCTTTTCCCTCTTTCAAAACGACAGCATACATTTTGACATCGATCAGGACCTGCTTGTGGAGACGATTGATGAGATTGTCCAGATACTCTTCCACTCTGTCCAGTTGTTTTTTGGTTCCTGTAATGGTCACCAGTCCTGACTCTTTGTCGATAACCGGCGCACCGGCCTCATAGGTATCTTCCGGACGGTTCAGAATGTTTTCGATCTGATCGGAGAGTGTGGCCCAGAAGATGAACTGGTCGTTCGAGTTGATTTCAATGCCGCTTTCCGATTCTCCGGTACTCATATTGCTGGTCGAGACCATGCCTCCACCGGCAGCAGATGTCTGCTGTTGATTATTGACACCGCTCGCCAATGTCACGCGTGTTTTGCTTGTACTCTCACGATCGGTACTGATGTAGTCCACATGATATGTCTTTGTGAGGAGATAGGAGATTTTCAGAATATTTCCATCCAGGGAGTAGTTGAGATTGTGTTCATTCAGTGCTATATTCAATACTTCCGGAAGTGTGACATCTTTAAGCGAAAAGCGGTTGAGAGGGGTCCGCAATCTCTTCGCAGCCTCTTTGTCTTTCACAATCAACGTGAGATCGCACTGTTCTGCAAGTTGATCGATGAGCTCTGAAATCCTCGTGCCCTTGTTCGCTTTGATGTTGAATAAATTATCTTCACATGACGCCTGCAGGTTCGATGTCAAGCCGATCGACGCAGTAACAATCGCAGCGAGAAGCGATAATTTAATTGTCTTTATACATTTCATTCCCAATCCTTACTTCACTAAGAGTTTGATTTTTTTGCTTTTTTTACGTTTCAAAAAGACACGTACGTGCTCATTTTTACGAGCCAGGAGCACATAGTCCTTTCCAACCTCACTGACAGTAAACCCTCTTACCTTCGAGTTCAAACCGTACCATTTCCGATTGATTTTGACCCGGTCATTGATAATGGCGGTCAATTCAAACCGATAATGTCTCTTTTTCGAACGTTTCGCTTTTAACACCCTGGCATATTTGCCATTCACGTAGATAAAAGGGTCTTTCGCTTTCGCAATCTCTTTATCTGTAAGACCGATACGTTCCTGCTTGATATCGTTGACAAGCTTGTCGATATCGTTGATTGTGATCTCAGCATGCAGTAACGTTGCTCCGATGAGCACGATCCCTGCACCTTTCATCAATAGTTGATTCCCCATACTGATACCTTAAAGTTTGCATTTATCGTCTGATTACTTTCCAGTTGGATATTATATATATCGACAACCAACTCACTTTCTTCAATCTGGTTCATGAATTTGATCATATTTGTATAACCGCCTTTGCAGTCAACACCAATTTCAAGTACATGTCCGAAACTATCCTG
>NZ_JAOZPV010000036.1:5284-16577 GCF_029932565.1 Hydrogenimonas sp.
TTCTCTTCATGGATCTTTTTCTGCAGGCTCTTTTGTGTTGCCAAATCCTTTTTGAGCTGTTTCTCGGTTATCGGAATCAAATAACTGTATGAGATCAGACCGACAACCGCTACAATCGCCAACACCATGAGGTAGAATTCACTCTCTTTTTTCTCCTCAAAATAGTTGTCCAGTTTTTCTAACAAATCTTCCAATATTTTCATAGTATAGTCACCTTTAAATCCCCATGATAGATACCGGTTTCTTCATCTTTGTAGATCTTTTCGATATCCGTATGGATCTTCCTTTCATAGGTATCGGTCAGATATTTGATAAATTGAGTGATCTTCTTCTCACTGCTGGAGAAGAGTGAGAGCGTAAATGTGTTGTCCTCATCCACGATTTTGGTCACCTTGACACTGAACTTTGACATGTCGTTACCAAAGCTGACAATATTTTTGGCTTTCATCGGATAGTTGACTTTTTTGTCATAGATGGCTGCCAAAATCTTCTTTTTCTTCTCAAAGAGATCTTTTTCAGCCTTGATTTTTGCGAGCATATCTTTCTTTTTGCCTTCCAGGTCGGCTATTTCGGCCTTAATGGAGGTAACAAGTTCGTTTAGCTGTTTTTCCTCTTTTGTCAATTTCTGGTTTGTAATTTTCACATAGGTGTCATACGTATAGTTGTATACCGGCAGGGAAAGGGCCAATACGACTGTCGCGGCCGTGGTGATGATAAATTGGCCGCTGCGTCTCGCAACAAACGGAGGTGGTCTGTAAAAGAGGGTGAAGTTGGGGCTCTCTTCCCCTTCAATATCTTTGATCGCTTCAAGAATGCTGAGATAATGGAACTGGTCGATATACCATTCGCCTTTCTCCATTTCGTAGTCGAAATCGAAATCATTCGATTCGATTCCCAAATAGGTGTGGGCGTATTCGTTCAGTCCCAGAATCGGTCCCGTTTCGGAACCGGCATAGAACATGTCGATTTTCTCGATGTCAAAAGCTCGTTTTGCATAGATCAAAATATCGTTGACATAAAGGAAGATTTCGCTGAAAAGCTTCATCAGCTGGTCTTGGTAGTCGAAGTTCGACGTTTTCAGACCTTCGTTTTGAAGCATTTCATAAAAAGAGTCTTCATCGACCCGTTCGCCGTACAATTCACAGAAGCGTTCGTAAATATTTTCGAAAGAGTATTTCAGCGATTTTGAATAGAGATATTCACCATCTTTGAAGAGTGCCAAGAAGGCATCCTCTTTCTGAAAATAGAGAAAACCGTGAACACCATACGATTCGAGAATGTCTCTTTCATAAATATTTTGGATCAGGTAGGGTTTCGGATAGATATAGTCGATATATTTGACTTTCTCTCTGATCGAATCAAATGTATCGTGAATGACTTCCGGTTCCGCTACGAAAACGTGGAAGTAGCGCATTTTATCGGTTTTGCGTTCCGGCGCTTCCACATAACGGATAATGTATTCGACGGCCTGATCCAGACCCAGGTCATCGTATGCCTTCAGTTCGATAGCGTCCTGAACGTCTTCCGGCGGAATATTGACACTGATCTCGACAAGCGAAGATATAAAATCTTTGGCATCGAGTGTAGAAATGACAAAATTTCTTTTGTCATATGTCAATTTTTCGATCTTCTGTAATGCATTGTTTAGAAATTGGTAGTAGACATTCTGATATGCATTGATCGAAACAATTTTTAGAAAATTCGGATTCCCCTGATCTACCATGGTTTGCGATCTCTTGAACATTTAAAGCCTCTTTTTCATGTCAATCATTATTACTTCTCGTTTATTCTAACCCAGCAAAACTTAAATATAAATTCAAGTTAACAAACTAAGGTTAGCAGCGAATAATCAAAATGAACCTGTTAATATTCATTGACATCTGTCAACGGCCTATTTTGATTATTCGAAAACATAGCCGATTTCAGAAAGCGTCTTTCTGTTTTTTGACCAGCCGCTTTTTACCGAGACAAAAAGTTCCAGAAAGATCTTTTTGCCCGAAAACTGTTCCATTTTCATTCTGGCATCCCGTCCAATCCGTTTGATCGTCGATCCGCCGCGTCCGACGAGAATCATTTTCTGACTCTTCTTTTCCGCGATAATCGTTGCCTGAATACGATCCAGATGCGGCAGTTCATCGATTTTTTCGATGACAACATCCGTTTCGTATGGTATCTCATCGCTCAAATTGTCGAAAATCGACTCACGTATCATCTCTTTATAGATCTCCCGGATATTTGTCGTCGTCATCAGTTCAGGATCATAAAGCCAGGGCGAGCAGGGGAGATGTTTTGAAATTTCATCCAATAGCTGCTCCTTGCCGGTTTCCCTCGTTACCGATATCGGTATCAACGCAAGAAACTTCTCCTGATACTTCTGATACTCCGAAATTTTTTTCAGCAATGCATCATTGCCGATTTCGTCGATTTTTGTCAAAACGACAATATGCGGACGATTTTTGACGTTGAGTTCCAGAAACTTTTCATAATGGTCCAGCCGGTCTTTGGCCGGTGCAAGAAAAAGAACGAGATCACAATCACCGATCGCCTTGATCGCTTCCGAGAGCATAAACTGATTCAGCAAACGCTCTTTTTCATGAATCCCTGGCGTATCGACAAAAATGATTTGAACATTGTCATGCATCACGATAATGTTCATACGCTTTCTGGTAGCCTGTGCCTTTTTGCTCACCATCGCGAGTTTCTCGCCGACCAGCCAGTTGAGCAGTGTGCTCTTTCCAGCATTCGGGCGGCCGACAACGGCGACGAATCCCGCTTTTGTCGGACACTCAGAGGATGTAACGTGCAATATCTTCGTCCTCTACGATGGTGTCGAGCTTACCATGAACATAATCGGCTGTAATCGTAAAAGTTTTACCCTTGTACTCGTCCGCTTCGAAACTGATCTCTTCGAGAACTTTTTCGATGACGGTATGGAGACGTCTCGCTCCGATGTCTTCCGTACGCTCGTTCGCCTGAAAACTGAGTTTTGCAATCGCTTTGAGCGCCTCCTCTTCGAAAGCAAGTTCCATTCCTTCTACGCTAAGAAGTGCCTGATACTGCTTGATCAGAGAGTTTTTCGGTTTTGTAAGAATTTCATAGAGTGCCTCTTCGGTCAGGCTGTCGAGTTCGACACGGAGAGGAAAACGTCCCTGGAGTTCCGGAATCAGGTCACTCGGTTTGCTGACGTGAAAAGCACCGGCTGCGATGAACAGGATATGGTCGGTATCGACCGATCCGTATTTGGTATTGACGGTACTTCCCTCGACGATTGGCAGGAGATCGCGCTGCACCCCCTCTTTGCTGGGATCCTGACGTCCGCTGTTTTGGCTCGATACAGCGATTTTATCGATTTCATCGAGGAAAATGATTCCGCCTTCCTGGGCACGTCGCAATGCTTCCTGTTTGATCTGTTCGTCGTCAAGAAGACGTTCGCTCGCGGCCTGGCGTAAAATAGTTTTCGCCTCTTTGACCGTGACCTCTTTCTTGTTTTCGCGGCCAAGCGAACCGAAAACTTTGGCAAGCGATTCCTGGACTTTGCTCATCTCCGGCGGAAGGTTGCTGTCTACCATCTCTATTTTCGGAGTGGGCATATCCACTTCGATCTTCAGAGAATCAAGTTCCCCTTTTTTCAATTTTTCACGCATCCGCTCAAAACTGTGGCGATATTCCTCCTGTTTGTTTTCGGGTGCGTTTTTGGGAAGTGGAGGCAGCAGTTTTTCGATGATCATCTTCTCGACGTACGCGTCGATATCTTTTGCCTTCAGCTCTTTCTGCTCCTGGGTGACGAGATTGATCGATGTTGCAACAAGATCCCGTATCATCGACTCGACGTCACGGCCGACGAAGCCGACTTCCGTATATTTGCTCGCTTCGACTTTGACGAAGGGAAATCCCATCATTTTTGCCAGGCGTCGGGCAATTTCGGTTTTGCCCACGCCGGTCGAACCGATCATCAGGATGTTTTTCGGCATGATCTCGTCCTGAATCTCTCTGGGAAGCTGCATCCGTCTGAAGCGGTTGCGCAGGGCTACTGCAATCGTCTTTTTCGCCTTTTCCTGGCCAATGACGTAATTGTCGAGATAGGCAACGATCTCTTTGGGTGTCATGTTATCGATAGCGTGACTCATTTTTTCAGTTCCAGTGTTTTGATATTGTGATTGGTATAGATACAGAGATCCGCTGCGATATGCAGACTCTCTTCAACCAGTGCCTTGGGATCCATATCGGCATGCCTGGCCAGAGCACGTGCAGCAGAAATGGCGAAATTGCCGCCACTTCCGATCGCCGCGATTTTGCCATCTTCGGGTTCCACGACATCACCCGTCCCACTGAGGATGAAGATATGGTCGTTGTTGAGTACGATCATCATCGCTTCAAGTCGGCGGAGCACTTTGTCTTTACGCCAGGCTTTCGAGAAATCGATGACCGCTTTGAGCAGATCCCCTTTACGGCTCTGCAGGAAACCTTCAAACATGTCGAACAGATTAAAGGCGTCGGCTGTGCTACCGGCGAATCCGGCAAGTACCTGGCCGTTGTAGAGAGTACGTATCTTGGTGGCATTGCCTTTGAGTACGGCATTGCCGAAGGTTACCTGTCCGTCGCCGCCGATGACCGCATAGTCACCGGCTCTATAAGCCAGTATGGTTGTCGCTTCGAACATTCGCTACTCTCCGGCCACTTCGAACGTGAGCTTTGCGTGGATGCCGTGTCCGAGTTTTACATCGGCCTCATAGTCACCGGTCGCTTTGATGACATGATCGAGATGGATATGTTTCTTGTCGACATCGAGTCCCATCTCTTTGAGCGCGTCGGCGACATCGTGGTTGGTAATGGCGCCGAAAAGAGAACCGTTGGCTCCCAGTCTTTTCCGGATGACAGGATGAGTCTCTTCGAGACGTTTCTTCAGCGCTTCGAGTCGTGCGATCTCTTCGGCTTCTTCCATCGCTTTCTGTTTCTGTTGCTCTTCCCATTCACGTATCACTTCGTCGGTCGCCACTTTCGCAAAGCCTTTGGCGACGAGGAAATTTTTGCCATAACCATCTTTGACCTCTTTGATCTCACCCGCTTTTCCCAAACTTTTCACATCTTTGACCAATAGAACTTTCATGCTTTCTCGCTCCTGTGCATAATTTGGGGTGATTATATCGAAAATAGCGTAAAATCGGCTATAATTCCAAAAAAATCAGCAACGGGGTTTCATATGTTTGCGTCATTTCGGAAACCGGATTTTCATAACTTTATCAAAGAGCTCGAAACACTTTTGAAAGAGAACGAAACTGTTATCGACAGACTGATAGCAGGTGAAAAGAGAGAGTATCGTGACTTTGTCAGACCCTATATGGAGACTTTTGAAAAACTGGACCTTTTTTTCACTCCATTGTCCCATCTCAATAGTGTCGAAAATTCAAAAGAGACGCAGCAAGCCTACGAAGCGTCATTGCCTGTGCTTTCTCACTATCATACGAAAATCTCCCAAAACAGCGATCTTTACGACGCGTTTTTGAAAATCCAGGGCAAAAACGATGCGCAGAACGAAGTGATACGGCAGGAGCTTCGCGACTTCAGGCTTTCGGGTGTCAATCTTCCGGAAAAGAAGAAAAAGCGGCTCGAAGATATCGATTTGAAGCTCAGCGAGTTGAACAACCGGTTTTCGCAAAATCTTCTCGATGCCACCAATGCCTATGAAATGATTGTCGAAAATCCCAAAGATGTCGAAGGGATTCCCGAAAACGATCTGGAACTTGCCAAAACCGTGAAAGATGGGAGAACGGTATGGACGTTTACATTGCAGATACCCAGTTACATGGCCTATATGACATATGGTCCCAATAGAACGCTCCGTGAAGAGATTTACCGTGCCTATGTTACGCGTGCTCCGGAAAACGACAAAGTGATCGACGAAATTCTTCGTTTGCGTGATGAAAAAGCGAAAATTCTGGGTTTTGACCATTTCAGCGAACTCTCTCTCGCGACCAAAATGGCACCAAATGATGCGGCGGTTATTGGGTTTTTGAACCACCTGGCCGAGGCTTCGCTGCCGCATGCGGAAAAAGAGGTTGAGCAACTTAAAAGAATGGCGAAGAGGGATGGTGTCGAAAAAATTGAGAGTTACGATGTCGCTTACTACAGCGAAAAGCTGAAAAAAGAGGAACTCGACTTTGACGATGAGATGACACGACCCTATTTCGAACAGACCAGGGTACTGAATGGGTTACTCGATTTTGTGAGTGAACTCTTCGGCATTCTCTTTACACCCGTCGATGTGCCCGTCTGGAACGAAAAAGTCAGAGTCTTTGATCTTCAGGAAAACAATGAGACTTTTGCGCGCATCTATTTCGATCTCGAAGCGCGCAAGAACAAGCGGGGGGGTGCCTGGATGAACGACTGGCAGACGTACCATGAAGATAGCGACGGGAGAGAGCATCCAGCTTCCGCATTTGTCGTCTGCAACTTCTCTCCATCGACGAAAGAGACTCCGTCCCTATTGCGGCATGACGATGTCGTGACACTCTTTCATGAGATGGGCCATGCCATTCACCATCTTTTCAGCCGCGTCAAAGAGCGCTTTGTAAGCGGTATTCATGGTGTGGCATGGGATGCGGTTGAGTTTCCCTCGCAGTTTCTCGAAAATTTCGCCTATGAAAAAGAGGTTCTTGACCGTTTCGCGAAACATTACGAGACCGGTGAGCCTCTTCCTGTTGAACTTGCCGATAAAATCAAACGGAGCAAAAACTTTTTGGCCGCGATGGGAATGCTGCGGCAAATTGAATTTGCGCTTTTCGATTTTATGTTGCATCAGAAGCTTTACCAACGCAATGAGGTCCAGAAACTTCTCGATAATCTGCGAGAACGTCTTTCCCCTATCAAACCACCCGCCTACAACAGATTCCAGTGGGGATTTGCCCATATCTTCGCCGGCGGATACGCTGCAGGGTATTACAGTTACAAATGGGCCGAAGTGCTGAGTGCAGATGCCTTTTTTGCCTGTTATGGAAATGGTACGATCAAAAAAGAGATGACAAATGGATACAAACGACAGATACTCGAGTGTGGCGCAAGCGAACCGATGGACAGACTCTACCGCGAGTGGCTTGGTCGGGATCCGGATCCGGATGCATTGATACGACTTTACGATTTGACGGATGCGAAATGAATTCGCTGGAGTTTTGGGGATATGCTGTTGTTATTGCGGCGATACTGACCTATATCTGCTGGGGGTTTGTATTTGCGATTCAGGGACTTCTGCTTCTGCATGGTCGACCCGAAGCGGTGGCATGGCTGAAAAAACGCTATCGGATCAGAAGTTTCATGCGCGAACTCTATATTTTTATGCCGATGCTTTTCATTTTTCACTTTTTGCTCGAAGTGATTCCGAAAATAATCGGCCTCGACGATGCCGTGATCCGATTCAGTATCGGCGATCTGGTTGAACGCGCCGAGGATGCACTGAAATAGAGGGAGTAGCGGTCAGCTTCTCTTCTCTTTATCCGCCGACCACAGAAGCATCAGGTAGCCCATGATCCCTGAGAGGATCGAACCGATTAGAATGCCCATCCTTTCGTCGACGATATTGAACGATATCTCCCCCGCACTTTCGAAGGCGAGAGAACCGATAAAAAGGCTCATTGTAAAGCCGACACCTCCCAATACGGAAAGGCCGTAGAGCTGTTTCCAGGTAACCCCTTTCGGCAATGAGCCGAGCCCCAGTTTTATAGCGACGAAGCTGAAAAGGAAAATTCCCAACTGTTTACCGGCAAAAAGCCCCAACGTGATCCCGATAGTAATCGAATCGAGAAAATCTTTTGCAGAAATACTGGCGAAATTGATACCCGTATTGACGAACGCAAAAAGAGGGAGGACAACATGGTTGACGGGACCGTGAAGCGAGTGTTCGAGTGCCCGGAAACTTGCCTTGTTGTTTTGGATAGGAATGAACAGACCAAGAATGACGCCAGCAAGCGTTGCGTGGACTCCCGATTTGAGCATCGCAACCCACATGACGATGCCGACAAGCACATATGCCGTGTTGTTGGTCAAGCCTTTGCGATTCATGAGAAAGAGGATGGCGATCATCGAAAAGACGATGGAGAGCGAGAGGTAGGAGAGCCCCGAGGTATAAAAGAGTGCAATGACGATGATGGCTCCCAGGTCGTCGATGATCGCCAGTGTCAGAAGAAAGAGCTTCAAAACGGCGGGGACACGGTTGCCAAGCAGTGAGAGTATCCCGAGTGCGAAGGCGATGTCGGTGGCCGTCGGTATCGCCCAACCTTCCATGGCATGCGAATCGTTCCAGTTGAACCAGATGTAGATAAGAGCCGGGACTACCATCCCGCCAACCGCGGCAAAAGCGGGTACCACAATCTTTTTGGTATCACCCAGTTCTCCCTCGACCACCTCCCGTTTGATTTCCAACCCGACCATGAAGAAGAAGACGGCCATCAAACCGTCGTTGATCCAAAGCAGTAGCGGCTTGGCGATCGTAAGGGTTCCGATACTCACGACAACGGGGATTTCGGTAAAAGTGTCGTAGTATATTTTGAAGGGCGAGTTGGCGACGGCCATTGCAATGATCGTCATCAACATCAGCAGTATGCCAGTCGATGACTCCTGTTTGAAAAAGCTAAGCAGTGTATCTTTTAACATCGGGAGTCCTGAATGGTTTGTTTTCGATTATACATCGTTGTCGTCGTTATGAATCTTTTTTTGATAGAAAAGAGTGATGATCACGACAACCGATGTGACGAAAATGACAGAGAGTATTTCCCAAAGCAGCTCGTTGGAAGTCATCGAATTATCTCGATAGATCGCAGAGTGGGGGATTGCGGTATGACACCATACAATCCCTTTTTTTCAGTGTGGTACGCCAACGCTACTGTTTTTTTCGTGCGTGGCCTTCGATGATGAATCGCAGGGCATTGAGACGGATGAAGCCATCGGCATCTTTCTGGTTATAGACAGTATCTTCCTCGAATGTCGAAAATTCGGGATGAAAGAGGGTATTGGGCGACTGGCGTCCCACGACGATGACGTTCCCTTTGTAGAGTTTTAGGCGAACATCGCCATTGACGTTTTTCTGGGTTTTGTCAATCGCGGCCTGCAGCATCTCGCGTTCCGGCGCAAACCAGAAACCGTTGTAGATCAGCTTCGCGTAACGCGGCATGATTTCATCTTTCAGATGCGCCTCTTCCCGATCGAGGGTAATCGACTCGATGGCGCGGTGTGCTTTGAGCAGGATCGTTCCGCCCGGTGTTTCGTAACATCCACGGCTTTTCATGCCGACAAAGCGGTTTTCTACAAGGTCGAGCCGTCCTATCCCGTGCTTCTTGCCATACTCGTTGAGAGTGGCGAGCATCTGTGCCGGTGTCATCTCTATGCCGTCAATCGCGACAGGATCGCCATTTTTGAAAGTTATTGTGATATATTCCGGATTGTCGGGCGCGTTTTCCGGACTGACTGTCCATCGCCACATATCCTCTTCCGGTTCGTTCATAGGATCTTCCAGCCTGCCGCCTTCGTATGAGATGTGCAGAAGGTTGGCATCCATCGAGTAGGGCGATTTTTTGCCATGTTTTTCAATCGGAATACCATGCGTTTCCGCAAACTTCAAAAGCTTCTCACGGCTGTTGAGGTCCCATTCCCTCCAGGGTGCGATAATCGTAATATCGGGATTGAGTGCAAGATAGCCAAGTTCGAAACGGACCTGGTCGTTGCCTTTGCCCGTTGCGCCATGGCTGACGGCGTCGGCTCCGGTCAACTTCGCAATCTCTATCTGACGTTTTGAAATCAGAGGGCGGGCAATGGAGGTTCCGAGAAGATATTCCCCTTCGTAGATTGCATTGGCCCGGAACATGGGAAAAACATAATCGCGGACGAACTCTTCTTTCAGATCTTCGATGAAGATATTCTCCGGTTTGATACCGAGTTTCAACGCCTTTTCCCGAGCCGGCTCGACCTCTTCACCCTGCCCGATATCTGCTGTGAATGTAACAACTTCACAATGGTATTCATCCTGAAGCCATTTGAGTATGATACTGGTGTCCAGACCGCCGGAGTAGGCGAGAACGACTTTTTTAACCTCTTTTTTCATTGTTGTAATACCTCTAAAAAAATGTGAAGGTATTTTATCCAAAAAGAGTTGAAAAGATTATGATGTAATGTCGAATTTACCGTTGTTGGCAGAATTTTCGGAAGATGTCAGAAATTTTTTCGAGGCTTCTATCTCTTTCATCTGTTTTGCGAGTGACTCTTTTTTCTTTTCGAAAAGTGTTTTGGCCTGATCGATCAGATGCATGGCACTCTTCATCTCGTCGATCGTCTCGAAGTTTGGCATCGATGTGATCAAAGAGGAGAGTCTCTCTTCATCCTCTTCGATCAACGCGATCTTGAAATCGTCAAGCCAGCTCATTCGCCGTGACTTCGCGCCAAGCTTCAAGAAGAGTACGGGTGACTTTGAGAACGATTTCGATCTTTTCGGGAGAGTTTTCGATATTCGCTTCGTTGAGAAATTTGATTTGCTGATTGTAGAGGCCTTCGAGGTAATAGGCGACATCGCCGCCTTTTTCAGCATCGAGAGAGTTGATGAGTTCGACGAAGATTGCGACGGCACGATTGGTCCAGTATGTTCGCTTTTCAATGTCACCGAGTTCAATCGCTTTTTGTGCGAGAGAGCCGAAACGGATAATGCCTTCGTAAAGCATTTCGATCAGTTTTTCCGGAGATTCAATCTGGATGTTGTTTTGGGTATAAGTCTCGTAAGCTGCTGCTGCGGTCATTTCAAATCCTTTTTCGCTGATGTTTGCATCCTTGCAAAGTTTGGGCTGTTTCACCCTTTTTTATCGAAGATCATTCCGACAAGTTCACGCATTTTGGCTGCAAGGCGCATCGCCTCTTCCGAAGGAATCTTGCGTATCTCCTGGTTGTTGCTGGTGTCGATTACCGAAATATAGAGCTCTTCGATTTTGTCGTCGAATCCAAAACGGATACTCGTTTTGAGCGGATTCATCTCTTTGTTGAGCCTGTCGGTAATCTCCTGCAACTGTTTCTTCAGTTTCTCGGTATCAGCTTTCTGCTCGGTCTCTTTCACCTCTTCTTTAGCCATTTGCTGAACACTCTTGTGTGTCTGAGAAACACCATGGTGTGGACTGCCGGCGCCCTGAATAGCAGATTGAGACTGCTGTGTGCGCATCGCATTGAATATTTCCATGATTTTATCCTCCAACTAATGCTTTGAAGAAGTATCGGATGCATTCAAAATATGTTTAGCAGTTATCATTTATAATAAAGGGCACCTCTA
>NZ_JAOZPV010000037.1 GCF_029932565.1 Hydrogenimonas sp.
CCCGCTTCGTCATTGGCAAGCACATCGATGACAACAGCCGTATCCTCATCCGTTTGAGCTGTATCATCTTCAATAGAGGCTATTGTATCTTTTGCAATTGTACCACTCGAAGATGCCGTGTTTCCGGCTTCATCGGTACTGGTAAGAGTCACCGTCAGCACCCCGTCGGCCAACGTACTCACATCGATCCCATCCGCAGTGAATACCCCGGTCGCGGCATTGTAATGTATCGCATCGGCCGGAACCGTAATGGAGTGGCTGCCGTCACTGATCGTAACCGCATCAATCACACTTCCGGGTTCGACACGTCCGTTGACATTGACATGGGTCACTTCGGCAGCGTTGACAATGCCATCGCCATTGGGATCGACGAGAGTGACCGTGTTGAATGTTTCGGTATCGTCCGGCGGCTGGATCGGCAAAGGGGGAATCGTTGGTGGAACTCCCGGCGTAATGGGCGAAACAGATGTGAACGGTGCCTCAAAACCCGTTGTACCGTTTGCACTTCTTGCTTCAAAAGGATCGAACGTCTGGTTGAGTGTATAGTCATGCGAATCGACACCGCGAAGTTGTGAATTGACATCGGCCATCGCACCGCTCTCCGTGGCGAATGCATCACCGCTCTGATGGGAACGTGGAAACACTTCCTCTTCTCCCACCGCCGTTTCGTCGACGTCGATATCGCCATACTCTTTCAGCAGAGCGTCCAACGGGTCTGCTATTTTGCCATCTGTCTCTTCCAGTGCGGCCATCACCTCGGCTTCGCGCAAAGATGTATCCGTGTGCGCAACGTTCTCCGAAACCGTCTCGTCGAAGACGATCTCCGCTTTTCCGCTCGCCACGAGGTTCTCTTCTGACTGGAGCAGATCGATTACGATTTCATTCGACCGATTATGGGAGGGATCGTAAATATGTTCCCGATCGTAAATCGGATCCCCCTCTTTCAGCTCTCTGACAACTCCATCTTTCGATTTGGCGAAAAACGTTCCTTCCACTGATTTGACATATCCGACGATATTTGCCATTTTTCATTCCTTCTGCAAAACGCAATATTTCTGATTGTCTCTATATTATTAAAATATGTAGCGGGGAATCTATTGGACGAAAGTACGATGTGATGTATTGATTTTCATGGCGAGTTCGAGTCGGTTCGATACGTGAAGTTTGCCGTAGATACTTCCAAGATGGGCTTTGACGGTTCGTTCGGAAATTCCGAGTGTTTCTGCCATCTCCCTGTTGCTCATCCCTTCCAGGATCAGAGTGACGATCTCCTTTTCCCGGGGTGTCAATGAATCGGGCAGTTCAGCTTCGCCTGCACGTTCGCCGCTCTCTTTGCCCAAAGCCTCGACCATGGCATAAACAAACTCCGGATAGACCCAGATGTTTCCGCTTTTGACCGTTTCGACACACGATTGCAGATGCACCGCCTGCATGTAGGCATTGCCGTATCCTTTGACTCCCGAAGCGAGCAGAGCTTTCGCTCTCTCCACTGTCGGAGCACCTTCGAGTACGATAAGCGACACACTATCTCCGTCTCTCTTTTTAAGGAATCGAAGCACCTCTTTCGCAACGGTCGAAAAATCTGCAATGACGATTTTGGGCTCTACGGATGGTACGATCGATTCCACAGTTACCGGTGCATACTGCTTCAATCCCTTTTCCCATCGGACGATAAGCCCGATATCTTCACTCAGAAGTTCCAGAACCATCAATGCTCCGTAAAGATATAGTCTTTGCTGTTCAGCATCGGCTTGAGAAGATAGTCGAGTATTGTCCTCTTGCCGGTAATAATATCGGCATTTACAACCATTCCGGGAATGATCTTGAGCTCTTTGCCATTCGAAACGAGAAAATTTTTGTCGGTTTCGATGCGGACGATGTAGAAGGTTCTCTCTTTCTTGTCGGTCACGGTGTCGGGGCTGATGCCGACTACTTTGCCGCTCAGACCGCCGTAAATCGCGTAGTCGTAGGCCGTAAATTTCACGAGGGCTTTCTGTCCGGGGTAGATAAACGCGATATCTTTGGGGCTTACCTTCACTTCGGCGATAAGATTTTTGTCGATCGGAACGATTTCGACCAGATCCATACCGGGTTTGACGACTCCGCCGATCGTATTGACATAGAGATTCTTGACGAGACCGTCAACCGGCGATCGCACCAGTGTTCTCGCCACCGAATCCCGGAACGCTTTGATCTTCTCGGTCAGACGCTCCATCTCGCCCAGCGCTTCGTTCATCTCTTTTTCCGACTTGCTTCGGAACTCCAGTTTCGTCGCTTTGATGCGGCTCTCGATTTCCGAAATTGCCGACTTGATACGCGGTATCGAACTTTTGACACTGTCGATCTCGGTGTAGATGGCATTCGCTTCACGCTGCAGTTTCAGAAAGTCGACCCGTGATTTGACGCCCTCCTCGACCATCGGTCTGCTCATCTTGACCTCTTCTTCGATCAATGCATAGCTGTGTTCGAGGTTTTTGAGTTTCGCTTTCGCCTCTGCGAGCTGCTCCCGCTTCTGGCGAATCTGCTTGCGAAGCGTATCGATCTGAGCGTTCAGCCGACCCATATTGGCTTCGTAGAGACTTCTTTCCCGAGCCACCAGATCCGGATGCTCTTTGATCATAACAGGGTCGAATGCAAGGGGTTTGTGCTTGGCCTCCGCCCTGAGACGGCTGACACGGGCAGCCAGTTCGTTGTACTTGCTCAGGTAGCCCGCCAGTTCGGATTTCGACTTGAGGTTTTTGATTCGTAGGAGCACATCGCCTTTTTTGACGGCATCCCCCTCCCTGACTCTGATCTCTTCGATAATGCCGCCTTCGAGATTCTGCAACACTTTGTTTTCTCCGGAGGGTACGATTTTCCCCTCCGATCGGACGATCTCATCCACCTTCGCGATCGAAGCCCACAGCAGAAAGGCCGACACGGTCAAAAGCCAGAAGTAGAGAACCAGCCGGCTTCGACGGGGTGTCGAGTGCAAAACGGCGGAGCTGAGGCTTTCGAGATATTCGAGTTCGCGCTCGGAAAGCTCGCTTCTACGCCTGGCCACGTACCTCTCCTTTGAGCTTTTTCAAAACGTCGTCTCTCGGGCCGTCCAGATAGACCTTCCCGTCATGCATCACAATCACACGGTCCACCGCTTCAAGCAGTGAAAGTTTCTGGGTCGAAAGCAGGACGGTTCGCCCTTCAAACAGTGACCGGAACATCGCGAGGATTTTCGATTCGCTGACCTGATCCATCGCATTGGTCGGTTCGTCCATCATGACGATCGGCGTATCACGCAGCAGTGCCCGTGCAATCGCTACACTCTGCCGCTGCCCGCCTGAAAGGCCGATGCCCTGTTCACCGATCGGCATCTCGTACCCTTTGGGGTGCTTCTGGACAAATTCGTGCACACCGACCGCCTTGGCCGTCTCGATCATCCGCTCATCCTCGATGTATGCGTTGGCATATTTGAGATTCTCTTTCATCGTCCCCCTGAAGAGTTTGACATGCTGGTCGACATAGGCAACATTGGCACGCAGATCGGCCGGATCGATCTGTTTGATATCGATGTCGTCGATCAGTACAGCTCCGGAATCGGGTTCATACAGATGCATCGCCAACTTCAGAATCGTACTTTTGCCCGACCCGATACGGCCGATCAACCCCACTTTTTCCCCCGGTTCGATCGTGAAAGAGACATTCCGGATAGCCGGCCGCTCCTCGTCCGGGTAGGTGAACGTAACATCATCGAACGCGATTTTTCCGTGAAAACTGGGTTTCTGGACGAACTCTTTCGCTTCCGGACGTTCGACAGGCTGCGTAACGATATCCTCCATCATCCGGTAGACCGTCCTGACATCTTCATAGTTGGCGATCAGCGAAGCCGCCTGCCCCATCGGTGCGACGGTGCGGGAAACGAGAATCACGATGGCGATCAGATCACCCATCGTCATCACGCCGTCGCGGATCAGATAGACACCGACCACGACGACGAGCACGGTGTTGAACTGGACCAGAAAGGAGGTGATCGCCGGCAAAGAGGCCGAAAGGAGCCGTGCGGCCAGACTCTTGTCGGCGATTTCACCCGTTGCTTCTTCCCATTTCCACTGGACCCTGCCGGCCGCCCCGAGTGTCTTGATCGTTTCGAGATTGTGCAGCGCCTCGATCAGAATTCCGTTCTTTTGTGCCGCCGCCTGGTGGGTCTGTTCGATTCTCCGATAGAGCGGCTTTCTGATCGCCAGAGCATAGCCGAGAATCGCCACGATCGTCACGATCGGAACCCAGACGATGGGACCGCCAAGATACCAGATCACTACGAGAAAGAGAATGGCGAACGGGATGTCGATCAGCGTCGTCAATGTGGCGGAAGTGAGAAAAGAGCGGATTGCATCGAAATCTTTCAGATTGCTCGCGAACGATCCGACCGATTTCGGAAGAGCTTTCATCTGCATATCGAGCACTTTTTCAAAGATGACGGAAGACATGATGATATCCGATTTCTTGGCAGCGATCTCCAGAAAATAGGTGCGTGTGAATTTCAGAAAAAGATCGATAATGTAGATGACGATGACACCGCCGGCGAAATACCAGAGTGTTTCGACAGCCTGGTTGGGAATGACGCGGTTGTAGACTGTCCGGGTAAAGAGCGGCGTCGCCAGGACAAAAACATTGACAAGAATCGACGCCATGATGACATCTTTGTAGATACCGTAGGAGTGTTTGATGCTGTCCCAGAACCAGTGTTTGACATCCAGATTGAGCCGTTTATGCTCACGATCACCGTAGTCGTAGATGCGCTTCAGCAGAAAACCGTAGCCTGTGTACTCCTCCTTCAGTTGATCGACATCGACCCATTCGTGTGTCTCACCGGCATCCGGAAGAATGATTTTTGCCTGTTTGCGGTCGGGTGAAAAACTCTCCAGTATGCACGCTTCCCTGTTTTTGAGCAGCAGGATCATCGGCAGAAAGAGTGGTGAGATCTGATCGAGATCTTTTTTGACAAGAGTCGATTTGAGTCCCGCACGGTGGGCGGCACGTGACATCAGACCGCGGGCTTTGTCGATACTGAAAAGAACCGGCCGGCCATCCTCCTCTTCAAGCGGAAGGCCGTGAATCAGGGATTCGGCGGTATAGGGTTTATGGTAGAGTCGGGTAAATAGAACGAGGGATTTGAGCAGCGGATCGTATGCAACACTCTCCTCTTTCATAGATCCCACCCATCGTATCGGCTTTTACTTGTCTTGGTTCCGTTTGACGCTTTTTTCAAGTGACTCCAAAAATTGATCATTCTTTTTCAACATATCGGCCGGCAGGGTGTCCTGTTTACTCTTGTCTTCAGGGCCGAGTCCGACACGGGCATAATAGCTTTTCGACTGGCCGACGATCACCGGCACCATCGTTCCCATCGCATCGAGTATCCGGTATTTTGCGAATAGATAGTTGTACCGGGTCATTACGATCTGTGATTTGGCATTGATCAGGTCATTTTGTGCCGAAAGCAGGTCGAGAAGCGATCGCCGTCCCATTTCGTACTCTTTCGCATAGAGCCGGAGGGTATTGACGGCGTGCACCTTGTACTCCTGGAGATGTTGCAGTTTCGTTTTGAGATGCCTGTACGCCACCCATGAGAGATCGAAACTCTCTTCGGTCTTGCGCATCAGATCCTGTTTGAGCATCACCTCCTGATGCACCTTGCTGACACCTTTTTGAATGGCAGCCTGATCGGCAAAACCGTTGAAGAGATTGTATGTCACCGCGGCTGTCACACGATACCGGTCATCGTGACCATCACGCTCCCCGCCCATGTTGTAGTTCCAGGAACTTCGTGCACGAATATCGACACTTGGATAGTAGCGGCTCTTTTTCTCTTTGTAATCTTCCTGCGCCACTTTGATATTGTAGCGCTGCACCAGAATCGAAGGGTTGTTGGAAAAAGCAAACGCTCTTCCCTTTTCATAGCTTTCGGGAAGCGGAAGTGCCAGATCCGGTATTTCAAGTGCCGCGGGATCGACCTTTTGACCATAGAAATATTTGAACTGGAATACAGCATCGCGCAGATTGTTTTGCTGCACGACATGATTGGAACGTGCAAGCGCCAGCGATGCCGCTGCTTTTTCCATCTCCGACTTTGTCGTCAATCCACCCTGATAGAGTTTGTCGACCTTGTTGTAGATCTCCTCGTTGATTCGGATGTTTTCCTCGGCGATCTTGAGCAATTCCCTGTTTTTGACCACTTCCAGATAGTAGTTGACCAGGCGGAATCCCGTATCGTTCACGACTTCGATGTAATTATAGGCCGATGCCATAAGACGTGCTTCCTGCGTACTGATCTGATGGGTCGTACTCCATCCATTGAAAATGTTCTGAGTCAGCAGAAGTGTGTTTTCATAGATTCGGTAGTCGCTCCAATCACGGTCGGTATAGAGGTTTTTCCCCCATTCGCGCCCGATTCCCCCAAGATAGTCGAGTTTGGGCAACCATCCGCTTTTTGCGATCGTCACATCTTCACGGGTGGCATTGTAATGCTTGACCCGTTCCTGAATCAGCGGATTGGTCTGCATTGTTTCCAGCATCGCCTCCTGTAAATTCAGGGCAAAGAGGGGCTGCATGACCACCAGAACAGCGAACGCTCCGACTTTCGATAATACTTTCATATTTGGCACTCCGGGATTTCTGTCACTTTCCTGTCATTCAAAGAAAACATTATATCACATCTTCATAATTCAAAATTTGTCAAACGATAATTGTTTTTTATAACAAACTCTTCTTTTCACTCCCTTTCCCATTTTCAAAGGACATGGGTCGAAACCTCAACCCTTCCTTGCAAAAACCGTTCCATTTTTTTACAGAATGGAGTGCTCTTCTGAAACCCGTCAACCATCCTTGGTATGGTTGGGATCACTCATATAGGCGAACATCGGTACGTACACGAGAGTAAGCAGCGTACCGATCAACAGGCCTCCGACAGCCACGTCGGCCAGGGGGCTGAGTCGTTCCAGACCCACCGCCTGCTCGAGAGCGATGGGAATCATCCCGGCGATCGTGCCAAAGGCGGTCATCATGACCGGTCGGAAACGCACCCGTACACTTTCCAGTGCAGCTTCAAAGGGCGGCCTCCCCACCGCTTCGTACTCTTTGTAGAAATCGATAAGCAGAACAGCGTTTTTGATGATGATACCGAACAGCAGCAGCACACCGACCATGCCCGGCATACAGCTCGGTTTGTCGAAAAGCAGCATGCCCCACGATGCCCCGATCATCGAAAGCGGCAGTACGACAATCATGATCAGCGCCAGCCTGACCGACTCGTAGATCGCGATCAGCGTCATCAGCAGAACAACGATCCCCAGACCGATCGCCTTGATCATCCGTTTGAAACTGTCATCGAGCTGAATGATGTCTCCCTCCTGGGAGACGACGAATCCGGTCGTATCGACATGCTGCAGTGCCTTTTCGGCATCCTCCGTAATATGCGTTACAGGCCGTCTTGCACGATAGCCGTTGACATCGATACTGTATAGCATCTTGTCGCGTTCGATCTTGGCAGGTGTGAGATGGTACCGAATATCGGCGACCTGCTGCAGAGGAATCTCTCCGGATTTGGTCGCAAGGGGCATCAGACGCAGAGTCTGAACGTTTCCGGAAAATCGTCCCGTCAGGTAGAGGCGCACGAACTGGGTATTCATCGAGGTAAATCCCGCACCCAGTGAAACGACCTCCCCCCTGATCGGCAGCTGCCGGGCGATCTGCAGAGGAGTCAGCCCGTAGCTGAGCGCCTTGTTGGTATCAATATCGACGGAAATTTCCGCGAAATCGTTCTCCCAGCTCTGGGAGAGAGATGTCAGGCCCCGGATATCCCGAAACGTTTTGAGAATCTCTTCCGCCTTGCCGGGCAATCCTTCCCAATCGGCGTTTTTGATACGCACATCCAGCGGCGCCTTGATGGAAGAGAGCGCCGTCGCTCCGAAATCGTATACATCGTTGCGCTTGAGTCCTTCAATACCCGAAAGTTTCTGCCGAATGATATGTTCGAGTTCCCAGATGCTTGCGTCACGCTCGAAACGATTGACGGCATTGATCGTGATCGTCGCTTCTGCGGGCAGGTTGCCGCTGCCCATGCTCAGCACGCCGGGCTCCGTACCGAAGGCCACGGAACTCATCTTCACCCAGGGCTGATCATGCAGCCACTCAAGAAAAGGGACCAGCCGCTTTTCGGCACGTTCGACCGTATCGTTGGCACTGAAAGCGATCTGCGCCTTGATGATGCCCGTATCCATCGGTGGCATGACATCCCGACCGATGAGGGGCATGATGTTTTTGAGACTCAGGACCAGAATCACCAGAACGCCCACGATCAGAAGAAGGCGGCGAAGCACCCGCCAGCGGCCATTGGAGAACTTCAGAATCCCGAGATAGGGGTTGACGAGACGGCCGACACTCTTCTGGTAGAGCCATTCGAACCACTTTTCCACCCGGGTCTTTCCGGTACCCCTCTCATAGAGTTTCGCCGAAAGTTTGGGTATGAACGTGACGGAGAGGAAATAGCTCACCAGCAGCGCGATGATCAGGGTCTCGACAAGCGGTCGGAAAATGTGCTGCGGATAGTCTCCGACGAACATAAGGGGAAACATGATGACAATCGTGGCCACCGTCCCGGCGAAAACCGGTTTGATCACCTCCCGGGTCCCATTCCGGATCGCCGTCTGCAGATCCTCTCGCTCCTCGTCGAGATGCCGCTCGATATTCTCCAGCACCACGACAGCATCGTCGACCAGCATGCCCAATGCGAGAATGATGGCCGTATAAATGACGATGTTGAGCTCCCCGCCCATCAGCCAGATCACGGCCATCGTTGAGAAGAAAACCATTGGGATCGATAGACCCGCCGCGATGATGGCCCTGACATTCCCCAGGAAAAACATGATGACCAGCAGGGTGAATATCACGGCGTCCCTTAGGGCCTCGAGCATGTTGGTATTGGCCGTTTCGATCAGATCTCTCTGGGTGTCTGCGATGGAGAAGTCGATGTTCGGATACCGTTTCTCGAGCTTCTCTATCTCGGCACGGGCCGCCTTGGAGACAGAGAGAACCGACCCACCCGGAGAACGCTGAATCGCCAGAGCGACAGCCGGTCTGCCGTTCCCCATGTAGCCGCTCATCCGTTTGCGATAGCTCCAGGATATATCGGCGATGTCACCCAGCCGGACATTTGGCAGAACGGGAAGCTCTTTCAGCTTGTCGACTGCCTCTTTTTCACCATAATATGTCAGTGTGAAAAAGCCGTTTTCTCCTTTGATGAACCCCAGTGGCATATCTTTGTCGATAGCTCCGATCGTCTTTGCGAGCCGTTCGAAATCGATACCGTATTTTTTGGCCTTGAAAGGATCGACCTCGATATTGATCGCGCTTTCGTATCCTCCGAATACTTCGACGTTGCCAATGGCGGGATTGCCCAGCAGAAAGGGTTTGATGAAACTGTCGGCGATTTTCCGGATGTCGGAGAGAGTGAGAGACCCGTCTCGGGATGAGAGGGCGACCACATCCACCGGCATCGTGAAATCCCCCACCGTATAGATGGAGGGATGGGTGTTTGGAGGAAGTTTTCCTTTCGCGATGGAGAGGGCGTTCGCCACATCCACCGCTGCCGCATCGAGGCCCTTTTCATATTCGAATTCGGCTTTGACGATCGAGAAATTGGCCGCATTGACGGAGCTGACATTCCTGACGAGACCGAGTCTTGAGATCTCCTCTTCGATCGGTTTGGATACCGTGCCCGCCGCCACCTGGGCCGTAGCACCCGGCACCTGTGTAATGACGACGACCTGCGGCCGGTTGGCATCGGGGAAGAGATTTTTGGGCAGTGTCAGGAGCGCCACGATACCCATGAAAAAAAAGGCCCCAATGATGCTGTAGAGCAGGTAGGGACGTCTGTAGAAGAAATCAAACATTTCCCGGCTCCGCCGTGTTGGGTACTGCGCGTCGGGAGTCGGGGGTCGGGCTTGTCGCTTCGCGATTTCCGCTTTTCGTTCCCCGTTCGCCAATTACCACCACTTCCACTCCGCTGAGAAGCTTCAGAAGAATGTCGGGTTTGGCGACAATGACAGGTCTGCCGGCCAACTCTTCGGCGATGACGGCCACTCCCTGTTCACCGACGGCTTCGATACGGACCGGCAAGGCTTTGGCACGGCCATTTTCCACCACCAGAACCATCTTTTCTCCGTTTTTGTCGAGAATGGCGTCGATCGGCAGTTTGAGCCCTTTTTTGTCATAGACGATGATATCGGCATCCACCCGTTCTCCTGTGACGAGGCCACTGTTCAGGGTTTCCGTTCGATATTCCAGAAGTCCGTTGAATGTCCGCCCCAGCGGATGGAGCTTCACTTTTTTTCCGTCATAAAGAAGAGAGGCCGTATGCACATTTTCCGGAAGCCGGACCAGCAGATAGTTGCCAGCCCGGGCACTGATGCTTACCAGCGGTTTGCCCGGCATCGCCATGTCCCCCGGGTTGACGAAGGTTTTGCCGATCACGCCGCTGACGGGCGCTTTGATGAGGGCGTAATCTCTCCTCTGTTCCACTTCCCGAAGGGTGGCTGCAAGCGACCCGATTCTGCTCTTCGCGGCACCGATTTTCGCTTTCGCCTCGGCAATACGGCTCGCTTCCGTTTCGAACTCCTCCTGCGAAGCACCACGTACCGCCAGCAGTTTTTTCGTTCGGAGATGTTTCGCTTCAAGTGCAACGAGAGCCGTTTCGGCGGCCTTCCATTCCATTTTGGCCGAGGCGATCTGCTCCCGCAGCGATACGCTTTTCGCATCGAGATCCCGCTGGTCGAGACGAACGACCGGTTCGCCGCGTTTCACACGGGCACCCGCCCTGTGCATCATCTCCACACGTGCAGATAGTTTCGAGGCCAATACGACGTCGTTGTCATTCTGCACCAGCGCCATATAGGGCAGCGTCAGCGTTACACGGTCCAGGTTCGGTGTTATCGTCCTGACTACCACCGCGTACTCCTTCGCCGGCGGTATCGCCGCTTCATGCGCCATTTTCTGCTTCACCGTCCGCACCGCGAACACCGCCAGAAGTGCCGCAACACCCAGTACGACAACGGTTTTCCATACTTTTTTCATCTTCTCTCTCCCATCTCGTCGATTCTCTTTTTCCATTCCCGGTTACCCTTACGAATCATCATTCGACTATATCCGACAGATCGTTGCCGTAAATGACGGCAAGCTGTGCCACGCTTTCCCACCGTTTCGCCGCCGCCTCGTAGACTCTGCTCTGGGCATCGAGAAGCGCCTCTTCATACCGCAGATACTCCTCTTCGGTCATCCGGCCGGCATCAAAGGCCACTTTCGCGTAGGCCAGAAGACGCGTCCGGTTGCCGACACTCTTTCGCGCCAGATCCTCGGAGCGGCCGTAGAGTGTCAGCGACCGCTTCAGCGCTTTCGATTCGGCATCCAATTCCTGTTTCGTTTTGGCCAGACGAAGTCTCTCCCGGGCCAGCTCCACTTTTGCCTGTTCGATGGCAGTGTATCGGCCTTTCTCGTAAAGCGGCATCGAAACGGCAACCATGTAGTTGCCATAGCCCCGATGGACATCGTCACCGGCATCACTCTGGGTGCCGACGGCTCCCTGCCCGTAATTCTCGCTCCAGTAGGCGCTCGCCGTCACCTTCGGATAGAGGGCGTCGCCGGAAGCCTGCAGCGCATGCTCGCTCGCTTCGATGGCGTATTCCACCGGCTTCGCGGCAAAAAATTCGGCCCCGGTGACCTCTCTTTTCTGCGCGAGCGATGCAGGACGTTCCAGCGTCATACCCGTCAACGCTTCGATCCGGCTCTTGAGCTGCGTTTTCTCAATCTCGATGGCGTTGATTCCCATTTCCAGCCTGTTGACCGACTCCTCGAGTTTGTCGAGCATGACGCCGGGTGCCCGGCCGCTCTCTACGGAAACCCGCATATCTTCGGCCATCTTTTCGATGGAGCGCTTTCTGGCATGCATCGCCTTTTCCAGAGATTCCAGATAGCGCCATCGGGCGTTGCTTCCCAGAAGCACCGCTTCGTTTTTCAGAAAATTGAGCCGTTTTCTCGCCTTCGCACTTTTCGCCCGGGCATTCGCTTTGTCGACAAGACTGAAAAGCTCTTTGACGAAGATCGGCATCGTTACCTTTGCACCGATTCTTTCGATCGTCGTAGCGAAGGGCAGAGGTTTCCCCTCCTTTCCGAGACGGACATTCTCCACCGGCGAAACGGGACGGAGGTTCGTCGGTGCGTTGTAGTGCTCGAAACTGGCAAAAAGCGAGGCGGCAGGATAGAAGCTGTCTGTCACCTTCTGCGCCGAAAGTTCCGTATACTCCGCCTGCATCGCGTCGAGCCGTGTCTGCGGCTGCTTCCTGAGTGCCTCGAAAAGCTCACCGATGGTCGCAGCCTGCAGTGACAGGATGGTACACAGTGACAATCCGATCCATCTTTTCATCGTTTTTCCTCCCGTCTGACAGCCCGGATGATATTGCGGGCCAGGATTTTGGAAAGATTCTCCATGTCGGGTTCCGGAACCACTTTGAAGTCGCCATTGACATGGGTGGTCACCCTTTTTCGAAGTCCTTTCGTCGTCTGGTGCATAATGAGAGTGGAAACAATCATCATCTGGATCACCATCGGATTCTCCACCTCGAACTCTCCCGACCCGATCCCATCATTCAGAATCGCCGTCAGGATCCCGAGTGTTCGGGCCAGCTCCCGGGTGGCGGAATCGGGCATGTTGGTGCCGTTGTCGGCAAACTCGTGGGAGAGAATGGCTGCGAAACAGCCGTTTCTTTGCAGAAAACTTCCGAATGTTTCGATATAGTTACGCAGCCGCTCTTCCGGAGTGTCGATGGCTTCCACAGCCGTCGCAATCGTGTCAGCCAAACGTTTGAGCCGGCCCAGCAGAACCGATTCGTAAAGGGCCGATTTGTCCCTGAAATGGTAATAGATGGCCGGTTTTGTCACCCCCACCTCGACAGCGACCTCTTCCAGCGATGCCCCTCCATAGCCATGCACTGAAAAATGTTTCGCAGCGATATCGAGAATCTGCTCTTTCTTACTTTTTCGCAAAACCATCTCCTTACTTATCGTTAAGTAAGTATAGAGGATCGATGCTTAATCCATTCACAATTCGTACACATACTTGTGTTAAGATAGCTCCTCGAACTTAAAACAGAACCGAAAAGGAGAACATATGTTCAAAAAATTGTTGATTGTTGTCACCGCAGCCGCTATGGCGCTGACCGCCGCACAGGCACAACCCGGCAACCCGCAGATGCAGGGCCAGAAGCATCAGAAACAGATGCACGGCAAGAAAAAACAGGGTATGCACTCGGTCTTTCTGATTCAGCGCGGCCTGCCCCACTACTCGATGATACTGATGAAAATGTGGGACAATCCGAAACTGGCACTCACACCCGAGCAGAAAACGAAACTCGAAGCGATCCGCAACAATACGATGAAGCAGGTCCAGGAGATCGCGCCACAGGTCAAAGCGTTGAAGAAAAAGATTGTCCAGGCGTCCAAAAACGGTGCCAAACCCGGAACGATCGCCACCGATGTCGACAGACTGGCAAACCTGAAAGCCAAAGCGACGAAAGTGCAGCTGCAGTGCATCTACGAGTCACGTCAGGTTCTGACACCTGAGCAGATTGCCTTCATCGACAAACATATGAAGCAGAAACACAAAAAACATCAACAGAAAAGAGAGCAGAGACGACACGGCAAACACGGCCAATCCACAAACATGTAATCTCTTCGGACACATCCCTGCCTTCCGGCGGGGATTAACCCCTGCTTAACACTCGTACGCTACACTACCTTTCATGAAAAAAGCTCTTGTCGTCATCGGTTTTATTCTTTTTATTGTCGTCATGTTCCTTACTCTTGCCGAAAAACCGCATCCGAAAATCGTAATGCTTGACAATGTGAAGCGAAAACCCGTCGATATCCTCCCCGGGGCCTACCAGTGCAGTGAGTGCAAAATGCCCATCGAGACGAAAAAGTATGCCGGTGAAATCATTGCATTGGATGGCAAAACATGGTTTTTCGACGATGTCGGATGCCTGGGCAGATGGCTTGCCGATCAGAACTTCAAAGATACGGCTGTCGTCTGGGTCTACACGATCGACACGAAAGAGTGGATCGACGGCCGCCAAGCGTGGTATTCGGTTTTCGAGAACACTCCGATGGGCTACGGTTTCGGGGCCTACGAGTGCAAAAAAGAGGGAATGATCGATTTCGACACGATGGTACACCGCATGGTCAGCGGAGAAAATCTGACTAACCGGGAGTATGCGAAAAGATTGAAAGATGGGCATGGAAGCGATTAACTTCTGGTCCATCGTTACCATCGCCTTTCTGGGAAGCTTCGGCCACTGTATCGGCATGTGCGGGGGTATCGTACTCGCCTACACCGGTACCAAAGTGGATCCCACATGGCACGCCATCCACCAGTCGGCGGCCCACCTGCTCTACTCCCTGGGACGCGTCACGACCTATACGGTCATGGGAGCGCTTTTCGGATATCTGGGCAGTGTCGCCACTTTCAGCGGCTATACGGTGGCGGCCCTCTTTATCTTTGCCGGTATCGTCATGATCCTCACGGGCCTCTCCATCATGGGTAAAGTGAAGTTCCTCACCGCCATCGAACACTCCATCATGAAAACCGGGTGGTATCAGAAAAGCTTCCGCGCCCTCATGGGCAACCAGACTCTTTTCAGTTTCTACCTGCTTGGAATGATCAACGGGCTCCTGCCCTGCGGATTCGTCTACTTCTTCGCCGTCACTGCCGCCAGCACCATGAGTCCCTTCTGGGGTGCAGTGGTGATGCTGGTCTTCGGCATGAGCACCATTCCTGCCCTCTTTTCGCTCGGTTTCTTCACGGGACTCATGCAGAAAGGAAAACTGCGACAGATAATGGTCACACTAGCCTCTATTGCCGTCATTATTTACGGTTTGGTGATGATCTACGACGCCACCAAATTCATCCGGCATCCGGAGAGAAGTTTGCTGCACTGTTGCGATTGAGTAGTGAGTAGTGAGTAGTAAGTAGTGAGTAGTCAAGCTGGCACCTGCCAGCTTATAAAAAAATTGAAAAGCGGCCAAGTCGCATCCGCTGTTCTCAATTCCAAAGCCCCTCTGGGGGCTTTGGCTTATTTGAGGTTCGGGTTCGGAGTCTTGTCGGTACTTGCAGGAAGCATCGGGTAGCGGACATACGGCTTCTTGCCTGTCAATGCACCGAAGAATGCTTTGATCTTCTTCGCTTCACGGTCGGAGATCTTCACACCGAGCTGCGTTTCACCCATGATCTTGATCGCCTCTTCGATATTCCAGACTGCACCGTTATGGAAATAGGGGCGTGTTTCAAGAATGTTTCGAAGTGTCGGTGTTTTGACCATACCGTTCTTGTCCCCTTTGAAATCGCCGACATTGGCATATTTGTATTTACCGACAGCGGGGAACGGCTGCATGCTGCCACCCAGTCCCACACCGGTATGGCATGCTGTACACCCTTTGTCGATGAAGATTTTCAAACCCTCTTTCTCCTCTTTGCTGAGCGCCTTGTCACATCCGTTGAGATACTCGTCATAGCGTGAAGGTGTGACGAGTGTGCGTTCGAAAATCGCGATGACATCCGCCACATCTTTGAAGCCCGGCTTGAACTTCGGATCGTTGTAGGCATGTTTGAACGCTTTGACATAGTCGGGAATCGAATTGACGACACTGACAACATGCTCTTTGGTTGCCGCCATTTCGGGCGCTGCCTGAATCGGTCCCTGCGCCTGGTCTTCCAGATCGGGGCTTCGGCCATCCCAGAACTGTTTTTCCATAAATACTGCGTTGTAAACAGTCGGAGAATTCAGATGGTGAGGATTGGCCGTCCATTTGTGGCCCGTGGCCGCATCGACCCCGTCGACACCGCCGGTGGCCAGGTTGTGGCAGGTGTTACAGCTGATCAGCCCGCTCTTGCTCAATCGCGGATCGAAATAGAGTTTTTTTCCGAGTTCGATCTTTTCATCGGTAATCGGGTTTTTTGCATTGTCGATAAGCTTATACAGCTCCGTTTTACTCTCCGGAATCGGCTTGAGCCCAGCCTTTTTCGCCTTCTCGACCAACGCATCCGACGCGACGGCACTGATACCCATCGCTGCCACGACACACATTGCAACATGTATCTTTTTCATAGACATCTCCTCCAAATTTTTATCGATATTATACACTTAAAGATAATATTTTTCCTTAAAGAAATTATGCTGTCACTTTTTTATCAGCATAAGTGTTCCCGTTTGAAATACTCCTGCGGTGCTTTGCAGAGCGGACAGGCTTTGGGCGCTTTTTTGCCCCGATGAACATGGCCGCACACTTCGCAGACCCAGTACTCCTCTTCGCCGCTCTCGAAAAAGCCCTCCTCTTCGAGGCATTTTTTAAGTTCGTTGTACTCACGCTCATGCTCTACCTC
>NZ_JAOZPV010000038.1 GCF_029932565.1 Hydrogenimonas sp.
CGCCTATGGGGATTTTTGAGATGGGTTCTATATCAAGCAAAAGTGATACCATGTTCGGATTTTACAGAGTAGCTGCAGCAGTGCCCAAAGTACGTGTTGCCAAAGTGGATTTCAATGTCGAGCATATCATCGATCTGTGGAAAATCGCGGCAGACCAGAATGCTGCCGTAGTCCTCTTCCCGGAGCTTTCGGTATCGGGTTACAGCTGTGGAGACCTGTTCTATCAGCAGGCGCTGCACCGGGCCGTGGCAGAGGGGCTGCAAAAACTCCTGACGGTTTCTCAGTCGTGCAGGACGGCCGCAATTGTCGGTGCACCGGTCTGGCACCGGGGGCGGCTTTACAACTGTGCGCTTGTGCTGCAGGAGGGTGAGATATTGGGTGTGGTGCCCAAAATATTCGTTCCGGAGCATAAAGAGTATTATGAAAAACGCTGGTTCGTCAGTGGGGCCGGAATGGAAAATGAAACGGTCGTTTTGCTGAACAAAGAGGTGCCGTTCGGCACGGATCTGCTTTTTTCATATGGCGATGAGATGAGCTTCGGCGTGGAAGTGTGTGAGGATCTCTGGACAGTCGTTCCGCCGAGCTCCTATCAGGCACTGGCCGGGGCGACGATACTGTTCAACCTTTCGGCGAGTGACGAGATCGTCGGAAAGAGCGAATACCGTGCGTCACTGGTAGGTACCCAGAGTGCACGCTGTATGGCCGGATATGTCTATGCCTCCTGCGGAATGGGCGAATCGACGACCGATGTTGTATTCGGCGGCGACGCGATGATTGCGGAAAACGGGATGATGCTGGAGCGGGGCGAACGTTTTCTGGATGAGTCCCAGGTGATTTTTGCCGATATCGACGTGGAACGGCTTCGGAATATGCGTATCAGCGAAGGGAGTTTCGCCGATGGTGAAATCAGACCCTACCGCCGTATCGCGTTGTACGATCTTCCACGGACAACACAGCTCAACCGTTATATCGACGCGCATCCTTTCGTTCCGTCGAAAAGGAGCGAACGCTCGAAACGGTGTCGTGAAATTTTCGCGATTCAGGCAGCCGCACTGCAAAAACGTCTCGAACATATCGGGTCGAAGGTCTGTGTCCTGGGAATTTCCGGTGGTCTCGACTCGACGCTGGCGCTTCTGGCAACCTATAGAACCTTCGAGATCATGCGCAAAGATCCGAAAGATATCGTCTGCGTCACGATGCCCGGTTTCGGTACGACGGAACGCACACTCGAGAATGCCGAAAAACTCTGCGCCGGGCTCGGTGTGACGCTGAAGCACATCGACATCGGCGAGGCGTGTATGGAACATTTCAAACAGATCGGGCACGATCCGGATGAACACGATGTCGTCTACGAGAACGTGCAGGCGAGAGAGCGGACGCAGATTCTGATGGATCTGGCCAACGAACTGGGCGGCATCGTCGTCGGAACCGGCGATCTCAGCGAGTCGGCGCTGGGATGGAGCACGTACAACGGAGACCATATGTCGATGTACGCGATCAATGTGGGGATTCCGAAGACACTGATACGCTACCTGGTCGAGTGGACGGCGGAGGTCTATCCCGATATCTCCGAAGTGCTGTACGACATCCTTGCCACACCGGTCAGTCCTGAACTGCTGCCGCCGAAAGATGAAGAGATCTCGCAAAAAACCGAGGAGGTCGTCGGACCCTATGAACTGCACGATTTTTTCCTCTACCATATGATCAAAAGCGGTGCACGCCCGAAAAAGATCCTCTTCATGGCGCATACCGCTTTCAAGGGCAAATATGATGAAGAGACGATCAAGGGATGGCTCAAACTCTTTTTGCGCCGATTCTTTTCCCAGCAGTTCAAGCGGAGCTGTCTGCCCGATGGACCGAAAGTCGGTACGATTGCGCTTTCGCCGCGGGGTGACTGGCGCATGCCGAGCGATGCGGAGGTCGATGCGTGGCTGAAGGATCTGGAGGATATCGGATGAAAAAACAATGGATGATACTGGTACTGCTTGTCTCTTTTCTGCAGGCCGAGAACGGCATGACCGGTTATAAAAGCCGGTATAACGTCGATGAAACGACCAGGCGGCTGGTATCGATTCTGCGCGAGAACGGCGTAACGCTCTTCAAGGTCGTCGACCATGCCGAGAATGCGAAAAGTATCGGAAAGCGGCTCCGGCCGATGAAACTCGTCATATTCGGTAATCCGAAAATGGGGACCCCTTTTATGCAGTGTTCGCCGACAATGGGGCTCGATCTTCCGCAGAAGATGCTGATCTACGAAAACAATGCAAGCGAGACGATGGTCACCTACAATCTGCCCAACTATCTTTTCTGGCGCCACAATGTCGACGCCAACTGTTCATCCCGCCTTCAGAAAAAGATGAACGCCGTCTTGCAGAAATTCGCGAAATACGCGGCGGGTATCAAGAAGTAGATGCTGGTGCACATCTGCTGCAGTGTGGACAGCCACTACTTTCTGCAGCGTCTTCGGGAAGAGTTCCCCAACGAAAAACTGGTCGGTTTTTTCTACGATCCGAACATTCACCCCTACAGCGAATACAGGCTGCGTCTTCTGGACGTGCAGCGAAGCTGCGCCATGCTGGGGGTGGAGCTGATAGAGGGACCATACGATATCGAAGGATGGATGAGTGCTGTCCGCGGATACGAACATCTGCCCGAAAAGGGTGCGCGGTGCAGTATCTGTTTCGACCGCCGCTTCACTGTCAGTGCCGAAAAGGCGCGTGAAATCGGCGAAAAGAAGATGACGTCGACCCTGCTGACGAGTCCGAAAAAGTCGATTGGCCAGCTGCGGGAGGCGGGCGAGAAGATCGCATCGGAACAGGGGGTCGAGTTCGTGACGGTCGATTACCGGATCGGAGGCGGCACCCAGAGGCAGCAGGAGGAGGCGAAGAGAGCACGCCTCTATCGGCAGGACTACTGTGGCTGCATCTACGGATTGACGATGCAGAGAGAGGAGCAGGAGAGGTTGGCCGACGAGCTCTTCTCTCCTGTCGACGGCCGGGTGCTGCCGGGTTCCATCGAAGAGAGGCTGCAGCTTTACGAAGAGAGGCTCGAACTCGAAGAGAGAGGGCGAGACTATCGCATTGTCAGGCAGAAGTTTCTGAACTATCGGCTCAAACTGGGCTGGGTAAAACGGAAAAAAGAGACACTTCCCAGTTACATACTGCCCTATTCGGTTATGAAGCGCCGATATACGAATGGCAAGGTGATCACGGTTGCCGATGGGCTTTATTGGTTCAACCGGGAAGAGATCCGGTTGATGACGCTGGAGCGTTACAACGAACTTGCCGGCACCCGTTTTGGGCGGACCGACGAGCTCGTTTTCAATCCTCCGCCGTTCGATACCGATTTGGCGGTACGGGAAGAGGCGGGGCTCGGTCTGTGGGATCTTTCTCCGATGATTGTCCTTGATGAAGTTCCCGAAGGGAAGCTGGAAATCTTTATCGAAGCGGAAACTTACCGCGATGTCAGAGAAATATTAGTCCCGTTATGATAAAATAAGAGAATTTTTAATCCAAGGACTCTTTTTATGATGGATGTCGTACAGATACAGGAAATTTTGCCACACCGTTATCCCTTTTTATTGGTCGACCGTGTCGTCTCATGTGACAAAGGCGAAGCGATCGAAGCCTACAAGAACGTCTCGATCAGCGAGCCGGTCTTCGAGGGGCATTTCCCGGGACACCCGATCTATCCGGGTGTCATGATTATCGAAGGTATGGCGCAGGCGGGCGGTATCCTGGCATTCGAAAGCATGAGCGGTGACGAGCAGGAGGATACGCATAACAAGGTCGTCTATTTCATGAGTATCGACAAATGCAAATTCCGCAGTCCCGTCCGACCGGGCGATCAGCTCGTCTACAAATTGAATGTTCTCAAGCACAAAGGGGCGATCTGGGTGCTCGACGGCAAAGCCTACGTCGATGACAAACTGGTGGCGGAAGCCGAACTCAAAGCGATGATCGTGGATAAGTGATGACAGAGATTTCACCCATGGCCGTCATCGAGGATGGCGCCCAAATCGGCGAAGATGTCGTCATAGAGCCGTTTGCCTATGTCTCGGCGAAAGCGAAGATCGGCGACCGGACAAGGATCGGACAGTGTGCCCGTATCGACGGAGACACCACGATCGGAGAGGATTGCAGAATCTTCAGCCACGCTGTTGTCGGTTCGATTCCGCAGGATCTGAAATTTCACGGTGAAGATGTTCAGCTTGTGATTGGCGACCGTAACACAATCCGCGAATTTACATTGATCAATCCCGGAACCGAAGGGGGCGGGAGTATTACGAGAATCGGCAACGACAACCTCTTTATGGGGTATGTTCATGTGGCGCATGACTGCATCATCGGCGACTACTGCATTTTCGCCAATGCGGCGACGTTGGCTGGCCATGTCGAAATCGGCAACGGAGTCGTCGTAGGAGGGTTGACGCCCATTCACCAGTTCGTCAAGATCGGCGATCTGGCGATGATCGCGGGGGCCTCCGCTCTGAGCCAGGATGTGCCGCCCTTCTGTCTTGCGGAAGGTAACCGTGCCATACTCAGAGGACTCAATCTGACGGGTATGCGTCGCAATCTGCCGCGTGAGGCGATCGATCCGATACGGACGGCCTACAAGGAGCTCTTTGAACGCGGGAAACCGCTGAAAGAGACGGCGGAAGCTCTGTTGAAAACGACGGAAAGCGAAGAGGTGAAAAAAATGTGCCGCTTTGTTTTGGAAACGAAACGCGGCATTCCATTTGAGAGGAAAATCAATGACCAATAGAAGTTGCAGTTTCTGCGGCGCACACGAAAGTGTCGAAAACCCGTTGCTGGCCGGAAACAATGTCTATATCTGTAAAAACTGTGTCGTTTCGGCCTATAAAATTCTTTTCGGAGAGGTCGAAGAAGAGGGCGAGATCGTCGACAAAGAGTTGTTGACCCCCAAAGAGCTGAAAACGGCACTCGACCAGTATGTGATTGGACAGGAGCGTGCGAAGCGTATTCTTTCCGTCGCCGTCTACAACCATTACAAACGCATATTCAAGCAGAAGTTTCTTGAAGATGACGAGACCGAAATTTCCAAATCGAACGTGCTGCTTATCGGTCCCACCGGAAGCGGAAAAACATTGATGGCACAGTCGATCGCGAAGTTTCTCGACGTGCCGATCGCCATTGCCGATGCGACGAGCCTCACCGAGGCGGGATATGTGGGCGAAGATGTCGAAAACATTCTGACACGCCTGCTTCAGGCGGCCGATGGCGATGTCAAAAAAGCGGAACAGGGTATCGTTTTTATCGATGAAGTCGACAAGATTTCGCGGATGAGCGAAAACCGCTCCATCACACGTGATGTTTCCGGAGAAGGCGTGCAGCAGGCACTTTTGAAAATAATCGAAGGGAGTATCGTCAATATCCCGCCGAAAGGAGGGCGCAAGCATCCGAACCAGGACTTCATCCAGATCGATACATCCAATATTCTTTTCGTCTGTGGTGGTGCGTTCGACGGTCTTGCAGATATCATCAAACGTCGTCTGGGTGGAAATGTGCTTGGATTCAACCAGGAGAAGCGGTCCAAACAGGATGATGAAGCGGTATTGAGCTATGTCGAAGCGGACGATCTGGTCGCCTATGGTCTCATACCGGAATTGATCGGCCGTCTGCATGTTCTCGCGACTCTCAATGAAATTACGAAAGAGGATATGGTACGCATTCTCACCGAACCGAAAAACGCGTTGGTGAAGCAGTACAAAAAACTCTTTGCGATCGACGATGTCGAATTGACGTTCGAACCGGCCGCTCTCGAAGCGATCGCCGAACTTGCGATTCAGCGGAAAACGGGAGCACGCGGTCTGCGTTCGATTATCGAAGAGGTGATGGTCGACATCATGTACGACCTGCCGGAGTTTGAAGGATATGAGATCGTGATTACGGAAGATGTTGTAAAAAACGGAGCCGAACCGCTCCGTATCAAAAAAAGCAAAAAGAGCGCATAAATGTTTCTTGACAAATTGATTGGTGTTTTTTCGAACGATATGGCGATTGACCTTGGGACCGCCAATACGCTGGTCCTGGTCAAAGGAGAGGGGATCATTATCAACGAACCCTCTGTCGTCGCGATCCAAAGCGACAAAATGGGACATGAGAAGGTATTGGCCGTCGGTCACGAGGCAAAAGAGATGGTCGGGAAAACTCCCGGCAACATCCGTGCAGTCCGGCCTATGAAGGACGGTGTCATCGCCGATTTCGATATTACCGAAAAGATGATACGCTACTTTATCGAGAAGGCCCATCACCGTAAAACGTTTATACGTCCGCGTATCATCGTCTGTGTGCCTTTCGGATTGACGCAGGTCGAGCGAAAAGCGGTCCGTGAATCGGCATTGAGCGCGGGTGCCCGCGAAGTCTTTCTGATCGAAGAGCCGATGGCTGCCGCGATCGGTGCCGGGCTGCCGGTCAAAGAGCCGCACGGCAACCTTGTCGTCGACATCGGCGGCGGTACGACCGAAATCGGAGTCGTTTCGCTGGGTGGTCTCGTCATCTCCAAGTCGATCCGCACGGCGGGTGACAAGATCGACCAGGCGATCGCCGACTATGTCAAACGCAAGTACAATCTTCTGATCGGTGACCGGGTCGCGGAAGAGATCAAGATCGAAGTGGGCAGTGCACTGCCGCTCACGGAAGAGCGCAACATGATGATCAACGGCCGCGACCAGGTGAGCGGTCTGCTCAATTCGATCGAATTGACGAGTGAAGATGCGAGAGAAGCGATGAAGGAACCGCTGCGTGAAATCGGTGAAGCACTGAAAGACATTCTCGAGCAGACACCTCCCGATCTTGCCGGCGATATCGTCGAAAACGGCATCGTCCTGACGGGAGGAGGCGCATTGATACGCATGCTGGACAAATATTTCTCCGAAATCGTCAAGCTGCCGGTTTATGTGGCGGAAGAACCGCTGCTGGCTGTAGCGAAAGGAACCGGACGGGCACTGGAAGAGATCAACCTTCTCCAGCAGCTGTCATATGATTAAAACCTACGGCAAAATCCCACTTTTTCTGCTGCTTCTGATTGTAGGGGGACTCGTCCTCTACAGTCCGACGATCCGCACATTCTTTACTGCATTTACGACCACCATTCAGGATCTTTATCTCGATACCAAGCAGAGCATTCAGGATGGTATCGAACGCCATGTGAAACAGGCGGAAACTATCGAAACATTGCGCAAGCGGGAAAAGAGTCTCGAAAAGAGACTGATCCGATACCAAAGCGATGTCCAAAACTATTATGCGATGAAATCCTCACTCGGCCTGAAACCCGATGGAAATATCACGATCGTGCCCGTGCGCGCGAAAGGGTACGCACTGCTGGGCAATTTCCAGCAGATATGGCTCGAAGATTTCCCGGATTACAATCCGCTGAAGAATTATGGAGTCATTCGCGCGGGGTATGCCGTGGGTATCGTCGTGGAACAGCGAAGGCGCCCTCTGATGATTCTCGCGGGTGACAAGGAGTGCAACTTCGCTGTCTACATCGGCAAGAAACGTGCACCCGGCATCGCAATGGGAAAAGATGTTAGGCACATGGTGGTCAAATACATTCCCGAATGGATGAAACTCCATATCGGTGATGAAGTTTTCACCAGTGGTCTGGACCATATTTTTCCGTTGGGCATCCCTGTCGGACGTGTTCAGTCCATCGAAAAGATGCAGGGTTTCAAAAATGCGGAGATAACACTCTATGGTGATACGCTTCATCCCAACTTTGTATGGGTTGTCGGCTATTGAACTCCGGTGTCAGATGCCGATTGACCCACTTTTAAGAGCACTTTTTGTAAAATAGAAAAATTTTAATGAGGAGACCCTCCTAATGCCCAAGCGAGATGACATTCAGACGATATTGCTGATCGGATCGGGTCCGATCGTCATTGGCCAGGCCTGTGAGTTCGACTACTCCGGGACGCAGGCGGCCAAGACTCTCAAAGAGCTCGGCTATCGCGTCGTGCTGATCAACTCCAATCCCGCAACGATTATGACCGATCCCGAGTTTGCAGACCGTACCTATATCGAACCGATCTCCGAAGAGGTGATCGCCCGAATCATCGAGAAAGAGCATGTCGATGCGATCCTCCCGACAATGGGTGGCCAGACGGCACTCAACGTCGCGATGAGTATGTTCGAAAAAGGGATGCTCGAAGGGATCGAGTTTCTGGGTGCCAATCCCGAAGCGATCAAGAAAGGCGAAGACCGTCAGGCGTTCAAAGAGGCGATGATCAAGATCGGTATGGACCTGCCCAAAAGCCAGTATGCCTACTCGATGGAAGAGGCGATGAATGCGGCAGAGCATATCGGGTTTCCTCTGATCATCCGTGCATCCTATACGCTCGCCGGCGGCGGGAGCGGCGTGGCCTACAACATCGACGAATTCAAATCGCTGGCGGCTTCCGGACTCGAAGCGAGCCCCATCAGTGAAATTCTGATCGAAGAGTCTCTGCTTGGGTGGAAAGAGTACGAGATGGAGGTTATCCGGGATCATGCCGACAACTGCATCATCGTCTGTTCCATCGAGAACCTCGATCCGATGGGAGTGCATACGGGTGACTCGATTACGGTGGCACCGGCATTGACGCTGACCGACAAAGAGTATCAGCGCATGCGTGACGCCAGTTTCAAGATTTTGCGTGAAATCGGTGTCGATACGGGCGGATCGAATGTCCAGTTTTCCGTCAATCCCGAAACGGGCCGTATGATCGTCATCGAAATGAATCCGCGCGTCAGCCGATCTTCGGCACTCGCCTCCAAGGCGACCGGCTATCCGATCGCCAAAGTGGCGACCCTTCTGGCTGTCGGCTTTACGCTCGACGAGATCAAAAACGACATTACCGGCACTCCCGCGAGTTTCGAACCGGTCATCGACTATATCGTGACGAAAATTCCGCGCTTCACATTCGAGAAATTCCCTGCTGCCGACTCGACCCTGACGACATCGATGAAGAGCGTCGGCGAAGTGATGGCGATAGGCAGGACCTTCAAAGAGTCTGTGCAAAAAGCGCTCTGTTCTCTCGAAACGGGCCTGGTCGGATTCGATCCGATCGAATGCGACGACGATACACTGCGGCGTGAAATCCGTCGACCGAACGAAAAGAGGCTCCTCTATGTGGCTCAGGCATTTCGGGAAGGGTATCGTGTCGATGAACTGTTCGACCTGAGCAAGATCGATCCCTGGTTTCTGCGTCAGATCCGGGAGATCGTCGAGTGCGAGAACGAGATCGATGTCGAGATTCTGCACAACGCGTCGCTGCTCAGACAGGTCAAAGCCGATGGATTCAGCGATGCGATGATCGCGAAACTGATCAATACCAAAGAGAATATGGATCTGAGCGAAAACGATGTCTACAGCGCACGCAAAAAGTATGGCATCGAATTGGAATATCACGAAGTCGATACCTGTGCGGCGGAGTTCAAAGCGCTGACCCCCTATCTCTACTCCTCTACCAATATTATGACGCTGCCGGAATACGGAAAACAGAATGCGGAACAGAATGATGGAAATGGCAAAGTTCTCATCATCGGCGGCGGCCCGAACCGCATCGGACAGGGTATCGAATTCGACTACTGCTGTGTCCATGCGGCATTTGCACTCGAAGATATGGCGATGACTTCCATCATGTACAACTGCAATCCGGAGACGGTTTCGACCGATTACGATACGAGTGACATTCTCTACTTCGATCCGATCGATTTCGAACATGTGCGCAATGTCATCGAAACGGAGAATCCCGACGGCATCATCGTCCATTTCGGCGGGCAGACACCGCTGAAACTGGCCAAAAAGATCACCTCCATCGGCGGGAAAATCATCGGAACGAGTGCGAAAGTGATCGACGAGGCGGAAGACCGTGAAAAATTTTCGGCGTTCATCGAGGAACTTGGTCTCAAGCAGCCGGAAAACGGTACGGCCTTTACGAAAGAGGAGGCCTTCGCCATCGCGTCCCGCATCGGGTATCCGGTACTTGTGCGCCCGAGTTACGTGCTTGGCGGCCGCGCGATGCGTACCGTCTACAACGAAGAGGAGCTGCGGGAGTATATGGACGAAGCGGTGAGCGTCAGCAACGAGTCTCCGGTTTTGGTCGACAAGTTCCTCGACCATGCCATCGAGCTCGATGTCGATGCGATATCGGATGGCAGGGAGGTCTATATCGGTTCGATCATGCAGCATATCGAAGAGGCGGGAATCCATTCGGGCGACAGTGCCTGCTCGCTTCCGACCGTATCGATCAGCGACAAACTGGTCAAAGATGTGGAAAACCAGACCAAAGCGATCGCACTGGGCCTCGGGGTCAAGGGGCTTCTCAACATCCAGTATGCCATTTTCCGAGACGAGGTCTATCTGATCGAGGTCAACCCCCGTGCGAGCCGAACCGTGCCGTTTGTCTCCAAAGCGACGGGCGTGCCGCTCGCGAAAGTGGCGACACGGGTCATGGTGAAAGGAGACCTGCGCGAAGCACTCGCATTCTACGACACATTCAAGGTTGTGACCGATGACGGCAATGTGCTGAAACCGAAGCTCAAAGACCATGTGGCGGTCAAAGAGGCGGTTTTCCCCTTCAGCAAACTGACGGGTTCCGACCTGATTCTCGGTCCGGAAATGAAGTCGACAGGCGAGGTGATGGGTATCAGCCGGACATTCGGTGTTTCGTTCGCAAAAAGCCAGTTCGCATCCAAAAACAGAATCGTGACGTCGGGTACTCTTTTCATGTCGCTGACCGACCACGACAAGAGCGAGGCCGGCGAAATCGGCAGAATGTTCACGGATCTCGGATTCAAAATCGTCGCGACATCCGGCACACACAAAGTCCTCTCCGAAGCGGGTGTGGCATCGTCGATCGTATTGAAAATTTCGGAAGGGCGTCCCAATGTGGAGGACCTTCTGAAAAACGGTGAAATCGATATGGTGCTCAATACCTCCGACAACAAAGCGAGCAAAGACGATGCGAAACGTATCCGTCAGGCGGTGCTGCGTTTCAATGTGCCTTACTTCACGACACTGGCGGCAGCCCGTGCGACAGCGGCGGCAGTTCGTGAGATCAAGGAGAGGGATGCGCTCGATCCCAAAGCGCTCCAGGACTATTTGAGAGAGTAATGCGGCGCGATTTCGTCTATCTGGTCCAGACCGATACGACGGTGGGATTTCTCTCCTGTTCCGCCGAGCGGCTGGCCGAGATCAAGCAGCGGCCACAACGGAAACCTTTTCTCAAAGCGTTGAGCCGTTTCTCCGATATCCGTGAGGTCGGACGGGTTCCTCCTTCTCATCGAAACCTGGTCCGACGCAGCAAACGAACCTCCTTCATCCTTCCCAATGGCCTTTCATTCCGCGTCGTCGATGGCGCGCACAGGGAATTCGTCGCCAAGTTCGGATGGTGCTATACCACATCCGCCAACCGGCATGGTGAACCTTTCGATGAAGAGTATGCCAAAGATGTTTGCGATGTTGTGGTAGAATCTAAAGAAGGGTTTTCCAACAGAGCACCATCGCGTATATGGCGTCTTTACAGAAGCGGAAAGGTAAAGATACGATGAGAGACCGGATTTTGACGATCATTTTTTTCGGAACACTGTTCTGGTTGGCTTTCGTATTCCTCTTCTATGCCGGCCTTTTCGTCAATTATATCGAGGCACACTCGATTCCGATTTTCTACAACGAATTTTTTGCCGACTCGCAATTCTGGTGGCTGTGGCCGCTTGGAATTTTTCTGTACGGTGCAGTATTTCTTGTCGAGAAGAAGACAAAAGAGAAGATCGTCTTCTATCTCATCTCCTTTCTCATTGCGTTTATCCCCTGGATTCCATCGTTCGGCGATCAGATCGGAAGAGCGCTTTTCTCACAGGAACATATCGATTATCAATTCAAAAGCGTGGTGGTAAAAGATGCTACACTTCTTTACACCGGAAGAGGGTATGACTATGTCCTTGTGCATGGCAAGACAATGACACTCCGCTATCCGACCCGAAACCGAATCGAATAACGCTTTTCTACTTTACGCCTGCTCCTGTTCGCGCATCGTTCTGTATTCCCGTTCCATATTGGCGATCATCTCCCGGTCGGGAACTTTCCGGCCCGCGATGTAGCCGACGATATTTCCCTCTTCATCGAATTTCGGTTTGATCCATACGATGACCCAGTAGTATCTTCCATCCTTGCGCATGTTTTTGACATACCCTTCCCACATCTCGCCACGTTTGATCGTTTCCCACATCTTGGCAAATGCGACTTTTGGCATATCGGGATGTCGGTTGATATTGTGGGGCGAGCCGATGAGCTCCTCTTTCGTATAGCCGGTCATTTCGCGAAATTTCCGGTTGGCATAAGTAATGATGCCGGCCGTATCGGTCTCCGTAATCATCACGCCCCCCTTGAAGAGAACCTCCTGATCGACAGGTTCGGGTTTCGTGATCGTTTGGCCGGTCTGGATATTTTTGATTATTTTACCCATGGATACACCTTAGTCACCAGAGATTATAGTAATCATAGCATTCAATGGGTAAAATAACCATAATATTACGCTTGAGGATAGGCAGTGGGCAGATCAGAGCAGATCAAAGAGTTGATGCAGCGGAAGGTTCTCGTTATCGATGGAGCGATGGGAACCCAGATCCAGTCGATGGAGATCCCCGAAGAGGCATGGGAGGGGAACGAGGGGTGCAACGAGCTTCTCAATGCCACCGCGCCCGGTCTGATCCGCCGCATTCATGAGCGTTATGCAATGGCAGGAGCCGACCTGATCAAAACCAATACCTTCGGCTCGATGGAGTGGGTGCTGGACGAGTACCAGATCGGCGCTCGCGCCTACGAGCTGAGCAAAAAGGGATGCGAGATCGTCAAGTCGGTCTGCGACGAGTATTCCACACCGGAAAAGCCGCGCTTCTGCCTGGGGTCGATCGGTCCGGGAACGAAGCTGCCTTCGCTCAAACATATCACCTACGACGAGATGTATGCCGGTTACCGCGTGATGGCCGAAGGGATGATCGACGGCGGGGTCGATATCTTTCTGCTCGAAACATGCCAGGATCCTTTGCAGATCAAGGCGGCACTCCACGCCTGCCAGGATGCGGCACGCGAAAAGGGTGCCGACATTCCGGTTATGGTGTCGGTGACGATCGAATTGAGCGGTTCCATGCTGATCGGTACCGATGCCGGCACGATCGCGACGATCATGGAACCGTTCGACATTCTCTCCCTCGGTTTCAACTGCGGAACCGGCCCCGAACAGGTCGAGAAGCATGTCAAAACGCTTTCCGGGCTCTGGCACAGGCCGATCTCGGTCCATGCCAACGCCGGTCTGCCGCAGAACCGTGGCGGCTACACCTACTACCCGATGGGGCCCGATGAATTTGCAGCGCTTCAGAAGGGGTTCACGCAGTTCGACGGCGTCACTTTTCTGGGAGGCTGCTGCGGCACGACACCCCAGCACATCAAGGCCCTGAGCGACGCGGTGGCGGGGATGAAACCGAAACCGGCGAGTGGAAGCCATCCTGTCTCTCTGGCGTCGCTTTTCAACAGCGTGCCGCTGATGCAGGAGCCGGCGCCGCTGCTGATCGGCGAACGCTCCAACGCCACCGGGTCCAAAGCTTTCCGCGAGCTTCTGCTGGCGGAAGATTACGAAGGAACGCTGACGGTGGGGCAGCAGCAGGTGCGGGCCGGTGCCCATGTATTGGACGTTTCTGTCGGTTTCGCCGGGCGGGACGAGACGAAAGATATGTACGAAGTGATGAGCCTCTATGCCCAGAAGATCCCTTTGCCGCTGATGCCCGACTCGACGCAGGTGAAAGGGTTGGAGACGGCGCTCAAATGCATCGGGGGCAAGCCGATCCTCAACTCCGTCAACCTCGAAGACGGGATCGAAAAGTTCGATGCGGTCTGCCGACTCGCGAAACGTTACGGCACATCACTGGTCTGCCTGACGATCGACGAGCAGGGAATGGCCAAGACGGTCGAACGAAAGCTCGAAGTGGCCGAGCGTATCTACGAGCTAGCGACACAAAAGCATGGGATCAAGGCCGAAGATCTGGTCTTCGACGTACTCACTTTCACCGTGGGCTCGGGCGACGAGGAGTACCGCGACGCCGCGGTTCAGACGATCGAGGCGATCCGCGAGCTTCGCAGGCGCCACCCCGAAGTCGGCACGACGCTCGGTCTTTCCAACATCTCTTTCGGCCTCGACAAGGATGCCCGGCCCTATCTCAATTCCGTCTTTCTCCATCACTGTCTCGAAGCGGGGCTTACCAGCGTCATCATCAATGTCAAACACATCATTCCGATGGCCAAGATCAGTGAAGAGGATCGGAAAGTTTGTGAGGATCTTCTTTTCGACAACCGGGAAGAGGGGGATCCGCTCTTTCGTTTCATCGAACATTTCAGCAAAAAGGAGGCGATCGACCAGGGAGCGGAAGACGAGGCTTGGCTCAAGATGAGCGACGAGGAGAAGATCCACAAGCTTCTGCTCGATGGCGACAAGGACCGGATGATACCGCTCGTCGAAGAGGTGCGCCATCGCATTCCGCCGGAAACGATCGTCAACGAGATTCTCATCGAAGCGATGAAGGTGGTCGGGGAGCTTTTCGGAAGCGGCCAGATGCAGCTTCCTTTCGTGCTGCAGAGCGCCGAGACGATGAAGGCGGCCGTCGACTACCTCAATCCCTACCTTCCGAAAAAAGAGAAGGCGAGCGATACGACGCTGGTACTGGGTACCGTCAAGGGGGATGTGCACGACGTGGGGAAAAATCTGGTCGACATCATCCTGGCCAACAACGGCTTCAAGGTCGTCAACCTGGGTATCAAGGTGGAGATGGAGCGGTTCATCGAAGCGGCCAGGGAATACAACGCCGACGCCATCGGTTTTTCGGGCCTGTTGGTCAAGTCCACGCAGGTGATGAAAGAGAACCTCGAAATCATGAAGGAGAAGGGGCTCGACATTCCGGTGCTGATGGGCGGTGCGGCGCTGACCAAGGGGTTCGTGGACGACTACTGCCGCCCCATTTACGACGGGCCCATCTTCTACTGCCGCGACGCTTTCGACGGTGTCATCGCGATGGGGCGCATCGAAGAGGGGAATTTCGACACGCGGCTCGGCAGCGATGTGGAAGAGGAAGAGAGGGTTGTGGTGAAAAAGCGGGAAGAGGCGGCCATTCCCCCTTTCGAGGAGATTCCGATGCCTTCCCGGGATGTCAGGGTACCGGTGCCGCCCTTCTGGGGCCGACGCGTCATGACGAAGGCCGACTTCGACCCGGCCATCGCCTTCGAGTGGCTCAACCACCGGATGCTCTTCAAACAGCGCTGGGGATACCGAAGCAAGGGGATGACCAAGGAAGCCTACGAAAAACAGCTCGAAGAGGTGGTCCGGCCCGCCTACGAACGGCTCAAGGCGCAGTTTCTGGATGAGGGGCTCTTCGAGCCCACGATCATCTACGGCTACTACCCGTGCCGCGGTGACGACACGACACTGCTGATTTTCGACGAGAGCGAAGGGTGGCACCGTGACGAAGACGCCGACCGTGAACCGCTGGAGTATGTCATGGGACGCGCCGAACAGCAGATGACCTTCCCCCGGCAGCACAAAAAACCGTGGCGATGCCTGGCCGACTATTTCCACCGCGACCGCCACGATGTCGTGGCATTCACGACGGTCAGCGCCGGAAGCAGGATCAGCGAGTACGAACGCAAGCTCTACGACGAAGGGAAATTCCACGAATACTACCTGGTCCACGGGCTCGGTGTCGAACTGGCCGAAGCGCTCGCCGAAGTGGCGCACAAGCAGATCCGCCTCGACCTCGGCATCGCCCAAAACGAGGGCCACACCCTGCGGGATGTGGAGATGCGCAGATACCAGGGCGCCCGCTACTCCCCCGGCTACCCCGCCTGCCCGGACCTGGAGCTCAACGGCCCCATTTTCAAACTGCTCAAGCCCGAAGATTTCGGCATCGAGCTGAGCGAAACCTGGCAGATCCATCCCGAACAGTCGACAGCGGCGATTGTCGTATACCATCCGGAAGCGATGTATTACAGTATTTAGGAATAGACACAATTCCTTCTTTTATATTTGTATAAAAACTGCTAAACAATTTTCAACTCCTTTATTGTCACATTTCCGGAGGCTAAAATACGGCCCTTCGGGTTGCGACGAAACATGTATTATTCTCTCCCATGTATTCAACTAATCATTTTTCCCCCAGAATTTTTTTTGAAAATGACATGTATGTTTTTCACAGGTTTTGGGATAATCAAAGAAACCGGCAAAAACAGCCTCGAAAACAGATAAAAAGCTAAGGAGCATGATTGAAACCACTAATA
>NZ_JAOZPV010000106.1 GCF_029932565.1 Hydrogenimonas sp.
TTCTTCGGATCGCACACGATCTTCTGGTATCTGCAGTTTTTCAACGGATACGGCGAAAGCCTGATCGACTACAACCGAAACTACACCAAAGCGTCGTTCGGCTTCTCCTTTTCCCGGGGCATCGCGAACTGACCAGATCCATCCGTACAGATTGATTCTGTACTTCCGGTGGGACGAGCTCTTTTTGCTATACTTACAAAAAAATGGACGGGGGCGCCATGACGACGGAAGAGAAGGTGTTTTTGCTTGCGATCTTGAAAAGAGAGGAGGGCGAAGGATTGCGTGATATCCTTACGATGCTCGAAAATAGCCGCGTCTTTACAATGAAAGAAGGCAAACGGCTGCTCAAATCGCTTCGCAGCGAAGGATACATCCGCGAGGGTGAACTGACGATCAAAGGCGAAGCGGCGGCGAAAGCGGCAGAAGAGGAGTTCAGACTCTGAATCCTCTGTTTAGGCGGGCTTCTCCTCCTCTTTTTTTTCTTTGGCTTTCCGTTCGATCTCTCTGAGGGCGAGGCGACGCAGCCATTCGGAAAAATTGACTTCCTCCTCACGGCAAAACTCACCGATTTTTTTCATCTCTTCCATCGTCACTTTCACTTCAAGATCAATCATCTTTTCGCTCATTTGGTCATCTCCTTGAAATGTCGTCGAAATTTGTCCACTTTCGGGGCAACGACTGCCTGACAATAACCATGATAGGGATTTTTTCTGAAATAATCCTGATGATAATCCTCGGCAGGCCAGAATTTCGTCAACGGGGCGATCTCGGTGACGATTGGCGCATTGAAATGTCTCTGCACTTCGGCACGGCTCTTTTCTGCAATGCTCTTCTGGTCATTGTTATGGTAGAAGATTACAGATCGATACTGTGTACCGACATCCGCTCCCTGACGATTTGGAGTCGTTGGATCGTGTACTGTCCAGAAGATCTTCAGTAGATCTTCGTAACTAACGATATCGGGATCGTAGGTGATCTGAACGACTTCCGCATGGCCGGTCGTTCCCGAGCAGACATCCTGATAGGAAGGATGATCGGTATGGCCGCCGGCATAGCCGCTGACTACATCTTCGACACCTTTGACGTTTTCGTAAACCGCCTCGAGACACCAGAAACATCCACCGCCCAGTGTCGCTTTTTCGAGTTTTTTTGACATGCTGTTCCCTTCGTTCGACAGTAATGAGATAGAAATTGTTATAAGCAGAAGCGCAATCTTTTTCATAAAGCTATAGTAGTATGTTTTCTATTAGGGCTTACAGTGGGAGATATATTAATGGAAAGGACAAAGGTGCCGAAGCACCTTTGCAAAAATCAGTGGTGAGATTTGAGAATCAGTTTCGTCATTCGAAGGTTGATAACGAGAAACCGGATAAACTGCCAGATCACGCAGGTTCGCATGAATTTTACCAATCCGCTCGGAATCATCGTACCTGACTGTGGGCTGTATGGGTCGAGATGTTCAACATGCTGGTGTGCCATATTAATCCTTTCTTATTCTGGGATGATTTTCCAGCCCGGTTTGAGCTGTGCTTTCCACATGAATGCATAGTGGAGGAAATGTTTGATCCAGTGACCTGCCAGGCCGATTTCACCGGTCGTATAGCTGAGATCACGTCCGACACCCGGATATTTTTCATAATCGGGAACGACCGGATAGACTGTCATCGAGACCGCTTTTCCACTGAAGAAACCTGCACCTGCCGAAGCGACACAGGCGGCACCCATTTCGGACATCGAAGCTGTATGCGTCGGCTCTTTGGCTCCACTGACAACCATGTCGCGAATTGACTGGGCAACCGCTTTCCCCATCATCGCCGACGGCATGCCGGTTCGAGGAGGCGTGGGGTTAATCGGCGTTCCGTTCGGATTCTTCATCGGTTTGGACATCAGATGTGGCGGTGCAAAAGCGATGCCCACGGCAAACATGTTTTTATAATCCGGATTCTGCAATGTTCTAGGCCAGTCGGTCGCTTTCCACTCTTCATACGGTTTCCCGCTGTAGTCGGCATCGACCTTCATAAAGCCGTTCGGTGCAAAGACTTTGTCGGTAATATCGCCGCCCTCTTTGTCGTAGGCTTTGAGGCCAACGCCGCCGAAAGGAGGAATCAGCATCGCGAAGTCGAACTCCTGGAAATCGGTATCGCCGTCAAGCGTTTCATAATGGATCTTTCCCTCTTCGACTTTCGTGACGTGTGTTCCAAGGATCCACTCCATGTCGTGTTCCGCAAAGAGTGATTCGGCAAAAATTTTGCTCGATGCGATGTATCCGCCCCGTTTGACGTGCATACCACCCATTCCGAAGTCGCCCAGGAATGATTCGTTGGTCAGCCAGATGACTTCGGCTTTGTCTCGGACCCCTGCTGTACGAAGTTCGTGATCGATGTTGAAGATATACTCGAATGCCGCCCCCTGACATGTACACATTCCGTGTCCTGTACCGATGACGAGTGTCTGTTTTTCACCTGCCTTCATTTTTGCAATGACTTTATGCAGTTCTTCGTTGGCATGAACAGCATGATCCGCCGTACAGACAGAGACGGTATGCCCACCATGTGGTCCAAGGCCTTCCGTTGCTGCGAAATTGAGTTTCGGTCCTGTGGCGTTGATGAGATAGTCGTAAGTCAACTCATCTTTTTCGCCTTCTTTGCCCTGACCGGTATATTCAATGGTAATGTAGGGGCTCTCACTCTCCTTGCCGCCTTCCGGGTGGATGGAGAGCGCTTTTGCCTGTCGATAGTCTATACCGGCTTTTTCGTAGACGGGTGCCAATTCGAACACTACATCATCTTTTTTCATGCGGCCGACACCAACCCAGATATTCGACGGAATCCAGTTCCATTTGCTATTCGGTGTGACGACGACGACCTCGTGCTCCGCACTCAGCCAGTCACGCAGAAATGTCGCTGCGGTATGTCCTGAAACTCCACCGCCCATTACAACGATTCTTGCCATTTCTTCTCCTTGGTTATTAACGATTCAATACCAGTATAATCCTATGTAATTAAATTAAAACTTAAACAAGCCTAAATTCCCTAAATTTTACTTTTTAAATTGCATTTTATTCATAAATTATATAAATTATTGAATTGTTAATGGAGTTGAATTGATGAAGTTTATGAAGGAGCCATCATTCAATCACCATTTTCCACGAAGAGTGTATTTTTCCTTTGGGATACATGAGACACCCATGCATACCCTATTGCAATTGATTTTGAAAACAATCCTTGTCGAGCTTGAACTTATATTAATTATATATTAACAGTGAATATTATATAATAGTTTATAGTTAGGTATAAACCTAATTAAACCCATGAAGGAGGTTAGCCATGAACGCATCACTGTCGAAATGGTTCGTTGTGTTGGTTGCTGTATTGTTTACAATATGGCCTGCTTCGGCGCAGGAGCCAATCGTACCGGAAAATTGTACGATATCGGTACAGCAGCAGGAAAAAATACTTGTCTGTGTTCCTACGGTTTGGAACGGTGATCTGGTAGTCTATGCCCATGGCTATATACCACCGCAGGAACCTTTGCAGCTTCCGATCGACGAGTTGACGATGGAAGATGGCACCTTTGTGCCTTCCATACTGATGCAGTTGGGATACGCATTTGCCACGACAAGCTACTCGACAAACGGTTACGCGGTCAGAGAAGGTGCCGAGGATCTTAACGCTCTGGTTCTACAGTTCAAGGAGCAGTATTCCCAGACACGCCATGTGTTTATAACCGGTGGTTCGGAGGGTGGGCTCATCACGACCATGCTGATCGAGAAATACCCCGAGAACTATACCGGCGGGCTGGCCATGTGCGGCCCGTTGGCTGGAATGCCGTACCAGGTCAAATATTTCGGTGATTTCCGGGTCGTCTTCGACTATTTTTTCCCTTACATTTTCGATTTCGGGTTCGCGGATGTACCCGAAAACGCCTGGCTGAACTGGGAAAATTACCAACTCGACATCGCCTCAGCCATCGCAAACAACCCCGGGTTGACGGATCAGCTTTTCAATGTCGTGAAAGTGGCAAAGGATTCCGATGACGCGGGTATGAACTCCGCCGTGGAGGCTGCTCAGAAAATTCTGGCCTACAGTATTCTCGGATATAACGACATGAAAAGGAAAGCGGGCGGCAATCCGTACGGTAACTGCTGGACTTGGTATTGGGGTTCCGAAAATGACTGGCGGTTGAACATGGGTGTAGAACGCGTCAGAGCCAGCTGGAGAGCAAAAAGATTTGTTTCGAAATATTACGAAACAACCGGGAAGCTTGAAAAGCCGCTCGTAACGCTTCATACGACAGATGACCCGATCGTTCCCTACCGACACGAGCTTATCTATCTGGCGAAAGTATTGAAAAACGGAAGTTTTGAAAATTTCGTCGCAATACCGGCATTCAATTACGGACACTGCACATTCACAACCGAACAGGTAATGGGGGCATTCGCCATTCTCGTCTGGAAAAGCACCGGAGAGGTACCGGTCGGTTTCCTGACATATCTTGAAATGATGCAGTAAAAGCAGAA
>NZ_JAOZPV010000039.1 GCF_029932565.1 Hydrogenimonas sp.
TAGCGGCTGATCGCCTCCTGCGATACCCACTGGTCATTTCCCCACTCTTCTATCGATGCCTGAAGCGACTCGAGCGATTTATCTTTGTGACAGCTGTAGCAGGCGTTCGTCTCCGGCGGCATGCCATAAGCTTCGGTTTCGGCCGGTGTGACGAAGCGGAACATATGCGAACGGACCGTCAGCGGTGATTTGCCGGTATGGCGGCCGGTCTTCGGCATATGGCATTCGACACAGAGGGAGCCTTTCGAATCGGATTTGTGATGGGTATGTTCCGCCAACGACGCCTGATGGGGGCCGATGATCGTGTTGAATCCGTGGCATCTCATGCAGACACGGTTGCCCTCGGGCTTCTGGGCGGTATTGGTCAGCCGGTGGGGATTATGGCAGTTGATGCAGGTGATGCCGTGCTGGTACATCGCATCGCGTACGAACTCGTTGCCCTGGGTCCGATTCTTTTTCGCCGCGCCGTTGGGCCAGAACTCTTTGGTTTCGACACCTGCGATGAAGGGGGCGGCCATTTTATAGGCGATCAGGGGTTTTCCCGCTTCGTATCCGGCCGGATAGTCTTTGGCTTTCATCCAGAGCTTCTTCATGTCGGGCTCTTTTTCGAGACGCTTGTCACGGTTTCGCATGTGGCACTGGAGACAGACTTCGTTGGTGCGGATGGGATCGTACATGCTCGCCTTGTAGATAGGCGAGGAGGGCGTTTCGGTATGGTTCGAGCCCGGTCCGTGGCAGCTTTCGCAGGCGATGGCCCGCTCCACGCGTTTGCCTGTTGACATATATCCCGTAAAGTGGCAGCCATCGCAGGTATTGGAGGTGGGAAACTCTCTGTTGTCGTGAGGATAGGCGTCGTGATACCAGTATTTCCACGGTTTGAAAGGCTGCCACGTTTTCGTCTGGCTGTTCCACTGGTAATTGCCCAGTCTGAAATCCTCCCTGCCATCGATCGTCGCGGGTACCATGTAGCGCTGCTTGAATTTGCTCCCGATCGTATAGACGGCATCTTTGAGGGTGAAGTCGGCGTCGGCCGGCAGTTTCGAAAAGTCTGCGACCACGACATCGGGATCTTTCCGGATATCCTGGATCATTTTGCTGTGCATCGAATGTTTCCAGTCGCGATAGTGCTCTTCATGGCATTTTTTGCATCGTTGCGACCCGACAAAGTGTGCATTCTTCTGCTCGTTCGGCTGCAGATCCACACTCAGCCCCACACGCGTCTTCGTCAGCTGCACATAATAGGGGGCGATCTTCGGTTCGAAAATCACCCATACAAGAAGCATACCGAGTACAGCGAAAAGCATGGCAATGATGATATTTTTCATACATTTCCTTCTGTTCCATAATATATCTCAATAGTAGAACAACTTTTTATAAATTATGATTTAAATAGGAAAAAAAGAGTCTGTTTTCGACATTAAGCAGATATTTCGTTTTTGGAAAAGACCTATGACAACGCCGTTTTGATTTTGTATGAGAGGAAGAGAAAACAAGAGAAGAACGGTCCAGGCAACCGTTCTTCCAAAAAATCAATGGGTGGCGACGAAGTGCATCATATCGACGAGGCGGTTGCTGTAACCCCACTCGTTATCGTACCATGCGACGACTTTGGCGGTGTTCGTACCGACGACGCGGGTGAGATCGGGAACGAAGATAGCGCTGTAGTCGCAGCCGATGAAATCACCGGAAACGCGCTTGTCGTGGTCGACGAGGATCATTTTGCCCAGCTTCGCGGCGGCATCGTCGAAGGCGGCGTTGATCGCGTCGACAGTGACCTCTTTTTTGAGGTTGACCGTCAGGTCGACGACGGAGACGTCGGCAGTCGGAACACGGATGGCGAAACCGTTGAGCTGACCCTTGAGATGCGGCATGACCAGCCCGATCGCTTTGGCGGCGCCGGTGGATGTCGGGATCATGTTGATCGCCGCGGCACGGGCGCGTCGGAAATCTTTTTTGTGCTTGACATCGAGTAGATTCTGGTCGTTCGTGTAGGAGTGAACCGTAGTCATCAGGCCGTTTTCGATACCGAACATATCGTCGAGCACTTTACAGACCGGCGCCAGGCAGTTGGTTGTACAGGAGGCGTTGGAGATGACGGCCTGGCCGGTATACTCATCGGTATTGATGCCCATGACGAACGTTGGGGTGTCGTCTTTGGCCGGCGCGCTCATGACAACCTTTTTGACACTGCCTTTGAGGTGTTTACTCGCTGTTTCCGTCGTCAGAAAGACACCGGTACATTCGGCGACGACATCCGCGCCGACCGTTCCGAAGTCGAGCTTGTCGATATCACGTTCGCTGAACATGCGAATCGGTTTTCCGGCGATTTCGATCGTTTCGTCGTCGATCACTTTCGCATCGATTCCTTCGTGTACGCTGTCGTATTTCAAAAGATATTCGAGCATGTCGGGCTTTGCGGTCGTATTGATGCCGACCAGTTCCATATCGTCATGTTTCATGACCAGCTTGATGACACACAGACCGATACGTCCTGTTCCGTTGACTGCTACTTTGACTGCCATATTTTCTCCTTCAGATTTTGTTTATTTCGATTATATCCCAATGAAGCTGTCAGGGGTTTAAAACCGTTTCCGTCTGCAGCGCGATTTCGAGTTCCTCGTCGGTAGGAAGCACGAAAATCCGCACCGGTGAGCGGTCGGCCGCGATATCCTCGTCACCCTGCAGATTTCTCTGGGTATCGAGTGCGATCCCGAGCGGCTCGAGACCTTCACACACCATCTGGCGTATCAATGCGCTGTGTTCCCCGACTCCGGCCGTGAAGACGATGGCATCGACATAACCCAGCTCCGCCACATAGGCACCGATATAGTGGCGGATACGGTGAACATAGACCTCCAGCGCCGTCTTGCTCTTTTCATCTCCCATTGCGGCGTGCTCCTGGATAAGCCGCACATCGTTCTCGCCGCAGAGACCTTTCAGACCGCTCTCCTTGTTAAGCACCGTGTCGGCATCTATCCCCTTTTTCTCCATCAAAATCGGAATCTCCGGATCGATGTCACCGCAGCGCGTCCCCATGACGAGACCGGCCAGTGGTGTAAATCCCATCGAGGTATCGATACTTTTTCCGCGCTTGACGGCACAGACACTCGCCCCGTTTCCCAGATGGAGTGTGATGAGATTCGTTTCGTTCAGAGGTTTGCCGAGTTTCTCCGCGGCTTTCCTGGCGACATATCCGTGCGATGTCCCGTGGAATCCGTAGCGCCGCACACCATACTCCTCGTAGAGTTCGATCGGGATGGCGTAAAGATAGGCTTTTCTTGGCATCGTCTGGTGAAATGCCGTATCGAAGACCGCCACCTGCGGAAGATCGGGTGCTTTGTCCGCCATCATTTCAATCCCAACGAGATTGGCCGGGTTGTGAAGCGGGGCCAGAGGAATCAGCTCGCGGATTGCCTCGATGACATCGGCGTCGATCCGCGTCGGTTCGATGAAGCGTTCGCCCCCATGCACGACCCGGTGACCGACGGCGTCCAGCATTGCGAAAGAGTCGATCGCACCGGCATCGACGAGTGCCCGTTCCGCCCTCTCCAACGCCTCGCGATGATCCTTCACGCCGCCCTCTTCCCCGATGCGCTCCACAACCCCTTCGGCTACCTTTTCATGGTTGTCATACAGTTTGTACTTCAGCGAGGAACTCCCCGAATTCAAAACAAGTATTTTCATCGTCTCTTTCCCCTCACTCTCTCCATTTACCATTCATGATTTACCCAGATTCTGCGCCTGAATCGCGCTGATGGCGATGGTACTGACGATATCGTCGACACTGCACCCCCGGCTCAGATCGTTGACTGGCTTGTTGAGACCCTGCAGAACGGGGCCGATGGCGATGGCGCCCGTGGCACGCTGTACCGCTTTATAGGTGTTGTTGCCCGTATTGAGATCGGGGAAAATGAAGACCGTGGCACGGCCCGCCACTTTGGATCCCGGCATCTTTTTCTCTCCGACGGCAGGGTCGATGGCGGCATCGTACTGCATGGGCCCTTCGATCAAAAGGTCGGGACGCATCGCTTTGGCGAGTCTGGTCGCCTCGCGTACCTTTTCGACATCCTCGCCAACCCCGCTCTCGCCTGTCGAGTAGGAGAGCATCGCGACGATCGGTTCGATACCGAACGCACGGGCCGTCTCCGCCGACTCGACGGCGATCTGCGCCAGCTCTTTCGGACTGGGATCGGGTACGATGGCACAGTCGCCATAGACGAGCACCCGGGTATCGAGGCACATGAAAAAGACGCTCGAGACGATGTCGATACCCGGCTTCGTTTTGATGACCTGCAGGGCGGGAAGCACCGTTTCGCGTGTCGTGTGGGTCGCACCCGAGACCATGGCGTCCGCCAGGTTGCCGTAGACCATCATCGTCGCGAAATAGGTGACGTTCTGCACGGCATCGAGTGCCGTTTCGAGCGTAATACCCTTGTGCTTCCGCAGTTCGTAGAAATCCTTCGCAAATGTCTCTTTCAGATCGCTTGTAACCGGATCGATCACCTGGATGCCTTCGAGGTCGACACCGAGTATGCCGGCACGGTTTCGGACCGTCTCCTCGTTTCCGAGAAGGATAATATCGGCGATTTTCCGCCGTTGCGCCGTTTCGGCGGCACGAAGAATCCGGTCGTCCATGCTTTCGGGCAGTACCACCCGCATGCGCTGCGAGGAGGCTTTGGCGAAGAGACGATGGAGGAACATCGTCGGCGTAACGATGTCGATCTTCGTTTGACGGAGAAAACTCTCGATCAGGCCGGCATCGACACTGTTGGCGAAATGGCCAAGCGCAAGATCGATCTTTCTGCGATGCTTGGGGGTGATACGCGCTTCGCTGCGCTGTGCTTTGAGAATGATCTGCATCGTGTCGAGCGGAACGCGAATCAGCACCACCCGAAACGTCTCGTCGCTTTCAATCATCTTCAGCACCGTCGGGGCGATCTCCATACCGCCGCCCACGACAATGGCCGATGCCGAAGGAAACCCGGGAATACGGTTCGCCGAAAGTATCGCAAGGAAAATATCGGCGCGGTCGGCCGGCACGACGACCAGATCCTTCTCTTCGAAATACTCCAGGAAATGTTCGGGATGCATTGCGGCGATCAGCGGTTTGTTGATGGTCCTCTCCAGACTCGCGTCGTCTTTCATGTGGATGATCTCCCCGCCAGTGAGGCCGATCAGGTCGAGTACGGTCGGACGGTCGAGTTTCTCGGCATAGGGGATGGGAAAACATGGGATATCCTGAAACGGGGCATGCTCGTTGATACGGCAGACCAGTGTATCGGATGCGTGGTTGACGAAAAAGGCGAAAGGTCGCAGGCCTTCATCCTTGAGAGACTGCTGCCAAAGAATGATATCCTCTTCCACTTCATCGGGTGTTTTCCCTTTGGCACTCACGACTCCCACGATCGGAGACGAGAAGTTTTTGGCGATCTGGACATTGACGTCGAAATCGACCATCTCTTTGAGGTGCATATCGGTCATGCCCACACAGAGTACGAAGTCGTACCGCTGTTGCAATGTTTCGTAACGGGTGATCAGCTTTTCGTAGAGTTTCGCCTCTTCACCCCTGGCGAGATGGGATTCGACGGTGTCGATATCGATGCCGGCCGCCTCCTCGTAGGTCTGCGCCATCCCGAAAACCGAGAGCATCGTTTCGATGTCACTGTCCCTGCCTTCACCACGTACGATGGGTTTGAAAAAGGCGACCCGCTTGAAATCACGCTTGAGTATCTCCATCAGCCCCATCGCGACGAAGAAACTTCCGGCACGCGGCTCTTTGGAGATGATATAGAGAGAGTGGACGTGCATCCTGCACTCCTTTTTTAACGATTATTGTGATTATAGGCTATATTTGCTTTAGGGCATCTCTAAAAACTCCCGATAGCCGTATAGAAATATTAAAACTTGCAGACCATTTTATGGAAAAGTTCTCCGGTTTTCGCGAACTCACGGAATGCATCGCGGAATTCCGATCTCTTTTCCATCTCAAGCTTCGCCATCGTCTGGCGAAGCGCCTCGACGGCCGTTATCGTTTCGTCGGTATGGAGTTCGGGCAGCTCGGTAAAGGCTTTCAGATGGTGCCGCTGCACGTCGAGGTCCTGGTGCTCTCCCAGAATCGTCTGGATCGTTTTCAGCTTTTTGAGCATCATGCTGTAGGCTTCGTTATCCAGAATCGATGCGAAAAACTCCATCATGTAGCGCAGTTTTTTGACATCGATACGGACCATGTGGTAACGATGCGCTTCGGAATCGGCATCGATCTCACTCCCCTTTTTGAGTACTTTTTTGTATCGTTTCCGCAGTGCCGATTTGACCTCGATAATCAACGGCCCTGTGGCCCGTCCGCTCAGACCCTCCATATTTTCCGAAGTGGCGAAATCTGTGAGTATGGCCATTTCATCGCTGAATGGACCGCTCCGCAGAAACTGCTTCAATGCCTCCTCTTTCTCTTTCACCTGATGCAGAAGGTAGGCTTCAAGTGCATCGATACCGGGATGGAGCTTTTCCGAAATCATCGATTTGTAGAGAGGTATATGAAGCAGATAGACGTCGATATCCCGTTTTTCACCGGTCTGACGCATCAGGCCGGCCAATTTCAGCTTGTGCGTTTCGAGCCAGGTTGCATCAAATAGCGGTGTCATCTGCGAAAGGAGAGCACGCAGTTTGCGCATCGCCACACGCAGCTGATGCAGACGTTCCGGATCTTCATCACCCGACAGGATCGCCCTTTTGTTGGCATCGACACTCTTCAGGAGCGAATAGAAGAGCGCTTTGAGGGCATGGGATCCGCTTTCGAACGGTGTCAGACTGATGGATGTCGACGCTTTTAGAAACGACGGCCGCTTCTCGATCTGTCCGATCAGTGCGGCCAAATCGGTCTCCAGGGCCGGAATACGCATAATCCTGGAAATCGCACCGTTCGTAAATTTCGGTTTGTAGGTCACTTCGGCAGCCAAAATGTGTCGAAACGGTTCCGGCAGTTCGAAACCTTTCGCCTCAGCTTCACTCTCGAACTCGATTTCCAGAACGTTGAGTCCTCTCAACTCCCCTTTGAAACTGTCGAGTTCGAAGCGGTATCCCCGGTATTCGAAGATGCGTCGCGTTTTCCGGATTACGCCTCCGCTGTTCCGATACATGGCGGCATCGAACAGATCCTTCGTAATCTCCTCTTCCGATTCATCCCGTACCAGACCGCTTCCCTGTTTGCATGTCCGGATATAGCGATCTCCAAGCTTTCTGAACCGTTCCACCCGTTCGGTATCTGCCACCACATAAAACTGCTGAATCGGAATGGCACGATACCGAATGCCATGCATCTTCAAAAAGCGCTTCATCGAGCAGGGATAGAGCAAAAAGCGTCGTTCGATTTCCATCTTTTTCATACGTTGATTTTATCATAGAACCCATCTCAAAAATCCCCGTATACATAAACCAAAATTTCGGAGATGGATTCCGGTATGTTATAATTATGTCAAAACAACGCCTGCAAGGATAGAGAAAGATAGAAAAGTTTCGCTATTTTTATCAACATTTTCCACACCTCGAAATCGAACAGCTCATCGAACATTATGCGGTGTTCGGCGGTCTTGAAAAATATGTCACTCTCAATTTCAGCGATACACTTTACGAATCGATCCGGATCAACATTCTCGACCAATACGGTTTTCTGAAAACGAAAGTACTGCCACCCCTGAGCGGGGAGAACGAAAGCCGCAGAATGCTTAGGGCCGTCGCCGTTTCGGACGGAAAAACGATCAATGTGCTGCGCCGTGCTTCTCTCTCACGGACACAGGGATACGGCACCTACAATGCACTGCGTCAGGCCGGTATGCTCCACAAGGAGCAGTCGAGAGAGTCGCTTCCCACACCGAAACCGGGACAAAAGAGAAAAAAAGAGGAACGGGGCTATACCATTCAGTCCAAAATCAAATTCACCAATCCGTTCTACCGGTTCTGGTACACCTTTGTCGAGCCGCATGCCGAAGAGATCGAAATAGGCTCCTACGAGAAGTTCTATGAAAATCTCGACGCGTCGCTCGACCGGTTCGTCAGTTTTACGTTCGAAGATCTCTCCAACGCGTTGATCAAACAGACTTTCGACGCCAACGATCCCGTATCGGAAAAGGGCAATTACTGGGACCGCCACAACGAGTTCGATCTGCTCGCCAAAACCGAAAACAACCGTGTCATCATCGGCGAATGCAAATGGAAAGGGCACAAGGTGTGCAAAAGTCTCGTCAGCAAACTGAAGTCGAAATGCGAACGCTCCGGGCTCAAACCCGACTTTTACGCCCTCTTTTCAAAAAGCGGCTTCAGCAAGGAGCTCAAAAGCTCCAACGACCCCTCGCTGCTCTGCTTCGATCTCAACGATTTTGAAAAGCTTCTGGCATGAACGAATTCAAACTCCCCTCTTCGATGAACGAAGAGGAGAAAGAGACCCTCCTCTCGCAGCTCGAAAGCCTTATCGATCAGACCTACAGCGTCGAAAAAGAGTACATCGCTCTCACCAGCGCCTACAACCAGCTTCAAAGCCTCATCAGACAGATCATCGAAGCGCTTCCCAACGCTTTGTGGGTACTCAACGACGACGGCAGTGTCTTTCTGCAAAACAGCGAAGCGGAATCGCTCGACGGGCTTCTGGATCGCATCGACTCCACGTTAAGAGAGAGCGAGGTGGCGTTCGACAGCCGGTTCTTCCTCGTCAAATCGAGCTGCAACGATTCAAAGACCATCATCAGCGCCACCGACATCACCGAACAGAAACGCAAGGAGAGGCTCGCTTCGATGGGACAGATGGCAGCCCACCTCGCCCACGAAATTCGTAATCCGATCGGCTCCATCGCACTGCTCGTCTCATCGCTCGCCAAACGGGTCGTCCCGAAGAACCAACCGATCGTGGATGAGATCAAACGGTCGCTTTTCCGCGTGGAACGCATCATCAAAACGACCCTCATGTATTCAAAGGGGGTGCACCCCGTCTTTACGAACATTTCGCTCTCACAGCTTGAAAAAGAGTGTCAGGCCGCCGTCGAAAGCTACAGTTTCATGAAAGATATCCACTTTCACTACCTTTTCGAAGATGCCACAATCCGGGGAGATCTGGGACTGCTTTCACTGGCACTGCAAAATTTCATATTCAATGCGATCGATGCAATCGAAGAGAGTGACGAAGACGAGGGGAACGTCTCCATTCGAAGTGAAACCCGGGGAGAGACGATCCGTTTCATCATCGAGGATAGCGGCGTGCCGCTGGAGAATCCGGATCGTCTCTTTGAAGCGTTTCACACCACCAAGACAAAGGGGCATGGCCTTGGGCTGGTACTCTCACGACAGATTGTAGAAGCGCATCACGGATCCATCCATATCGATACCGAGCCGAAACGCTTTATCGTCTCCCTGCCAAAATCGTAGAGCCATCCAATCCGTCGCGGCCGGGATCAGAGCTTTTCCAGCTCCTCGTCGAGACGGTTGACGGCGATGCTCGTCTCATAGATCATCTTCTCATAATCCCGTTTGTCGATCCGATAGAAGTTCAAAAAGAGATCGATGGCATTCTGGTTACACTCTTCGATCGACTTGACAAAAAGGAATGTCCGTCCAAACTTGCCGCTTCCCTTCAAAAGTGCATCTTTGACATCCTGGGAAATGTTGAATTCATCCAGAATCTTCTCCATCGGTGCATGCATCACGACATCCAGAAGCGAAAGCGTCCCGACGAAATAGGCTTCATCCAGCTCACTTTTCGGAGCCTCCGGATGCATCAGCTGCCATGTCCGGCGCATCAGTTCCATCCGGCTTTTGGCCATCAAGGCAAGTGTCGAAGAGCCTCCCTTCTCTCCCATCGATTGCGCATAGATGATCATCATCAGCCACTGGGCGACATTGTGGCGCCCCAATAGCAGAATCACCTCCTGAATCGAAGAGATTTCCCGTGCAAGGCTCAGTGCTGCGGAATTGACATAGCGAAGCAGCTGCAGCGACAATGCGCTGTGCTGCTCCAGGTAGGATGCGATCTCTTCCACATCTGCATTGGATATCAGCAGATTGTAGGCATGTATGACGCTTCGGTAATGGGGGTCGATCTTCTCCTGCTTCAGAAGCTGTGGTTTCGAAAAAAAGTATCCCTGAAAGAGTTGAAAGCCGAGATTTTCACAGATTTGTGTCGTCTCGGGTGATTCGACTTTCGACGCGATCAACGTATTGTCGTATTGTTTGATTTTGGCCAATAGTTCATGAAACACTTCGCCTCTCGGGCTCCGTTCCACATCGATCTTGATATAGCTGAAGTATGGCAGAAGCGGCCCGATCCGCTGAATCAGTCTTTCATCGAGTATCGCATCGTTCAGCGCAATGTCGAATCCTTTTTTCCGAAGCTCCACGATTCGCCTGGCAATCTCCATATTGAACCGCATTTCAGGCAGGACGGAAAAGACGAAAATATCTTTCGGCATATTCAGGAGGAGGTCATTGAAAAGAAAATCGTTGTCGATGCGTACGAACGCTTTACGGTTTCCAAGGATCTCCTTGGCTCCGAACTGGTTCAGCACATTGGTCAATACCGAAATCGAAGCGAAACGTCCGGAAACTTCGTTTGGCGCGCTCTTCTCATCGCGAAAAAAGAGGTCGTAGGCATACACTTTCTTCTTGCCATCAAGGATCGGCTGACGGCCAAGCATATGAAAATCGGACATCGAAAACCTTTGTTATCAAAAATCGTGTGTTTTGATATATCGACTGTTTACAAGATAATTTTATTCTTTTTCAGTCAGGCCGATGCCAGTATTTCAACCGCTTCCATCTTTTTGAGCTGTTGGGCCATCTCGTCGTTGACATGGATCGACGATTCGATTTCGATCTCCTGCAGTTTCGAACAGAGAAGAAGACGCAGAGGTTTTCTGCCCGGATGGCTCTGGGCGAGGCGATAGATCTCTTCGAGAATACGCATCTTTTCATGGTCGAGATTGAGCCGGATGATCATCGGTTTTTCCGGTTTTTCGACCATCCGTGTTTCGATCTTCTCCTTTTTACACGCCTTCAGTTCCATAATTTTGTGCACCCGCATCCGGGTAAAATCGCCATCGCGTGTAATCGTGACTTTGAAACCGATCGGCTCGTCGAGATCCATCTTTTCCAGCTGTTCCAGCTGCCGTTCGAAGAGTGTGATTTCGATGTTGCCATGCAGGTCCATCACATTGGCAATACCGAATTTGTTTCCTTTTTTGCTGATCCTGGTCGTCACCTCTTCGACCTTTCCGATCAGGAGTGCCGAGGATCCATCGGCGATCTGCTCGAGATCGGAAGAGAGCGTATATCTGATATCGGAGAGCTCTTCACGGAACCGATCGAGCGGATGCCCGGATACGTAGAAACCGAGAGACTCCTTTTCGAGTTCGAGGATGCTCTTTTGCGGATACTCCTCCATCGGAACGATATCGACCTTGATACTCACAAGCTCCTCGTCGTCTCCGAAGAGCGAACCGACCGCCATCTGCTGGGCCCTGGCCGATTCATGCATCGCGTCGATGATCGCATCGATCGATTCGAGCAGCGCCCGGCGGCTGTATCCGAAGCCATCCAGCGCTCCCGCTTTGATCATCGATTCAATCACTTTTTTGTTCACTTTCTGTGTATCGATACGGGATACAAAGTCGTCCAGCGACTCGAAGCCTCCCGCTTCCCGTGCCAAAAGAATTGCGTTGACGGCAGCATCGCCGACTCCTTTGATGGCACCCAGTCCGAAGAGAATGACTTCGTTCCCCTCATCGTCGGCATCGGGTGTAAATTCGAGTGCCGACCGGTTGATATCGGGTGCGAGCAGTCGGATGCCCAGACGCTTGACCTCATCGATATATTTGACCACCTTGTCGGTGTTGTCTTTTTCGCTTGTCAGCAGCGCCGCCATGAATTCGGCCGGATAGTGGGTCTTGAGCCACGCCGTCTGGTAAGTCACCATCGCATAGGCGGCCGAGTGGGACTTGTTGAAGCCGTAGCCGGCGAATTTTTCGATCAAATCGAAGAGTTCGGCCGCTTTGTCGTAGTCGAGTCCCTGCGCCTTCGCACCCTCTGCAAATTCGCTCTTGTACTTTTGCATCAGGTCGAACTTTTTCTTTCCCATCGCACGGCGGACGATATCCGCTTTGCCAAGGCTGAATCCGCCGATCGTCTGAACGATCTGCATGACCTGTTCCTGATAGACAATGACCCCGTAGGTCGGCTTGAGAATCTCTTCGAGCTGCGGAAACATGTAGGTGATTTCCTGGCGGCCGTGCTTCCGTTCGATAAAATCGTCGAGCATTCCCGACTCCATCGGACCGGGCCGGTAGAGGGCGAGTACCGCGACGAGGTCTTCGAAGTTGCCCGGTTTGAGCTTGGCGTTGAGCTGCTGCATACCGCCCGATTCGATCTGGAACATACCGACCGTTTCGCCTTCCTGAATCGTCTCGTAGACTTTCGGGTCATCCATCGGCATATTGTCGAGGTCGACGTCGACCTCGTGGCGCTGTTTGACCAGTTTGACGGCATTGTCGATGACCGTCAGCGTCTTGAGCCCAAGGAAGTCGAATTTGATCAGGTCGACATCTTCGAGGAAGTTGAGCGAATACTGCGTTACCAGTGTCTCTTCGCCCGATGGTTTGTAGAGCGGCGTCTTGTGCCAGAGCTCTTCGTTGGATATGACGACACCCGCGGCATGCATACCGGCATTGCGTTTGAGCCCTTCAAGGGCAAGAGCGAATTTCCAGACGCGGGCCGCCGTGGGGTTGGTTTCGACCAGTTCCCGGAGCTTCGGCTCTTTCTGGAATGCACCCGGCTTGAATCCGTCGGTCCCCTCTTTCCCCTTCCCGTTAAGGGTGATTCCCAGTTCGTCGGGAATCAGTTTCGCCATCTTGTCCGCTTCCGCGTAGCTGACACCAAGCACCCTCGCGACGTCACGGATAACCCCCTTCGCCAGAAGCGAACCGAACGTGATAACCTGGGCCACGTTGAAACGTCCATATTTCTCGACCACGTAGTCGATGATCTCTCCGCGACGCGCCTGGCAGAAATCCATATCGATATCGGGCATGCTGACGCGCTCCGGATTCAGAAAACGCTCGAAGAGCAGATCGTACTTCATCGGGTCGATATTGGTGATGCCCAGCGAATAGGCGACGAGGCTTCCAGCCGCCGATCCCCGTCCGGGTCCGACCGGAATCTCCCTCTCTTTCGCTTCACGCACGAAATCCCAGACGATCAGCATATAGCCGGGAAACTTCATCTGGTTGATGATCTGCATCTCCGTCTCCAGTCGCGCCCGATACTCGTCGTGATGCGCCGGATCCACAAATTTGAGACGCTCTTCCAGCCCTTTGCGGCATTCGTGGATAAAGAGGGCTTCGTCGTTGGCAAAACTGTTCTCGGCATCCGGTTCGGGCACTTCCAGGCCGACATTGGCGGCATACTCCCGGGCAAATTTGAAATTGGGAGGCGTTGGATTGCCCAGATCGAGCTCCAGATCACACTTGTCGGCGATCTCCTGCGTATGTTCGAGTGCCTCGGGAATGTCGGCATAGAGTTCCGCCATCTCTTCGGGTGATTTGAGGTAGAACTCGTGGACGGAATGGCGCAGACGGTCGGGATCGTCGTAGAGTTTGTTCATCGCGATGCACATGAAAGCTTCGTGCGCCTCGGCATCGTCCGGATAGAGATAGTGGGTGTCGTTGGTCGCGACAATCTTGATGCCGGTTTCGAGACTCAGCCGGATAAGCTGCTCGTCGATGCTGTGCTGATCGCCGATACCGTGACGCATCAGCTCCAGATAGAAATCGTCGCCGAAAATCTCTTTATATTCCAGTGCCACCTCTTTGGCACGCTCGTAACCCTGTGCCCCGAATTTGACATTGCGCTCGGATAGATTCAAATGCCAGTTGACCTCGCCCTGCAGACAGGCCGATGAGCAGATGAGCCCTTCGCTGTGCTCTCTCAAAAGCTTTTTGTTGATGCGCGGATAGTAGTAGAAGCCGTTGATATAGGCCTGGGAACTGAGATACATCAGGTTTTTGTAGCCGGTTTCGTTCTTGGCGTAAAGGCAAAGGTGGAAGCGCTGACGGGTGCTTTTGTCGCCAAGCTCCTCCTGGTTGTGGAGATAGGCCTCCATCCCGATGATCGGTTTGATACCCTCTTTCTTCATCTGCTGGTAGAAATCGACCGCACCGAACATATTGCCGTGATCGGTAATGGCGACCGTATCCATCCCCAGCTCTTTGAGCCGGCCAGCCAGTCTGGATATCTTGTTGGCACCGTCGAGCAGCGAATATTCGGTATGCAGATGCAGATGCGTGAATCGGGGTTTCATACTCTGGTTTTCCTCGCAATAAATGTATGAAACAGTCTATCAAAGTTGCCGTTAGAATAGGATAAATATTCTGCCATCCTGCACCCATTTAAATCTTTTGAATGAAATGCCGATTTTATGTAAATAACTGCCCACAGGAAAGGGATATATTATGCTTGATTTAATCTTGTTCAGTTCGATCGGACTGCTTCTTTTGGTCCTTTTGGGTTTTCTTGTCATTGTCATTCGTGATCATATGAAAAGCAAATCCTTCGAACTCTATGTGCACCAGACCCAGGAACAGTTCAATAGAGATTACCAGTCGCTGCAGGAAAGAGGAAAGCCCGAAAATGTGGCTGAAACGGAGACGAAACCCCAAACAACGGCATCCTCCTATGAGCCTGTCAACACCGTAAATACGCAGCCGGTCATCGAAGAGAGAGTTCCGGAACCCATACAGGAAGAGGTCCGGGAGACATCCCAAACCGAAGAAAAACCCCAGATTGAAGAGAAATCCCAACCCGAAAAACCGATGGACGTCACACTCGAACGTCCGACGATCTACAAGCTTCACCCCGAGACTCAAAACGAAACACCGGCCTCACGGGAAGAGGCCGGCACCATTTTGAAGAAAGATTATGGTGAATTCAGTCACCAGCGTCTGGTAGAGGGGATGGGACTCTCACCGGAAGAAGCCGACGAATTTGTCGTCGAGCTGATTCACCAGCTCGAAAATGCGATCAACGATCTCGATAACGCTATCGCCGAAAAAAACTTTACCGAAGCGGAGCATATCACCCATGGTCTCAAAGGGGCTGCACTCAATATTGGAGAAGGTGGCGTCGCACAACTGCTCGTCGACTACAACACCTACATGAAAGAGGGGACCGAACTGCCCGTTATCGAAGCATACCAGACACTATTGAAACAAACCGTAAGTGATTTGAAGGTAGAATATTCCCAAGTCGCCTAACAAGGATTTGGGATTATGTCAACGAAAAACATCGTTCTGATCGGTTTTATGGGGGTGGGGAAAGGCGCACTGGCGCGTGAACTCGTACGGTGCGATGCATCTCTCTATGCTCTCGATACGGACGACATGATCGAAAGTCTCACCAATACGAGAATCAAGAAGATCTTTGCAACGGCCGGCGAAGCGGCGTTCCGTGCGTTGGAACAGAAGACCGCGGACTGGCTTGCACACAACGTTACAAACGCTGTCATCTCCACCGGCGGCGGCTTCTACAAAGTCAACAACATCAACTCGATCGGCACCGTTGTCTATCTGAAAGCCGATTTTGAATGGATTCTGCAGCGCATTCTCAATGCGCCGAATGCGAAGAAAAAATTGAAAAAAAGACCGCTCTTTCAGGATATCGAGAAGGCAAAATCCCTCTTTTCCGAACGGTTCGAAGCGTATGAAAAGGTCGCCGATATCGTCATCGATATCAGCGAACATGATACCCGCCGCATTGCGGCGGATCTGCTTGCGCAACTGAATCAGCAGTAATCGGCGAGAAGCCCTTCACGGAGTGACTGATAGGTCTCTTCTCCCACCAGTTTTCGAACGATGGCGAGACCGAAGCAAATGGCGGTGCCAGGTCCGCGGGATGTCATGATGTTGCCGTCGATCACCACTTTCTCTTTGTCGGTATAACCTTCGAGATTGCCGATCTGTTCCTCGACACTCGGATAACACGTATAGCGTTTGCTCAGCACGCCAGCCGTTTTCAGGGCAAACGGTGCGGCGCAGATGGCTCCGACGATCTTCTCTTTTGCCTGCATCTCCTTCA
>NZ_JAOZPV010000006.1 GCF_029932565.1 Hydrogenimonas sp.
CATCGGCTTGACGCTTCTCCCTCTGCGTTCGCTTCAGCAGCGGGCTCACGCGCAGATGAACCGCGTTCATGAAGAGGACTCCATTTCCATGGCTTTGATACGCACTTTGGCGCGGTTTCCTCCGAAAAACTGGCGAATGAAAGGATGGTCGTTCTTCAAAATCTCTTTCAGCGACCCTTCTGCGACGATGTGCCTGTCTCCCAAAACGGCCATGCGGTCGACGACATTGAAAATCGTATCGATGTCGTGGGTGACCATGACGATCGTGAGTCCCAGCAGGTGTCGCAGTTCGGTGATGAGGTTGTCGAACGCTTCGGCACTGACCGGATCGAGACCCGATGTGGGTTCGTCGAGAAAGAGGAGTTTCGGGTCCATGACGAGAGCACGTGCAAGCCCTGCCCGTTTGATCATGCCACCGCTCAATTCTGCCGGGTAGAGATTCCCGACACTCGGTGCAAGACCGACCATTTCGAGTTTGGTATGGACGATCTGCCGGATCATCGTTTCGGAAATGGTGGTGTATTCTCTGAGCCATACTGCGATGTTGTCGGCGACGGTCAGCGATGTGAAAAGGGCACCGAATTGAAAAAGCACACCCCATTTCGTTCTAAGGATGTGCGCATCTTCACGCGAAATGTTGTCGAGATCATAGCCCAGTACGTTCACCTTTCCGGCAGCGGGTTTTAGGAGCATGATCATCTCCCGCATCAGCGTCGTTTTGCCCGAACCGCTCCCTCCGAGCAGACCGAAGATCTCCCCTTCATAAACGGTGAGATCGACATTTTCGTGTACCACTTTCTCACCGAAACGGGTTTCGATACCGCGCATCGAAATGACCACCTTGTCACTCATATGCCGAGCTCCGTGAAGATAACCGAAAAGAGTGCATCGATAGCAACAACGAGAAAGATCGCATTGACGACGCTCATCGTCGTGTACCTACCGATACTCTCGGTATTGCCTGAGACCTGAAACCCGCGGAAGCAGCCGATGGCGGCGATGATGAATGCGAAAAAGGGACCTTTGAAAATTCCGACAAGATAGTGTTTGACTTCAACGGCGTTCTGAAGGCGGTCGAGAAATTGTGTCGTGTTGATCCCGAGTTGAGCCTTCGCGATGATCATCCCCGCGTAGATTCCGATCATGTCGGCGAAAAATATAAGCAGGGGAAGTGCGACGATCATGGCGAATATGCGGGGCAGGACAACGAAACGGTAAATTTCGAATCCCATCGTTTTCATCGCGTCGATCTCTTCGGTAATTTTCATCACACCAATCTGTGCTGTATAGGAGGAGCCGCTGCGACCTGCGACGATGATGGCGGTAATGAGCGGCGCCAATTCTCTGGGTATCGATATGCCGATCATGTCGACGATGAAGATGTTGGCACCATATTTTTCAAGCTGGACGGCACTCTGGTAGGCGATGACGATGCCCACGAGAAAGGAGCTGAGCGCAACGATAGGTATGGCGGTCGTACCCGCTTTGAAAATGTTTGAAGATGTCTCTTTGAATCGGATGTTCGAGGGATGTATCACACTATAGAAAAATGCGATGGTTGCCGCTCCCAGAAAATTGAGGAAGAGAATGAAATCCTCCAGCATAGAGAACGTCTTCTCCCCAATACTATATAAAAAATTTGTGAGCAGAGCGAAAGATGGCTCTTTGGCGGCTGGCACCGGACGGTTGTAGCGTTTGACGAGCCGGAACATATGGCAAAATTCCGGTGTAGAGCGGATGACATGAACGCGGGAGGTTTTCTTGAGTCGTTCCCGAATCGAAATGAAGAAGACCATGGCACCCGTATCGATCTCTTCGATTCCGGAAGTATCGAAGAGAATGCTCTTTTTCTCTTTCAGTTTCGGAACGATGCGCTGGAATTCGGCTTCGATATGATCGAGTCGTTCAACCCGCCATTTTCCTTTTATTTTGAGCGTTGCATGTTCCCGATCGACATCGATATGCACAAATGTTCCGCTGTCCATGGTTCGATTTTATCCAAGCTCCCTTTAAATGGGTATTAGCTCTCTGTCCGGCCATGTCGGGTGGAGATGCATCCGATAAACCTGATTTTAATCAACGAATGGATAAAATAGATCAAACTATTTCGGAGCGGTTATTGAGAATCGATAAATATTTGAGCAGCGTCAATCTTGTCAAACGTCGAACCATTGCCCAGGATATGGTCAAAAGCGGCGTCGTGTTCATCAACGATGTTCAGGCAAAACCGAGCAAAGATGTAAAAATAGGTGATACAATCGAGATACGTTATCTCAAGGGTGCGAAACGGTACAAAGTGCTCAAGATTCCAACGACCAAAACGATTCCAAAAAGCGCGAAAGAAGAGTATGTGCAGGAGTTGGCATGACATACAGTGAAGCGAAAACGGCATTCGAACGTCTTTTTCTCGGATTGATGGATGAAGAGGAGGCCCGGAAATTTTTGATCGAGATGGCTGAGCGCGGAGAGACGACCGACGAGATCGCGGCGGCGGCCGAAGTGATGCGGGCGCATTCGGTCAAGCTCCCGGTGCCCGAGGAGCTGCGGGTCAAACTGATCGACAACTGCGGAACGGGAGGCGACAAGAGCGGCAGTTTCAATATTTCGTCGACTGTTTCACTGCTTCTTGCCGGGGCGGGATGTTATGTGGCCAAACATGGCAACCGTTCGATCACGAGCAGGTCGGGCAGTGCCGACATGCTCGAAGCCCTCGGAATCAAGCTCGATCTTCCACCGGAAAAACAGGTGAGGATGCTTGAAGAGTGCGGGTTTACCTTTATTTTCGCCATCTACCACCATCCGGCGATGAAGTTCGTCATGCCGATTCGAAAGTCGATTGCCCACCGCACTATTTTCAATATTCTCGGGCCTCTCAGCAATCCCGCCGGCGTCGAAAAGCAGTTTGTCGGGGTATTCGATCCTTCGTTCGTACCGAAAATCGCCAAAGCGCTCAAACGGCTCGGTTCCAGACGGGCGATGGTCGTCAGCAGCCGTGACGGCCTGGACGAAATCTCTCTGGGTGCACCGACGGATGCCGCGTTTCTGGAAGAGGGGCACCTGGAACTGGAAGTGATCGATCCTGTCAGTTACGGCATCGACCATGCACCGCTGGAAGCCATCGCAGGAGGCGATGCCGATGAGAATGCGAAGATCACGCGAGATATTCTTGCAGGATCGTTGCATGGACCCAAACGGGACATCGTGTTGATCAACGCGGCCGGTGCGCTCGTCGTCGACGGAAAGGCGCACGATTTGGAAGAGGGGCTCGAAATCGCCCGCGAAACCATCGATTCCGGAAGAGCCAAATCCGTACTTGAAAAAATTATTCGGGTATCCAACACGTTATGACCGAAGTAATCGACGCATCACTCGATGAGCTCGACAAGGTAGCGGACAGGATCCGGCAGATGCTTCCGGAGAGTGCAGTCATCTTTCTGCGGGGGGATCTCGCGGCAGGCAAAACGACGCTCGTCAAAGCGCTGGCGAAGGCGAAAGGGTGCGAAAGAGATGTGACCTCTCCTACTTTTTCGATTCAGCAGATCTATGAGAATGGTCTCTACCACTACGATCTCTATCAGTGCCCGAATGAGAAATTTTTGTCGATGGGACTGCTGGAGAGTCTCGAAGAGCCGGGATGGCATTTGATCGAGTGGGGAGATGAAGCACTGGAAGATTTTTTGAAAGCGCATGGTTTTACAACCGCCGTGATCGAGATAACACCCATAGAAAACGGCCGCCGTTACAGGATTACAACAGATGCATAGTTTAAAAGCGGAAAATCTTACGAAAATCATCAAGAAACATACGATTGTCAAAGGTGTCACACTCGATTTGAAGACAAAAGAGGTCGTTGGCCTGCTCGGACCGAATGGCGCCGGCAAAACCACGACGTTCTATATGATTTGCGGGCTGATACCGGTGAGCGAAGGACATGTCTATATCGATGACGACGATGTGACGAAAAAACCGCTCCATACCCGCGCACAGCTCGGTGTCGGCTACCTCCCGCAGGAATCGAGTATTTTCAAAGAGCTGACCGTCGAGGAGAATCTTCTGATCGCGGCGGAAGCGGCGAAACTGGATAAAACGAGTGCCGAAAAACGCATTGAGAACCTTCTCGAGCTTTTCAACATCGAACCGATCCGGAACCGGAAGGGAATCCGACTCAGCGGTGGTGAAAGACGTCGTACCGAGATTGCCAGGGCACTGGTGACCAAACCGAAATTTCTCCTCCTCGATGAACCGTTTGCCGGTGTCGATCCGATTGCGGTTATCGATATACAGAATGTCATACGCCAGTTGCTGGAACTCGATATCGGAGTGCTCATTACCGATCACAATGTCCGGGAAACGCTCGGTATCTGTCATCGTGCCTATGTCATGCACGAAGGCACCCTGATGGCGGAAGGGTCATCCGAAGAGATCGCGAGTCATCCGGATGTCATCAAACACTATCTGGGAGAGCATTTTACACTATGAGATTGCGCCAGACGCAGAGTACGGGTCTAAAAACCAAACTTTCAAGTACTCTGCGCAGTTGGCTGCCGATACTCCAGTCCGGTCTCGACGAGTTGGAAGAACAGCTCAGAGAGTATGAAAAAGAGAACCCCTATATGGAGGTGCGTTCCGGATTTGAAGAGCAGTTCTCCACGACATTCACCAAAAAGGTCCTGTATAAAAGTGACCGTTCGAGCAGTGCCGAAGCGATCGAGGCACTGACGATTCACAACCAGTCGCTCTATGAACTTCTTCATGAGCAGATCAATGCGCCCCTTTTCCCGACTCCGCAGAGCGAAACGATCGCGTATGCCATTATCGAAGAGATATCCCATGAGGGATATTTTGAAGGCAGCCTGGAGAGACTCGGCGAACGTTTCGGTGTCTCTGCCGAACAGATCGAGAAAGTCCGTCAGCGTTTTGCCTATCTGAATCCTCCGGGGGTTGGTGCAGTCGATGCAGCCGAAGCGATGCTTTTCCAGTTACGCCAGAGCGACGTGGAAGAGCCGCTTTACTCTCTCGTCGCCGAGATGCTCGAAAACTTCGAAGATTTGAGACGATTCAAGAAAAATCCCCGTTATGCCGATGCGATCGGGGTGATCCGCCGCTTCAAAAATCCTCCGGCAATCGACACACTCGAAGAGTCTCCGCCGGCCATTCCCGATCTGGTTATTTTTCAGACGCAAAACAGTATCGAAGTCAAAATCAACGACAATTTTTATCCCGATATCATGATCGGGGAGGCCGATCTGGACCATCGGTTTGTTCGGAAAAAAATCAAGGAGGCACGGGATCTGATTGATGCGCTGCAGATGCGGAAGGCGACCCTCTACAAAATCGGGCTGATGATTGTCGAGTTTCAGTATGAATTTTTTCAGGGTGGTGATATCCGGCCGATGAAACTGAAAGATATTGCCGAAGAGTTCGAGCACAATCCTTCGACGATTTCGCGTGCCATTGCCAACAAATACCTGATGTGTGATCGTGGAATATTTCCGATGAAAGCGTTTTTTACGTCGGGCCTGGATGAAGATGTCAGCAATGCGTCCATCAAAAAATTCATCGCGGATGTCATCGCGCAGGAGGACCGGAACAAACCGCTCAGCGACCAGAAACTGCTCGAAATGATCGAAGAAAAATTCGGTGTCAAGATGGTACGGCGTACCGTTACCAAATATCGCAAGCAGATGCAGATCGGCGGATCGAGTGAACGCAAACGATTTTACCAGCTTGCGTGAGCGGCTGGAAGCGGAGGCGGCGAAGCGTAACGATCGCAGCGAACTTTCTATGGAGCGGCCCGATCCGCTTCTGGTCGCTGCGAAACAGGACGACGACCGTGCGATACTTCTCTGTGCACTCTTCGGTTACGGCAATGCGCACAAAATAGTACAGTTTCTCGATTCGCTGGACTTTTCTCTGCTCGATGCGGATGAAATGACCATCCGGACCCGTATGGAGGCTTATTACCGTTTTCAGTCGACCGACGATATCGTACAGATCTTTCTGACGCTTCGGCGCCTCGGGCGCGGTACGATGCAGGAGGTGTTCATGGAAGGATATACAAAAGAGTCTTCCGTCATCGAGGGGGTTTTCGCGTTGATCGATCTGTTCGAACACACCAATCCTTATGAGAGCAGGGGGTACCGTTTTCTCATCGGCCGTGTACCGAAAGATGGCAAACCCGTTTCCCCGTACAAAAGATGGATGATGTTTTTGCGGTGGATGGTCCGTGACGATGCGCTCGATCTTGGACGCTGGAGAGGTGTCAATCCGGCCGATCTGATTATTCCGCTCGATACGCATACCTTCCATGTAAGCCGGAAGATAGGGTGTCTGAAACGTAAAACGTACGACTGGAAAGCAGCAGTAGAGCTGACGGAATGCTTGAAAACAATCTGTCCGCACGACCCTGTCAAATACGATTTCGCGCTCTACCGGATGGGGCAGGAAAAGAGAGTTACATAAGCCCATCATTAAACCCTGATTAATGGATGTTATGTTAAAATCGCACAAATTTATGACAAAGGAAGCCGAATGGAAGGTGTATTTACCTTTTTTGGAGCAATCAACCACTCTCACGGGTTCATCTTTACCGCCCACGTTCTGTTGACGGCACTGCTGGCCCTCGTACTGGCGAAGATGGCAACCAAATCTCTGAAACTTGTCCCGACCGGCACACAAAACGTGATGGAGGCCTTTTTGCAGGGCACGATCGCGATGGGACGCGACGTCATCGGTGAAACCAATGCGAATAAATATCTTCCGCTGGTCGCAACGATCGGTATCATCGTGTTTATCGCAAACGTTATCGGTATCATTCCCGGGTTCGAATCGCCGACCAGCAACATCAACATGACCCTTCCGCTCGCATTAATCGTATTTGTCTATTACAACTTCGAAGGTATTCGAAAAAATGGTGTTGTGCACTATTTCGCCCACTTTATGGGACCGGTCAAACTGCTCGCACCGCTGATGTTTCCGATCGAAATCGTTTCGCACCTGTCGCGTATCATCTCGCTCTCTTTCCGACTCTTCGGTAACATCAAAGGCGACGACCTTTTCCTCTGGGTCCTTCTGATGCTCGCACCGTGGATCGTACCGCTGCCGGCCTTCCTGCTACTCGCATTTTCCGCACTGCTGCAGACATTCATTTTCATGATTCTGACCTATGTCTATCTTGCGGGAGCCGTCATGCTCGAAGAGGAAACTCTGTAATCAGGGAACCGTTTGAAACGAACAATCGCCGAAACCGTTGTCAGTTTTCTTCTGGGCGCTGCCTGGGCGATTGTTCTTCTGGGCGCCGTTTTTCTTTTCTGGTCCTTCCTTCCGTTCGGAGTCGTCATCGCATTCATGGCGGGTTTGGTCGGTTCGCTGTTCGGCCTGCTGTTTGTCGTCCTATTGGAAGTGGCTGCCCTGCAATTTGACAAATACCGTGAACTGAAACATCAGACATATCTGCTCAAAAAGATCAAGGCCTCACTGGAGAGGACCGATGATTCTTCGCTACGCCATTACTGATCCGCTCTATTACTCTTCGAACCCCTCCGTTTTAAAAGATTCTGTCGATCAGGTACTCTCTGCCAAATGCATCGATCTCATCTCTCTCCGGGACAAACGCAGCGACAATTATGAAGCGCTGGCGAAGGAGTTTCTGTCGCTCAAACCCCGCTTTCCCAACACGCAGTTTCTGCTTCATACCGATGTCAATCTGGCGGCCGAATTGCAGGCGGACGGCATCCACCTTCCTTCCGACAGAATGGATTGGATCGAAACCGCCAAAAGGCTAGGGCTCTGGACAGTCGTCAGCACCCACACATTCGAGGAGGCCAAACGGAGTGAAGCGCTCGGTGCCGATGCGATCACCTTCAGCCCGATATTTCCGACACCCGGAAAGGGCCCACCGCAAGGTTTAGAGAAGTTAAAAGAAATTAAAGATAAAATATCTATCAAAATCTTCGCACTTGGCGGCATCGTGACGGAGAAGCAGATAGCGGCCGTCGAAGAGGCGGGAACCGACGGTTTCGCGTCGATTCGCTATTTTTGTAATTATTCGCAAGGAAACATAGATAATGAGTGCATTTGAAGTCGTTATCGGACTGGAGATCCATGTCCAGCTCAATACAAAAACGAAAATTTTCTGCAACTGTGCCACCAGTTTCGCCGATCGGCAGAATGTCCACACATGCCCCGTCTGTCTGGGGCTTCCCGGTGCACTGCCTGTTCTGAACAAAGAGGCGGTCAAAAAAGCGATGATGTTCGGCAACGCGATCGAGGCGACCGTGCATCGCAAGTCGATATTCAATCGGAAAAACTACTTCTACCCGGATCTGCCGAAAGGGTATCAGATCAGCCAGTTCGAGATTCCGATCGTGGAGAATGGCCATTTGATGATCGATTTCGATGATGGGAGCCAGAAGCGTATCGGCATTACCCGGGCGCATCTGGAGGAGGATGCGGGGAAGAACATCCACGAGGGGGACCACTCGCTGGTCGACCTGAACCGTGCCGGTACGCCGCTTCTCGAAATCGTCAGTGAACCCGACATGCGCAGTGCTGACGAAGCGGTGCGCTATCTCAAAAAACTGCATGCGATCGTGCGCTATCTGGGTATCAGTGACGCGAACATGCAGGAGGGGTCCTTCCGATGCGACGTCAACGTTTCGATCCGTCCGAAAGGGGACGAAAAACTCTATACACGGGTCGAGATCAAGAACATGAACAGTTTCCGGTTTATCCATCAGGCGATCGGATACGAAGTGGAGCGTCAGATCGAGGCGTGGGAAGATGGCGTCTACGACGACGAGGTGTGGCAGGAGACGCGACTCTTCGATCCGAACAAGGGTGAAACCCGTTCGATGCGGGGCAAGGAAGAGAGTGCCGACTACCGCTACTTTCCGGAGCCCGACCTTCTCCCGGTCATTCTTGACGACGCGATGATCGAAGAGGCGAAACGGATCCCCGAGATGCCGGACGAAAAACGGGCACGATATATCAAAGAGTTCGGCATTCGCGAGTACGATGCCGTCGTCATCACGTCGGAAGTCGAAATGGCCCGCTACTTCGAGACAATGATCGAAGAGGGTGCCAGTCCGAAAGAGGCGGTCAAGTGGTTGACGATCGAACTGCAGGGAAGATTGAAAGGGGGCGTAACGGTTGAAACCTCGCCTGTTACGGCCAAACAGCTGGCGCGTGTCGTCAAGCGGATCGAAGATGGCACGATCAGCGGCAAAGCCGGAAAAGATGTTCTCGACTATCTTTTCGAGCATGAAGATTCGGATGTGGATGAAGCGATCGAAAAACTCGGACTGAAGCAGGTGAGTGACGACAGTGCCATCTATGCCATGATCGACGAGGTGCTCGCGGCCAATCAGGAGAAAGTCGACGAGTATCGTGGTGGAAAAGAGAAGCTCTTCGGCTTCTTTGTCGGCCAGGTTATGAAAGCCTCCAAAGGTTCGGCAAATCCCGCCAAGGTCAACCAACTGCTGAAAGAGCGTTTGAACCGTTGAAACAGCTAATTGTAAGATATCTCGTCTCTTTTTCCTATTTCCTGGAGAGCGCACCGTACTACAAACGTACGAAGCGCTTTTTCAACAATCTGCTCAACAACGACGATTACAAATACAAAAAATATTTCGACATCTTTATGGTGTTCGTCATTCTTTCGAGCGTCATCATTCTGGTTGTCGACGTTCGCGAGCATGTGGCCTACTGGCTTGAGTGGTACGATTTCTATGTCGTCACGATCATTTTCATTGTCGAGTATCTGTTGCGGCTCTGGGTTCACAGCGATATGCACAAAGTGATTATCGCCCAGTACGAAGAGTCGGAATTTTTCGAAAAACCCTTCTCTTTCAGGAAAGTGATCTCCGAGATAGCCTCCCAGAAGTGGGAGTACATGACGTCGATTCCCGCCATCATCGACCTGATCGCGATTCTGCCGAGTTATCGGGAAATCAGGGTATTGCGTGTCTTTGTACTTTTCCGTGCCTTCAAGATGCTGCGCTACTCGAAAAGCCTCCTGCAGTTTTTCGAGATTCTGCGCAACAAAAAGATCGAACTCTATGCCCTTTTCCTGCTGCTCTCCTTCTTCACGCTGATCGCCTCGATGATGATCTACGTCTTCGAAGGAGCCGGACAGAACCAGAACATCCAGTCGCTTTTCGACGCGATCTACTGGGCGGTCGTGACGGTGACGACCGTCGGGTACGGTGATATCACGCCGGTCACGACCGAAGGGCGCTTCATTTCGATACTTGTGATCATCACGGGACTCGGCGCCATCACGTTCCTGACATCGATCATCGTCTCGGCGTTCGGGGAGAAACTTCCCGAGATCAAGCAGACCCGCGTTCTGAACCAGGTCGCCAAGACGAAAGATCTGAATCTCGTGTGCGGATACGGAAAGATCGGCCAGATTGTCTCGAACAAGCTGCGCAAACAGGGCGAACGGGTTCTCGTGATCGAAAATGACGCATCGAAGGTCCAGAAAGCGGAACTCGACGGGCATCGTGTATTGCATGCGGATGCGACGAAAAGCGATACGCTGCTGAAACTGAAATTCTGTGAGAGTGTCAAATCGGTCATCGCCGTGACCCACAACGACATTATCAACGTATTCATCACGATCAACGCCCGAAGCCTCTGCAGCACCGTCGAGATCATCGCGCGATGCAGCGAAAAGAGTGTCGCGACGAAGCTGAAACTGGCCGGTGCGAACCATCTGATCATGCCCGAAGAGATCGCCGGCATGCTGGGAGCGGTCTACATTGGACAACCGGTGGCGTTTGATGCGCTGCAGGCGATTCTGACGAGGAAAAAATCGGCTCGTATCGACGAGGTGGAGGTGAAACGGGGATCGTTCCTGGACGGAGCGAAAGTCGGGGATTTCGATTTTGGGGCATCGAGACTGGTTCTTCTGGCGGTACTGAAACCGCTGAGCCCCAACGAAAAGATGAGCCATTACGTCATCTTCAATCCACCGGAAGATACGGAACTGCATGCCCATGATATTCTGGTCGTCATGGGCTACAATGTCAGTATCGCCGATTTCAAGGGAAGGATGGAACAGAGTGTTCGATACAAAAAAAGAGCGTCGTGAGATCATCCTTTTCGGATATGGAAAACTGGGCCATCGTGTCTATGAGATGTTGTCACCCTATTTTTCGAAGATCACGGTTGTCGAGCAGGCCGACGAATTGATTCAGGATGCGAAAGATCACGGTATCGTCAAATCGTTCACGGCCGATTTCAAACAAGACCAGGAGCTGATCGACCTGGGACTCGAGGGAAAGATACTCTTTTGTGCGATGGACGAGATGGCAATGAATATCTTCCTTGTGCTTTCGCTCAAAAGTATGACGAAAAATGCCACGATCATCTCGATTTCGACATCTGCGGAGAATACGAGAAAACTCAAGTTCATCGGGGCCGACAAAGTGATCGATATCTACGAAGCGAGTGCCAATCGCATCGTCGACATTATCACGCGGCCGGCTGTCACCCGCGTACTCGACGAGGTCATTTTCGTCGACAATGGCATCAGCCTCGAAGAGATCGAAATTCCTTTCCACTCCTTTCTCGAAGGCAAATATGTGCACGATATCGATTTCAAAGCGTTTGATCTGATTCTGGTCGGTATTACGGACAGAGAGATGGGTGACGATTTCATCTTCGTATCCCGTGGAATCGATCACAAATTCGATGCAGGGGATATTCTGGTTCTTCTGGGTGAAAGTCATGCACTCGAAAACTTTTACAAAAAACTGACGGGGCCATCATGATCTCCGGAATGTATCGAAAGGGAAAAACCAGAATGGCGGTATTGATATGAAAAAAATAGCGGTAGTCGGAGCGGGCAAATGGGGGCAGGCGCTCGCGCATGCGTTGAGACAGCAGTGCGATGTCGTCATTACGTCGCGGCGGCCACGCGACATTCCGAATTTCGTCTCACTCGATGATGCGTTGAAACGTGATTTCATCGTTATCGCCATTTCGGCCCAGGCGATACGGAGCTGGCTGGACGAACACAGCGATTTTGGTGAGTCGCAGTCTCTGCTTGTCGCTTCCAAGGGGATCGATGCCAAAACGGGTGCGTTCATGAACGAAATTTTCGAAGAGTATCTCTCTCCGTCGCAGCTCTGTTATCTGACCGGCCCGTCGTTTGCCAAAGAGGTGATGCAGTCGCTTCCGACCGCTCTTGTAATCAACAGTCATAACCGGATTCTGGCTGAAGAGTGGAGCGGTTTTTTCCCCGATTTCATCAAGACCTATACCAGTACGGATATTGTTGGAGCTGAAGTGGGAGGTGCCTATAAAAACGTCATTGCAATCGCGGCCGGTATCTGTGAAGGGTTGCAGCTTGGTGAAAACGCGAAGGCGGCGATCGTGTCGAGAGGACTTGTCGAAATGGCGCGTTTCGGTACCTATTACGGTGCCAAGGAGGAGACGTTTCTTTCATTGAGCGGTGCCGGTGATCTCTTTTTGACCGCCAACAGCCGGTTGTCGCGGAATTATCGTGTTGGCCTCGGTTTGGCGGAAGGGAAAACCCTCGATGCAATCCTCGAAGAACTGGGTGAAGTGGCCGAAGGTGTCGGGACTGCAAGAGCGTTGCACAAGATATCCGTCAACAATGACATCTATCTGCCGATAGCAAATGAAGTCTATGAAATTTTGCAGGGAAAGAGCATCAAAGAGAGTCTGAAAGATCTACTATCACACAGAAGGAGCTGATATGGAAGCCTATTTGAAAGAGGCCAGGGATGCCGCATCGGTTCTGGCAACGCTGAGTGGCGAAGTGAAAAATCGGGTACTGAACAGGATTGCCGATGCGCTGGTGGCGAACGATGCGCTGATTATCGAACATAACAAATTCGACATGGAGGAGGGAGAACGCAACAACCTCTCTTCGGCGTTGATGGATCGTCTCTATCTGGATGAAGAGCGGATCGCCGGGATGGCACAGGCGGTTCGGGATATCGCCGCGCTGAAAGAGCCGGTCGGTCGTGTGCTGGACGGCTGGATGACCGACAACGGTCTGCGTATCGAAAAGGTTTCGATTCCAATCGGGGTTGTCGGTATCATTTACGAATCGCGCCCCAACGTTACGAGCGATGCGGCGGCACTCTGTTTCAAAAGCGGTAATGTCGCGATTCTCAAAGGGGGCAAAGAGGCGCAGCAGAGCAATGAGGCGATTGCGAAGATCATTCAGAAGACGCTCGAAGAGGAGGGGCTCCCCGGATCGCTTATCAGTCTGCTTCCCGACGCGAGCCGCGAAGGGGTCGCGAAACTGATCAAAATGGACAGATATGTCGATCTGATCATTCCGCGCGGCGGCGAGGCCCTGATCCGTTTCGTCAACGAGAATGCGACGGTTCCCGTCGTCAAGCATGACAAAGGACTTTGCCATACCTACATTCATAGCGATGCGGATATCGAGGAAGCGATCCGTATCTCGATCAATGCCAAATGCCAGCGTCCCGGTGTCTGCAACGCGATGGAGACGCTGATCGTCGACGAAGCGATCGCGGCGGCGATCCTTCCGAAACTCAAAACAGCGTTCGATGCCGAAGCGACAAAACTGCTGGGCGATGCAGAAACGCGAGCCATCATCGACGTGGATGCGGCGACGGAAGAGGATTTCGACACCGAGTATCTTGCCAATACACTCTCTGTCAGGGTAGTCAAAGATCTCGACGAAGCGATCGCCCATATTCGGCGGTTCGGATCCGGTCACAGCGAAGCGATCGTGACCAACAACCATCGGGCAGCGGAGAAGTTCCTGAACGAAGTGGATGCGGCCTGTGTCTATGTCAATGCCTCGACCCGTTTTACCGACGGCGGCGCGTTCGGTTTTGGTGCGGAGGTCGGCATCAGTACGAACAAACTCCATGCACGCGGGCCGATGGGCATCAACGATCTGACAACCTACAAGTACAAAATCTACGGCGACGGCCAGATACGTGAATAAAAATGGGTACTGAATTGGGTAGTGGGCGGTGAGGGTATTGTGAAACCTGCGTCAAACACCCAACATCCAACACTCAACACCCGGCACACAAAAGAGGTCGTACTCGATATCCGCGATCTTACATTCGGCTATTCGGGAGAGAAACTCCTTTACGAGGGTTTTTCACTGACTCTGAAAGCGGGGGAGATCGTGACGATTCTGGGTCCGAGCGGGAGTGGAAAGAGCACACTGTTCGAACTGATCGCGGGCAATCTCAAACCCTTCGCCGGCACGATCGAAAAAGCCACCTTTTCCCAGATTTTTCAGGATCCGTACAGCTCGTTCCATCCCACCTATACCGTCGAGAATCAGATTGCCGATGTCGCGGAGTTGGCGGGTGTCGAGAGACTCTGTGAACAGATGGGATTCGAATACAATCTGCTTCAAAAACTTCCGCACGAACTGTCGGGCGGGCAGCTGCAGCGCGCTTCCATCCTGCGTGCGCTCCTGATGAAGCCGAAACTGCTCCTTGCCGATGAACCCACCTCCGCCCTCGACAACCTTATCCAGCTTGATGTCATGAAACTCCTTCTGAAAACACTCGACAGAGTCGGTATTTTGATGATTACCCACGACAGAGACCTGGCGCGATGGTGCAGTGACCGTATTGTAACACTTGCATAATTAACGATTCTGCACAATTATAAGTATTTCCCGGTTTTGCGATATAATATTGCACGATTTATAACAGATATTATGCCGCAGGGGTCTACATGTTCTTTTCCGATATCTATCTACTGGCGGGCGAGGGAGTGTTGGTGGCTTCCCTTTTAGCCAATGGAGTCATGCTGCGTTCGCATAAAAAGCGAAACAAACTGAAAGATGAGCTTACACAGGCGAAACGGGAGATTTCCTACCTTCGTAAAATAGATCCGGTCACGGGTTTCTATCACAAACAGGGTTTTCTGCGTCTTGCCAATACGCGGGTACGGCAATGTGCCAGAAAGAGAGAGCCCATTTCTCTCTTGATCGTCGAAATTGCAGGACTCGACGGCATCAATATGCGATACTCTTTAAAAGGTGGCGATACGGTGCTGCGAATGACGGCGGAGATGATACGGGAAAATACGAAAAGAGGGGATGTGGTAGGGCGTTTTGACGGGTCTGCCATCTATGTATTGCTGGTCGGATGCGGGATTGCACATATTCGCAGAGTGAGACGACGCATAGAGCGGAGGTTGCGGGGTATGCGTTTTCACTTCAAAAAAGGCGGCCCGGCGATCGAACCCAATTTTGCCTTTGGTGCCTGCTCCATATTTGGCAGCCAGGGCAAGGCAAATATATTGATACGAAACGCGGAAGAGGCGATGCGACGATCCAAACAGGAGAGCCGTTTCGTCGTGCTTGACCGTTTCGGATCGGAGTGGGATAAAAAGTATGAAGAAGAAGAGGAGGAAGAAGAGAAAGAAACATCCGGATGATTTGCACGGCAATAGATCTGAATGGGAGGGAAGGGAAGAGCTGGATAGATAATTTTTTTGTATAATTGTATATGAAAAAAATATTTCTTTCTTTCCTCTTCCTATTGCCACTTCTCTATGCACGAGATATTCACTCTGTCGCCATTTTTACGGTCAATGGATTTGTCAATGATTTTGTCGCGGAGGAGAACAGACTTTTTATCGCGACCGATCGCGGTACCGTCGATATCTTCGATCTGACAACGATGTCTTTAATCTATCAGATTGTTCTGGAACCGGTTGAAAACGGACGGGGCGAGAGAGTACCGGTCCGGATTCTGAGTGTGGATGTCCATGGAGGGCAGATCCTCATCAACGGCATCGTTGAGAATGGTTTCCGCGCCGTCTGGCTTTTTGACAATCTGAGACTCATTCCCATTGTCGAAGCATCCGACAGATTGATCATCAAAGAGGCACGATTTTCGGAGAAAGGGCATATGGTGCTTGGAACCTTCGGTTCCGAACTCATTCGCTACAGCATCGAAGAACGGGCACCGCTGTATAACAAACAGCCCGCTGACATGGCCATCGGCGATATGGCAATGAGTGCCGACCGCAAACACGTGATGATGTCGGACGAGAGCGGAGCCGTACGCATTATCCATGCAGAGAGCGGCAGAGTGGTCCGTTTACTGCCTTCGAAACATCTGGACAATGTCTTTCACGTGGCGATGGGCGGCAAGGTGATCGTAACCGGAGGAAATGATAGGAAAGTCGGTGTCTTTCGGGAGAGAGGCAACTATGTCATCCGGACCGATTTCCCGGTCTATTGTGTCGGTGTCAGCCCGAAAGGCAGAACGGGCGTCTATCTCAAAGGCGATGCCCAGATTCTGCAACTCTTCGATGTCGAAACGGGCAGAGAGACGGACCGGCTCGTCGGGCACGAAGCCGTTGTCAATCAAATCCGTTTTCTCGATGAAAAACGGATACTCAGTTCGGAGAAGGGTCCTTCCGTCTATCTCTGGAATCTGTCTCGATAGGTGCTGTGAAAGGTGTTCCACCACCGTTTCCGATTTTCGGATTTGATACAATATGGCACATGCGTACTCTGCTTTATAAGCGAGAAAGTATGCTGATTTTGCAAATGCGACCGGCATATGATGTCAGTCAACAATCGATAGGAAGGGAAGATGGAAAAAGTGAGTGATGAAGAGTTGGAACGGACCATCGAAATCTTGAAAAAGGCTTATAAAAAAGAGAAAGAGAAACTTGAGTGGGCCGAAAACGATTTTGAAGAGTCATTGGTTGTCGAGGAGATGGAACGCTTCAAAAAGGAGATTAAACGGTTGAAAAGAGAGTTGGATGCACGGAGAGACAAAGAGATCTCCTCGTAGGTGATGAATAGCCAAATCGAGAAGGTGATCGCAGAAATTCGCGCCGATTCGGTACATGGTGCGACCTTTCTGACACGAAAAGCTTTGTTGGCGATCAGGCAGGCGGTTTCATACGGACTGTCGAGAGAAGAGTTGCAAGCCGCTGCACGGCAGATCGCGGCGGTTCGTCCTATGATGGCCTCCCTATTCAATGTATCCAACCGGCTCTTGTATCAGCTCGATCGGGACGACCATCCGGATGCCGTGAACTCCTATTGTGACGATTTTCTCGCGTCGATGGAAGATGCCGCCCATTTGGTTATGGAAAAAGGCGTGAAACAGATGGAAGGCGCGAAGAGCATTCTGACCCACTCCTACAGTTCGCTGGTGTGTGATACACTGCTTGCAGCTGCCGAACGCGGCAGACGGTTCCGTGTCGTATGTACGGAGTCACGACCCGGCAGGGAGGGGCTTTTGCTCGCCAGGAGACTCTGCGAAGCCGGGATCGAGGTTTCGGTGGTTATCGATGCGGCCGCCGGTCATATGATGAACGAGGTGGATCTCGTTCTGGTCGGTGCGGACGGCATCGGCAGTTTCGGTCTCGTGCATAAAATGGGAACCTATCCGATTGCACTGGCTGCCCGTGACCGGGGTGTGGCATTTGCAGTGCTCGCAACCGAAGAGAAGTTCTGGCCATACGAAATCGAAGAGATTTCGGAGCCGTTGAAGCAGGCGGGTGAGATTGCAAAGGAGGATGGCTGTTTCAATGTCGTCAATCTCTATTTCGATAGAACACCGCTTCGCAAAGAGGATATGGTGGTAATGGAGAGTGCCGTATTAAATGGCTGTGATATACGCAATATCTGTGAGAGAAATCCGCTTCATCCACTATTGAAACATTCAGTGGGATGATTTTTTCATTGTCTCGACCAGGTGGGCGAGTCTCTCGCTGACTGTCGGTGTGAATCGTTCATCGGTCTCGATTGCTTTGAGGGAGTCCGGGATTTGCCGCAGATTCTCGATTGCTCTTTCCCGTATCGTTTCAAGCGAGGGAAGCGGCAGAACGGTTTTGCCCTCCGACATGTATTGACGCAGAAGAGGTCTGCCATCCACTCTTTCGTCATGCAGTGCGATCGTATCCTTCGAGATTTTCCCGTCCCGGTAGGTTCTGAAAACCTGCTTTTTCGCTGGAAGCGTGAGCTTTCCCGGACTGAATTTCATTACAGGCCGTCCGTCGTATTCGACCAGTTTGTAGGCGCAGTCGAGATAGGGTTCGTCCGCCGAAACGACCAGTTTGGTTCCCACGCCCCATGCGTCGATCGGCGCACCCTTGTCCAGCAGTCTTTTGATCGTGTATTCGTTGAGTCCGCCACTGACGAAGATCATTGCATCGCGGAATCCTGCTTCGTCAAGAATCCTGCGTGTCGCTTTGGAGAGTGCCAGAATATCGCCGCTGTCGAGTCGGACGCCTTTGAATCTCTTCATGCCCGATCGGCGGATCGTTTCGACGGCACGCTTGACCCCTTCGACCGTATCGTAGGTATCGACAAGCAGAATACAGTTGTCCGGATACCTTCTCGCAAAGTGTTCGAACGCTTTTTCTTCCGTCTCATGAGCGAGGATGTAGGAGTGTGCCATCGTGCCGAAAACGGGTATGTCGAAAAGTTTTCCTGCAAGGACATTGGACGTTCCGATGAAACCGCCGATGTAGGCGCTTCGGGCGGCCTTCATGCCCGCATCGGTTCCATGGGCGCGCCGCAGCCCGAAATCGACCAGTCCGGTCTCCTGGGCCACACTGTAGCATCGCAGGGCTTTCGTTGCGACGAGTATCGAAATCTGCATCGTGTTGATCAGAAAAGTTTCGATAATCTGCGCTTCGATCAGAGGGGCTTCGATTTGCACGAAAGGCTCGTTTTCAAATAGGATTTCCCCTTCGTCGACCGCGTAGACGTCGCCTGTGAAACGAAACGTTTTCAGATAGTCGAGAAAGTCGCTGCTGAATCTGCCGGTTCGGTTGAGATAGTCGATATCTTCCCGTGTGAAACGGACCGATTCGAGATAGGCGAGGAGCTGTTCGAGGCCGGCACTGACGAGATAGGTGCGATGTTTCGATCGTCTCGCGAAAAAATCGAATGTTGCGAGATGGTGCATTCCTTCGTCGAAATAGACCTGGGCCATCGTCAATTCATACAGGTCGGTCAGCAGGCTCATATTCTCTTCGTTGACAAATCCGTATTTCATCCGTTACCCTATACTGTTTAAGGTATTGTACAATAATGGGAAAATGTTCGGTGAAGGAGCTGCCGATGAAAATCCGGATTACTGAAAGAGATGCGCTGATCGTTGTCGATATGCAGAAAGATTTCATGCCGGGGGGAGCCCTGGCGGTCCCCGATGCGGACGGAATCGTTTCCACGGTCAACGCATATATCGATCACTTTGTGAAACTGGATCGTCCCATCTATTTCACACGTGACTGGCATCCTTCTACACATCTCTCTTTCAAACAAAACGGCGGGATCTGGCCGGAGCATTGTCGGCAGGATACGGAGGGCGCGGAGTTTGCAGAAGGGCTTCTGCTTCCCTCCGACAACCGTTTTATCATATCCAAAGGTGTATCGGAAGATTTTGATGCCTACTCGGGCTTTCAGGGAACGCCGCTCGAAAGTCTGCTGCTCGAACGAGGTATTTCGAGAGTTTTCGTTAGCGGGGTGGCAACCGACTATTGCGTCAAACACACGCTTCTCGGTGCCGAACATCTCGGTTTTCGAACGGTTCTTCTCGAAGATGCCGTCAAAGGGGTCGATCTGCAACCGGGGGATTCCGAAAAGGCGATCGATGCGATGATGCAAAAAGGTGCCGTTCTTTGCACGTTCGAGGAGTTGGTATAAAAAAATCGTCAGCGGCTGATCGTGTGGGTGTCGTACTCGCTGTCGATCGTTTTTTGCATCTCTATACGCAGATTGTCGTACCACTCTTTCGGTGCGTTGGCGACATCGACAGAGGGAAGAAAAATGACTTTCAGATCGCCGCCGATCGATATTTTTTCATGTTCGTTGACGACACTTTTGCTTCCGAGTATGACAACCGGCTGAACGATGAGACCGAATTTTTCGGCAATAAATTTCGCCCCTTCCTTGAATTCGAGCAGGCTTTGATTTTTCGAGCGTGTGCCTTCCGGAAAGATGGCGACCGGCCTATGCAGCACTTCGAGTGACTCTTTGACATCTTTCATCAGTTTGATCAGGCCTCTTCGGTCTTCCCTGTCGACACTGATCATCTCGCCACTGCTGAGGAGTTTGCCGAACCAGGGCACCGCGAAGAGCTCTTTTTTCGCAACCCATCGCAGATTTTTGTCAAGCAGTGCCTCGAGTGTGATGATGTCGACGATGCCCTGATGGTTGATCAGATAAAGCTGTGCTCTCTCATCCGGCTTACCGACCACTTCCAGGTTGGCTCCCAGGAAAAACAGCATCACTTTGTTCCAAAAGTGCAGTATCGATGCTTTGTGTTTCGGAAAAAGATTGAGAAGAATGATCATGATCGTGACGACCGTCGAGATGACGAAAGCGGAGTAGTAGAATCTAATACGAGCAAAGATCTTCATTTTTGACCCATCCTATTCGGTTGTTTGGCAGTTGAATTTTCGTGTACCGACTGTTGTGGTTCATCTCTTTGGCAGTCGTCTCCTGATAGAGACGCATGAACGGGGTACTCTGCTCCGTCGGAAGCAGATAGATCGTCGTTTCCGGTTTGATGCATACGCTTTTCAGCGGAATGAGATAGGTTACCAGATATGCCCCTGCCAGGCCGATCAAAATGGGATAGATCCATCCTTTGCGGCGTATCCACAGTATCAGCCAGATCAGCATCAAAGTGGCCGTTGCCGCGATTTTGAATTTTGTAAATTCGCTGGCCTGCGGATCGAGATTGGATTGGGTGCTGACGCTGCTGCGCTTGACGATAATCGGAACCTGAAATCTTTCGTATCGGTTTTTCGTGACATTGAAATAACTGAATTCGATCTGTTCGATATCGGAAGGATAAACAGCATAATAGAGAAGTGTGGTGGCGTTCAAATCGCCCTCCATCGAATCGATTCCCTGCTTTCGTGCATGGGGAAGCCGGAAATCATCGGTATTGCCATATGCGATGAGCATCTGCAGGGCAAGGATATTGTCACCCTCTTCATATGAGGATGCCTGGTAGTTGATCAGCTCCATCTTTTTCGCAAGTATTCCGCTGAAGTCTTTGGGGGGATTGAGACGGACGGCGTTGAGTGTGATACTTTCGGTTCTGTAAACTCTGTCGCTGTCCTCATAGTGCACGACAAAGGCCGGTAGTTTGATGGCACTGCCTGTCGCTTTGAAATAGTAGGTCAGGTGGTTGATCGCATGGGGCCGTATATATTCATACTCCCGGATCGCCTTGATGTTTCGCCCACCTTCGAGTTCAATGAGATAGGGGAGATGTTTTTTCAACGAGGTGATCTTGATGGTAACCGGGAAAATCTGACCGACATAGATCTTTTTCGGAACCTTTTCGATTGTCAGATAGATCAGTCGCTCCGTTGGCTTCGGCTGCTCGACGGAATCTTCACCCCGAAGTTCCTCATCGACATTGTAAAGTGGTATCTCATCCTCTGCAGGGTCGATATAGACCGGGGGTTCGTTTTCGATTGTCGTATAGGCAGCGAGATAGCTCCAGCTCAGAAAAAAGAGAAAAAGAAGACGCATCACCACTTAAGCGAGAAACCCTTCCAACATCTTTATGCCGTCAATCGATCCGAGGATAGTCTCCATCGCCCGTTCCGGATGCGGCATCAATCCGAACACGTTTTTCTCTTTGTTGCAGATGCCGGCGATATTGTCGACCGATCCGTTCGGATTGTCGGCATTGCCGCTTTCGTCACAATAGGTCAACAGGACCTGTCCGTTGTCATAAAGTGCTTTGAGGCGGTCGTCGTCGATGTAGTAGTTGCCTTCGGCATGGGCGATTGGTATGTTGAGCAGATCTCCCACTTTGCATTTTCGAAGAAAGCGGTTTTCATTGTTTTCGACTTTGAGATATTGGTGTTTCGATACAAAATGAAGATTTTCGTTTCGCTTCATCGCTCCGGGCAGAAGGTGGCTTTCGAGAAGAATCTGAAATCCGTTGCAGATTCCAAGGACATAGCCGCCGTTCTCGGCAAAGGATTTGACCGCTTTCATAATAGGACTGAAACGTGCAATGGCTCCACTGCGCAGGTAATCGCCATAGCTGAAGCCCCCAGGGACGACGACGAGATCCGTATTGGCCGGAATCATCTCTTCTTCATGCCAGATGATCGAGACATTCTGCGTCAGCCGTTCAAACGCATATTTGGTATCGAATTCGCAGTTGGTGCCGGGAAACTGCAGGATTGTTATATTCATTTAATTAATCTCCTCTCTTCGAGAACGGATTCCCGAAGAAATTCTTCTCGGTAAAGCGATGCTTTCGGAAAGAGTGAAATGTGACAATTTCACAATATTCATTGAATGATCTCGATGCTGTAATCTTCGATGACGGTATTCGCCAGAAGGGTTTCACACATCTTTTCGACCTCTTTTTCCGCTTCGTGCATGGAGGATGCATCGATATCCAGGACGATTTGTTTTCCAACGCGTACGTCGGAAACATTGCCGAAACCAAGGGAATCGAGTGCGTGATGGACCGCTTTTCCCTGTGGATCGAGAACGCCCTGTTTTAGATATATATTGACGATTGCTTTCATGTTTTTCATTCTCCCAGTATGCGTTTAAGAACTTCTTCGTAGGCCACTTTCACATTGCCAAGTCCCTGGCGGAAGCGGTCCTTGTCGAGTTTTTCACCCGACTCCATGTCCCAGAATCGGCAGCTGTCTGGGCTGATTTCATCTGCCAGTATGATGTTGCCTTTACTGTCGTATCCGAACTCCACTTTGAAATCGACGAGGTTGAGCCCTTTTCGGGCAAAGAACGATTTGAGAATGGTATTGATTTCGCGACCAAGACGCTTGAGCTCCTCGAGGTCACCTTCATTCTTGACGAGATCGAGAATGATGCAGTGTTCGTCGTTGATGAGCGGATCGCCCAGATCGTCGCGTTTGTAGTAGAACTCGACGAGTGCGAAAGGGAGTTTCGTTCCATCTTCGATGCCAAGACGCTTCGTGAGACTGCCGGTGGCGATGTTGCGGACGACGACCTCGATCAGAATGATGTCGACTTTTTTGACGAGCATATGGTTGTCGTCGGGCATATCGACAAAATGTGTCGGAACACCGGCTTTTTCGAGAAGTTTGAAAAGTTCGGTGCTGATTTTGTTGTTGAGTGCGCCTTTGCCGGCTTCCTGGTCGTGCTTGACGCCGTTGAAAGCGGTCAGGTCATCTTTGAATTCCGCAATCAACAGATTCGGATCTTCTGTCAGGAACAGCCGTTTCGCCTTTCCCTCGTATAACAGTTCTTTCTTCGTCATTTTTTCTCCTGCGTTATGATAAGTGCTTTGAGAATATCCACACCCTCTTTCAGCTGATTGTCATTGTATAGATCCTCTTTTGTGATGATCTTCTCTTTTTTCGGAGTCAGCTTTTTGGTTTTCGTTTTGTCGGCACCGTTGCCGTCGATCTTTTCGAGTTCGCTTTTCAGATGTTCTTTCAGTTCGGACTCTTTGATCGAGAAGCCATCCTCTTCGACAGTCACTTTTCCGAACGGAACGATGATGTCCGGCGTGACACCCACTGCCTGAATGGTTCGTCCGCTCGGCAGATAGTAGCGGGCGATCGTCAGGCGCAGCGCTTCGATTTTGTTGATCGGCATGATGATCTGAACGCTTCCTTTGCCGAAAGTCTTTTCACCGACGAGTACGGCGCGTCGATGATCCTGCAGCGAACCGCTGACGATCTCGCTGGCACTGGCACTGCCACCGTTGATCAGTACGACGATCGGGATATGCTTGAAGGTTCCCTTCGATGTCGCATTGAAAATTTCGTTTTCATCCTTGATCCGTCCTTTCTGGGAGACAATGACACCTTTGTCGACAAAAAGATCGACCAGGCCGACAGCCTGATCGAGCAGACCGCCCGGGTTGTTGCGAAGATCGAGTATGAGTCCTTTGGCACTCGGATTTTCCATCAGCGCTTTTTTGATATCTTTGACAATCTTCTTGTCGAAAGAAACGACACGGATATAGAGAATCTCCTTGTCCACTTTTTTGGTATAGACAGACTGGATTTTGATGATATCGCGGATGATCGTGACGACAATCGGTTTCGGTTCGTCTTTTCGAACGATCGTCAGCATAATTTTGGTTTTTGGTTTGCCCCGCATCAGAGAGACCGCCTCGTCGAGCGTCATGTTGAGCGTCGACTTGTCATTGATCTTGAGAATGATGTCGCCGGTTTTGAGACCCGCTTTGAATGCCGGTGTGCCTTCGAGCGGTGCGATGACCGTGAGTGCGCCATCCCGCATGCCGACGGTGACGCCCAGACCGCCAAATTCACCGCTGGTCTGGATTTTCATCTCTTTGAAACTCTTTTCGTCCAAAAAGGAGGAGTGGGCATCGAGATTGGCCATCAAACCCTTGATTGCCTTGTTGATGATGTCGTTGATCGTCAGATCGTCGACATAGTACTTTTCGACAGTTCCGATGACCTGTGTGAACTTCGTCAGTGCTTCGAGTTTGGAGACTGTCGTGTTGTTGTCACCTTTCGCGAATAGGTTGGGTGACGTGACTAGCGTCAGTGCCGCAACTGTCGAGAGAAATCCCGCCGCAATATATCCTCTTTTTTTCTTCATTATCCAAATCCGTTGTTTCTATAAATTTTATGGATGATATTATAGTGGGTTGTCTCTGAAATATGGATAAATAAAATCCTCTGTTTTTCAACGCCCTTATTCGAGCCAATGCTATAATCTTAAGAAAAAAGAGGTAAAGAAACTTGACACCATCAGACTAAAGTTGTTATAATGCCTCAAATTAGTCGGAATATCCGGATGTGTGACTCAAGTTGCAGACGCGTATGAGAGATTGCGATAGGATATTCCAATCAATTGAAGTAACTTTGTCTATAAAAAAAACAGAGTGTTGGAAAAAAAGGAGTTGTAATGAGTATTTTTGAAAAACTGACCCACCAGATGACGGAGACGATTGAATCGGGTGTGAGTCTTGCCTTGCACAACAAAAACCCGGAAGTCGAACCGGCCCATCTTGTCTGGGCGCTGCTGACGAACAGTGGAAGTGTGCTGAATCAGGCATTGAACCGTATGAATGTCGACAAAGCACCCATCGAGCTGGAAGCCAAGAGTGTGGCGGATCGGCTGCCGAAAGTTTCGACCGTTACGAAAGAGAGCATCAAGATTTCCCGTGCATTGCAGGAGTCGTTGCAGAAAGCGGAAGGCCTGATGGCGAAGCAGGGTGATCAGTATCTGGCCGTCGATACCTGGCTGCTGGCCAATCTCGATCATCCCCAGATCAAAGATGTCCTTGGCAAATATCTCGATATGATGGAGCTTCGCAAGACATTCGAAGCGATCCGTGGCGGCAAGAAAATCGAAAGCCAGACAGCCGACGAGACGCTGGAAGCGCTGGAGAAGTATGGTATCGATCTGAACAAAAGGGCGATCGAGGGCGAACTCGATCCGGTTATCGGCCGGGACGAGGAGATCGAGCGTCTTATGCAGATTCTGATTCGTAAAACCAAGAACAATCCGATTCTTCTCGGTGAGCCGGGAGTGGGTAAAACCGCCATCGTCGAGGGGCTGGCACAGCGTATCGTCAACAAGGAAGTCCCTCTGAGTCTTCAGAACAAACGTGTCATCGTTCTCGACATGAGTGCTTTGATCGCAGGTGCGAAATACCGTGGTGAGTTCGAAGACCGTCTCAAGGCTGTGATCGAAGAGGTGAAAAAGAGCGGCGACGTCATCCTTTTCATCGACGAGATTCATACGATTGTCGGCGCGGGTGCGAGCGAGGGGAGCATGGATGCAGCCAATATGCTCAAACCGGCACTGGCCCGCGGAGAGCTGCATACCATCGGTGCGACGACACTCAAAGAGTACCGCAAGTACTTTGAAAAAGATGCGGCGCTTCAGCGGCGTTTCCAGCCGGTGTATGTCAACGAACCGAGCATCAACCAGGCGCTTCAGATTCTTCGTGGATTGCGCGAGCGCCTCGAAGCGTTTCACAACGTCACGATTCTGGACAGTGCGCTGGTCGCGGCGGCGAAACTTTCGGCGCGCTATATTACCGACCGCTACCTGCCGGACAAGGCGATCGACCTGATCGACGAAGCTGCCGCGGAGCTGAAGATGCAGATCGAAAGCGAGCCGACCGAACTGGCCCGTGTCAAACGTGAAATCAGTCAGCTGCAGGTCGAAAAAGAGGCGTTGATGATGGAAGAGTCGAAAAAGAACGAAACGCGCCTCGGCGAGATCGAAAGGGAGCTGGCCGACCTCGAAGAGAAAAAACGGAAGCTCGAAGCGCAGTTCGAAACGGAGAAGAAGGTTTTCAACGATATCGCGCAGATCAAGGTGGAAATCGACAAACTGCGCAGTGAAGCGGAGATGGCGAAACGAAACGGCGACTACAACAAAGCCGCCGAGATCGAATACGGCAAGATTCCGCAGCTCGATGAGCAATTGAAACAGCTCGACGAACAGTGGGAACGCATGCAGAAAGAGGGGACACTGCTCAAGAATGCGGTCGACGAGGAGATGATCGCGAAAATCGTCAGCCGCTGGACACAGATTCCTGTGACGAAGATGCTGCAGAGCGAAAAAGAGAAGATTCTGCATGTCGAAGAGGTTCTGGCCGAAGATGTCGTCGGACAGGAGCAGGCGATCAAAGCGGTAGCACGCGCCATCAAGCGCAACAAGGCGGGTCTGAGCGAGCAGAATCGACCGATCGGAAGCTTCCTCTTCCTGGGACCGACCGGCGTGGGCAAAACACAGACTGCCAAGACGTTGGCGAAATTCCTTTTCGATACGGAGAAGTCGCTGATCCGAATCGATATGAGCGAATATATGGAGAAGCATGCGGTGAGCCGCCTTGTCGGTGCACCTCCGGGATATGTCGGTTACGAAGAGGGCGGACAGCTCACCGAAGCGGTTCGCCGCAAGCCCTACAGCGTCATCCTCTTCGACGAAATCGAAAAGGCGCATCCGGATGTCTTCAATGTGCTCCTGCAGGTGCTCGACGATGGCCGATTGACCGACAACAAAGGGGTCACGGTCGACTTCAGGAATACGATCATCATTCTGACGTCGAACATAGCCAGTGACAAAATCATGGAGTTCAAAGATCCGGAAGATCGTGAAAAAGCGGTCAAGGATGAGTTGAAGATGTATTTCAAGCCCGAGTTCCTGAACCGGCTTGACGATATCATCATCTTCAACCCGCTCGACAAGGGTGCCATCACGAAAATTGTGGATATTCTCTTCAGAAGCATTCAGGAGAAACTCAAAGAGCGTGATATAACTGTCACACTCGCCGAAGCGGCGAAAGAGCGTATCGCCGAAGCCGGTTTCGATCCTGTCTATGGCGCACGGCCGCTCAAGCGTGCTCTCTACGAACTCGTCGAAGACCGGTTGGCCGAACTCATTCTCGAAGACCGGATCAAAGAGGGCGACAGTGTCGTCTTCGATGTGGAGAACGACGAAATCGTTGTCCACATCAATCCGTAATCTTCAAACAAGCATGGCAAAGCCGGCAGATGGCCCGGTTTTGCCACCTCTCCCAAAAAACTTTCCTTTAAACTCTTTAGAAGCTATCTAAAAAGCTCCTTGGCCTCGTTGAAAAGCTTGAATGTAGTTTTGGCTATACCCTCTGCCTTCCGCCTTGCCATCGCACCTTTTGCGTGTCATTCCCGCCTATAAAGATTTTTGAGATGGGTTCTAGTGTAAAATAGGTTAAAACCCTTCCCGAAGGCTGACCATGAAATGGAATGCAGTATATCTATCGCTTGTTGTTCTCTTCTTCGGTTTTGCCGGTTACCTGTATCTGAAAACAGACAATATCCGGACATTGAGCCAAGATGATGGATCGGAAGTGGCCTATTTAAAATCGCGCAACGAAAAACTGCTGAGTAAAAACCGCTATCTGAAAAAGAAAAACAGTATGCTCAATGCGAAACTGCAACGGCAGAGAAAAGCCTTTCTTGAGTATGAGCATCAAGCTATACAGAGATACAGAGCTGCCTACGAGAAAAAAGCGTCGCAACTCAAGATGAAAACCGTCCCCTATATCGGTATCCCTTTGATTGTTTCCGAAACTGTACATGATCTGGAAACCTATTGCAGCGAGATGAACGATCTGTTTCGGTTGGAAGAGAGACTCTACGGTTTTGGCAGCGATCATGCGGATTTCACCGAAATATGCGGGAATCATCTGGATGAGATGCGGGAACGGATGAAAAGTGATGCGAAAAACGCATTGGGAAAATTTCTTTCGATCGAACAGGAGAAGGGAGGTGAACGTCTCTCCTACTGGAAGGAGCAGATCAACGACGCAATGGAGTCGGTATCGGATCGGGATGATCAGCAGAAGCGTGATATGATCGAGATCTATCGTGGGCTTTTTGACGAGATGAATCTCACCTCCGAGCTAAAAGGTCCGATCAGTGAAACGGTCAATTATTGGGAGTATGTGTTTGGAATGCGGTGAGCAATTCGATCTGTTGGAATATGATCCAATGGCCACGGCTTCTTCTCTGATCAAATTTCGAGTTGGCGGGTACCGACGATTCGGGCTTCCTCACTCCGGTGTGTGACATAGAGGAGTGTGAAGCCGAATTTTTCCTGGAGGTGGACGATTTCGTGTGCGAGGTGTCGGCTCAACGACTCGTCGAGGCTTGAAAGGGGTTCATCCATCAGGAGGATTTTCGGTTCGAGTATCAGGGCGCGGGCCAGAGCCACACGCTGCTGTTCGCCACCTGAAAGTTCGGAGGGTCTCTTTTTCCGAAAATCAGGCAGTCCGACGAGCTTCAGAATGGTATCGACGCGACGATTGCGTTCGGTTGTCCCGACACCCTTGATCTTCAGCCCGAAACCGATATTCTCTTCCACATTCATATGGGGCCAGAGTGCCAGATCCTGAAAGACCATACCGATTTGACGCTGTTCCGGAGGTACGAGAATCCGGCCATCGCGCGATACGGCATTCTCTTCGATATAGATGGTACCACGGTGGGGGGCGACGAAACCGGCAAGGAGCCTCAACAGTGTCGTCTTGCCGGAACCGGATGGACCGAGAATGACAAGACGTTCGCCCTGTTCCACATCGAGAGAGAACGTGTCGAGTATCGTCTGCTCGTCGTATCGACATGTAACCTGTTCGAAGCGGACGATCTTCATCGTTTTGTTCCCCAGTAGTGAAACCATCCCCAGGCTACCGCTGCCGGAACCACGACGGCGGCGATCATAACGATACAGAGCGATGCAATGAGCTGTGGCGATCCGTTTGCCATCAGTGTAAAGATTCTCACCGGGAGTGTATCGTGCCCGGGTGGATAGAGCAGAATTGTGATGGAAATGTCGCGAAGTATGAAAAGAGAGGCTACCACCCATGCACCCAGGATTCCATGCCGGGTCAACGGGATAACGATATGGATCATCCGTTGAAACCAGCCGGCGCCCGTCATCTGTGCCGCCTCTTCCATCGAGGGTGGGACCATCGCCAGAGTTGCGAGAGAGATGCGGGCGGTCAGGGCGGTGTATTTGGCGAGGTAACCGAAGAGAACGATCAACGTCGTGGCATAGACGATGTTGGTTGACGGCGTGTTCCAGAATGTTATAAGGGCGATACCGATCACGGTACCGGGCAGTGTGAAGAGGAAGAGCAGCAAAGGGTCGATGGTGCGTGCAGCGTAAAAAGGTTTTTTTAGAAAAAGATAACCGGTGAAAAAACCGAAAAAAGTGAGAACGGAAGCACCGACAAAAGCGTAGAAAAATGACCGCAGCAGTGCATCACCGGCTACATGAAGGGCCCGCAGATAGCTATCTATACCGCCGGCCTGCAGGAGAAGAGAGCCGATGGGCATGGCGACGAAGATGGCGGCCAGGCATGCCATCCCCGTGAGTACGGACCATCTGTTTCGGCCCAGAGTGATCCGGAGAAACTCGTTTTTCTGCGCAAAGTGACGGGGTATGGCGATTCGATTTCGCAGATAACGGTTTTCCGCAACCGTCAACAGTGCGGCAAAGAGGACGAGCGGTATGGCCGCCGCTGTTGCGGCTTCGAAATTGTAGAAGGCGGAAAACTGTGTAAAACTTTCGACGGCATAGACGTTATAGCGCAGATACATCGGTACACTGAATTCTCCGAGAGCGAGTAGAAAAACGAGGAGTGCAGCCAGTAAAAGTGCAGGTCGGATCAACGGAAGCGTGACTCTCCATAACGTAAGAGGCCACGTGGCGACAAGCCGTCCCGCCTCTTCGAGATGAGGGTGGACGGTGTGTAAAAAAATCATGGTCAGAAGCATGGGCAGAGGAAGATAGACGCTCACAAGTATGAACAACGAACCCGGAAGACCCGAAAGCCAGTGGAGGGGCAGACCGCTCATCTGAAACAGATCGCTCCATGCCACGGCGATGATGTAGGGCGGAACGAGGAGGGGAATCAGAAAAAGAAAGATAAAAAATCTCCGAAAGGGCAGATCGGTTTTTCCGAGAAAAATACCCAGGGGAATGCCGAGCAGGAAGGTCGATACGGTCACCAACGACGCCAGGATGACGCTGTGGCGCATCAGCATCCATGTCTGCATCGAACCGAAGAGCGATGGGATCGTATCATCCGGCATGAATGCTTTGATAAGCATCGCCAGGATCGGAACGATGCCGATGAACAACAGAATCGAAACGATGGACGCTAAAAAGAGACGCATTTCACTCCGATACCCATCGTTTCAGGTAGGGCTGGATTTCGAGCAGTTTCGCCGCCACCTTCGCGTAATCGACCTGCATGATACGGATCGTATCGATCGGTTGCAACTCTTCCGGTATTTCGACATCGGGATGCAGTGGAATCTGCGCACAATCGGCGAAGGCGAGTTTGTGCTCGGTCTCCTTCGAAAGAAGGTAGTCGACGAGTCGTCTGGCCTCCTTCGGATGGGGTGCCCCTTTGATCAGCAGAACCGCATTGGGGACAATGAAGCAGCCCGGTTCATCGGGTTTCTGATCCGGATAGACCATCGTGACGGGGCGCCCCTGCCGTATCCGATTGACGGCATCGTCGCTGTCGACAAGGGAAAAGGCGTACCTGCCGGCAGCGACGAAGTCTGCACTCTCTCCGTTGCTGGTGGATAGTGCTACGCCGTTGCGCTTCATCGCGCGCATGAACGCATCGGCTCTATCGTCGCCCCAATATGTGAAAAGCGCTGCGATATGGGCTGTCGTGGTACCGAACAGCGGATTGGCGATGACACTTTTTCCGCGCCATCGGGTTTCGGTATAGGCGAGAATGCTTTCGGGCCTCTCGTTGATACCGCTGTTGACGATGAGAACACGCGCCCGTGCGGAGAAACCGGTCCAGAAACCGTCGGGGTCTTTGAATATCTTCGGAATTTCCTTCGCGTTGGGAGAGAGGTAGGGGGCTGATACTCCTTTCTGTTTGAGTATTTCGGCACGGATTGGCTCGTTGGCCCAGTAGACATCTGCCTGGGGATTGGACTTTTCGGCGATGAGACGGTTCATGACGCCGGTGCTTTTGGCCTCTTCCGTATCGTAGACCGCTTTGACAGTAATGCCTGTCTCCTTTTCAAAATCTTTCAGAATCGGTTCGGAAAAAACGCGGTCTTCGGAGACATAAACCACCACGACCGGCCTCTTTTCCGTCATCTCCTGTCCACTCTTCCAGAAAAGCAGAAGTGCGACGACGAGAATGACGATACCGATAATCAAATCCCGCGTTTTCATGGTCGTTCCTTCTTCATGGTCAGCGAAAAATTGTCGAAACTGGTCACGGCGTCCGCTTTTGTCCAGAGTCCTACGCCTCCGGCCTTCGTGATGCGACGGTCGGTTTTCGTAAGCAACGGTTTTCCATCAAGATAGCATGATATTTCGTCGTCATGATGAACGATGCGGATGTGATGCCATTTTTCGGGTGCCAGATGAATGTCTGCAGTCGCCAGCATCGAGCGTCTGCCATTTTCGACGACATAGAGACGAAAATTCTCTTCGAGAGGATTGAACCGTACAATGTAATAGTTCGAATCGTTCTGAACCCGCCAGATGATGCCGCCGCCCTGGTCGACTTTTCCGGCAACCGCTTTGAAACGGACTTCGATGGAACCGTTCAAAAAAGGGATGTGGTCGGTCCAGCAGAGATTGAAAGTGCTGCCAGAGAGACGGGCCGCTCTTCTCATGGTCAATACGTGGTTGCCGGATGGTGCATACCGCTCTTCAGAGACTTCCCATACCGATGTGCCACCACGTGCATTGGTCGCACCGGTTTTCCAGCCCTGCGGCAGTTTCCCGGCCGGGATATCGTCGAATGAAACGAAAAGTTGAAACGGATCGCTCCTCTTTCGCGAGTCGGCTTGACCGAGCACAGGAGTGTGAAAAAGAAACAGCAACGACAGAAAAATGAGAAAAACATTACCGACCATCTTGCATCTCCTTTCTCTCCGGTATCCGCTGTGTTGATCGTGCATCCGGAGTGTAAATATGATAGCAGAATTTCTTCCCGTAAGATAATGAGATCAAAAAGATTTTCGGGTTTTAATGCTACTATATATGAAAATGTGTTGAAATTTGGAAGAAGGAGCCAAATGCACTGGTTCGCGGATCTGCTGCAGAGTCATAACGGACTGCTTTTTTTCATAATTCTGGGGTTCGGCTATCTCGTGGGAAAAGTGGGCGTGAAGGGTTTTTCACTCGGTCCGGTTGCTGGCGTACTGTTCGTGGGCATTGTTTTCGGCCATTACGGTTACCGCTTCGGTCCCAGTGCCCAGGCCGTCGGGTTCTTTTTCATATTTGCCGTCCCGCTTCTCGGTGCATTGACGGGAGCCATGACGAGCGGGGCGTCGCTCAGTGTCGTTCTGAAGGAGGCCGATTCCCCGTTGCCGGCTCTGGGATATGCGGGGACCTATGCGATCGCGAACATTCTGCTTGTCTTTGCGGGAAGTCTGATATTTCTCTTTTCGTAAGCCGATGCCGTGCAAAGCATGGGTGCAATCTGGCTGAAGGCGCAATATGCGATACTTTTCTAATCTCCTATTAAGCGAAATTTAATTAAAATTACGGGCTAAATTTTATAGAAGGACAGATAGATGAAACGAACCTATCAACCGCACAACACACCGCGGAAAAGAACACACGGTTTCCGCGCACGCATGAAAACCAAGAATGGACGCAAAATCATCAACGCCCGCCGTGCAAAAGGTCGTAAACGATTGGCGGTTTAATCCATTACGAGTCCCTCAAGCGTACCGCCGACTTCAACAGAGTTTACAAATCCGACAAACGCTGGCACGACAAAGCGTTTGTCCTGTTTGCGGTACCGGACTCCAAGAGATGCCGAGTCGGTTTTGTCGCGAGCAAAAAGATCGGCAATGCCGTCAAGCGGGCCCGGGCCAAACGGAGGCTCCGGGCACTTTTTTTAAAAATGGTGCCGCTGCTGAAAGATGGTGAGTATGTTCTGGTGGCCAAGCCGCCGGTACTCAACGTCCCTTTCAGCGAACTGGAAAAGGCTTTCAGGCGGGCCATCAAACGATTGGATATTGGGCAATGAGGCTATGAGATGATCAGAGAGGCATTATCGGGATCTTTGAAGTTTTACCAGAAGTATCTGACACTGCTGGGATTTGGAAGCTGCCGATACTATCCGACCTGTTCCGAATATGCCAAATGGCAGATCGAAACCAATCCAAACATTTTCAAAGCGATTTTTTCCACAACCCTCCGGATACTCCGATGCAACCAGCTCTTCGACGGCGGAATCGACTATCCGAAAATCTCCTGTAAACATTTTTCACCCAACCGATCAGACGGCACTATACCCACCATCACCTATTGGTATGTTCCGGAACGGGATGGATGCAGAGTTATCAAAAATACTTTTTCGAAAGGCCCATCGTGTTAGAAAATATGAATACCCAGACACGCGTTGTCATCGCAACGGTGCTCTCCCTGCTTGTTTTTATCGGATACGACTACTTTTTTATGCCCAAACCGAAACATTTGGCGGATCAGAACAAAACAGTTCAGACCGCTCCGGTCAAAGAGAGATCTGCCGAAAATGAAACAGCTGCAACTCCTGTTGCCGTGACTCAACCCGAGCCGACGAAACCGGCAGTACAGAAAAAATCGGTCAATGGCCTGCTCAGCGGTGTTGTCGCGACGGTTGAAACATCGAATGCGACCATCGAGTTCGATGCACTCGGCCGGATATCGCAGATCTATCTGAAAGATATCCAATATCGCACGGAAGAGGGGGAAGAGCTCAAACTCTTCAACAATCCCCGTATTCCGAAACCTCTTGAAATCCGCTTCAGTGATCCGCAGCTCAACGAACTCGCTTTCAATACGCCCTATGCGGTTTCCGTCTCGAAACTCGATGTCAGCGGCGAGAAGCCGGAAGTCATCACGTTTACCCAGAATCTGAACGGATTCGTTGTCGAGAAAAAGATTACGATCTATCCGGATCACCATTACGATGTCGCGATCACGATGAGCGAACCGAAACCCTACTTCATCTCTCCGGGTTACCGCCCGGATCTTCGGATCGACAACTACACGGTCCACGGTGTCATGATCGAAGAGGCGGACGGTACACTGACGATCATCGACGACGGGGATGCGAAGGGAACCGAAGCGTTCCGAAAAGCGCGCATCGCCGTCGCGTTCGACCGCTACTATGCGACAGCATTTTACGATTTTGAAAACGGCATGGATGTTGTCGTCAATAAAGATGCCGAAGAGAATCCGATTCTGTTCATCAAGGGAGAGGGTGCATCCAGGACTCTGCATGGGTATATCGGTCCGAAAGAGTACAAGATTCTGCAGAAAATCCATCCGGAGCTGACGAAAATTATCGAATTCGGCTGGTTTACCTTCATCGCCGCTCCAATGTTCAAAGTGCTGATGTGGCTGCACAGTTCCATTCCCAACTGGGGATGGACGATCGTAGCACTGACACTGCTGATCCGTCTGATTCTCTATCCGCTTACCTACAAAGGGATGGTATCGATGCACCGTCTCAAACAGCTGCAGCCGAAGATCAAGGAGATTCAGGCGAAATACAAGGGCGATCCGCAGAAGATGAACATGCATATGATGGAGCTCTACAAGAAGCACAAAGCGAATCCGCTGGGTGGCTGTCTGCCGATGCTTCTGCAAATCCCGGTCTTCTTTGCCATCTACCGTGTTCTCCTCAATGCGATCGAGCTCAAAGGGGCACCATGGATTCTATGGATTCAGGATCTCTCCGTGATGGACCCCTATTACGTTCTGCCGATTCTGATGGGTGCATCGATGTGGCTGCATCAGCGGGTGACACCGAGCAACTTTACCGACCCGATGCAGGAGAAGATTTTCAAATGGCTTCCGATCGTCTTTACCTTCTTCTTCGTCACGTTCCCGGCGGGTCTCGTACTCTACTGGCTTACGAACAACATCTTCTCTGTCGCACAGCAGCTGATGATCAATCGCATGCTCGAGAAGCAGCCAAAGGCTGAGTAATGAAAAGGTTCGAAGCTTCGACTCTTGAAGAGGCGTATGCGGAGGCTGCCAAAGAGTTTTCCTGTTCGATTACCGAACTCGATATACAGGTCGTGCAAAACCCCTCCCGCGGGTTTTTGGGATTTGGACGGAAGTCGGCCATCATCGTTGCGGCAATGCCGTCAAAAAAGAGAAACAGAAACAAAGGCGAGATGCCAAAAAGGCGAAAACAGAAAGCCTCTTCCGAGCCCAGGGAGAGAGTCAAAAATGTTGTAGAGACCCGTGCCGAGACGGAAGAAAAAATTGCCAAACCGGTTGCCGAGGAAACAGAGCGAGTTGAAAACAAGGAGCCGAAAAAAGAGTTTTCACTGAAGCGGGATGATGAGATTTTTGGAAATTTCTATACGGAAACCCCGGATATCACGACTGTCGTGGCCGAGATCGAAACGGATATCAACGATCTTTTCGAACACGCCTGTTTCGATATCGAACCCATCAGGGTGTCGGTTTTCAACGATGAAACGGTTCTTGTGGAGTTTCACGGCAACGACGCGGCGCTGCTGATCGGCAAAGAGGGGTATCGCTACAAAGCGCTCGCCTATCTTCTCTACAACTGGATTCACAGCAAATATGGCTACAAGGTTCGGCTCGAAATTGCGGAATTTTTGCAAAATCAGGAAGCGATGATCGAGAACTATCTCCAGCCGGTCATCGAGCGTATTGAAAACGAGGGACGGGGGCAGACCAAAGTACTTGACGGTATTCTCGTCCAGATCGCATTGACGCGGCTTCGGGATTACTTCCCGGACAAATATGTGGCTGTGCGAACCAATCGCGAAGGTGGCCGTTACATTATTGTCAACGAGTTTATGGAGCGCAAGTGAGCGACACCATAGCGGCCGTTGCCACCGCCAGTGGGGTGGGATCGGTCGCTATCGTGCGTCTCAGCGGAGGCGGTGCACTCGATATTGCACGGAAACTTACCAACAAATCCTCTTTGATACCCCGTCATGCCCATCTTTGCAATCTGTATGATTCCAATGATGAACTGATCGACGAAGCCATCGTCATCTGGTTCAAGGCTCCCCACAGTTTCACTACCGAAGATGTCGTCGAATTCCAGTGTCACGGCGGATCGATCGTGGCGGAGGAGATATTGCGTACGGTGTTGGCATACGGTGCAAGACTGGCGGAACCCGGTGAGTTTACCAGACGTGCGTTCGTTGGCGGTCGGATCGATCTGACGGAGGCGGAAGCGATCGCCAAACTGATCGAAGCCAAAAGCGAAGATGCCGCCAAAATTCTGGCACGGCAGATGAAGGGAGAGCTCAAAACATTTGTCGATACGATGCGTGACAAACTGATTCGTGCCGTCGCATTTGCCGAGGTCACGATCGACTATGCCGAAGAGGATCTTCCGGCGGATCTGGTCGACAATCTGCTGCATCAGCTCGAAACGATGGAGGAGCAGATCGAAACCATCGTGCGATCGAGTGAACGAAGACGCGGCCTGATCGAAGGCTTCAAGGTTGCAATCATCGGCAAACCGAATGTCGGAAAGAGTTCTCTGCTCAATGCACTGCTCAATTACGAACGTGCCATCGTGAGCGAGGTGGCGGGAACAACCCGTGATACGATAGAGGAGCAGATCCGTATCGGTACCCATCTGGTACGAATCGTCGACACGGCAGGCATTCGTGAGTCGGCCGATACGATCGAAAAGATCGGCATCGCGCGATCGGTGGCCGCGATCGAACAGAGTGATATCGTGATCGCGATGTTCGATGCCAGCAGGCAGTGGGATGAAGAGGATGAGCAGATTCTCACACTTATCGAACGATATGCCGAAGAGAAAGAGATGATTGTCGTCGTCAACAAAACCGATTTGCCGCGCAAACTGGATATCGCGAAAATTGAAACGTACAGCCCGCTCTTTCTGTCACGCGAAAAAAAGGGGGAAGAGATGATCGATGCGCTCGAAAAGAGACTCTCCCATATGGCGCAGGGCGATGAAATTCTTCTCATTTCCAGCCGGCAGATCGAAGCGGTAAAAGAGGCCAGAAGGGCGATCAGCCAGGCGAAACAACCTCTTGAGATGGGAGAGCTCGAACTGTTCGCCTTCCATCTGAACGATGCGATCAAGGCGATCAGTTCGATTTCGAAACCAGTGGATTTTAACGATATTATGGATAAAATGTTTGGTGAATTCTGCCTTGGCAAGTAACGAAATCATGAACATTTGAAGATATTCGCCGATGCTATTGTGTCTTGAGAAAATAGAGGAGATATTTTATGTGTGGAATAGTCGGATATATCGGTAAAAGAGAGATTAAAAGCCAATTGATCGAAGGGTTGCGCGAACTGGAGTATCGCGGATATGACTCGGCTGGCATCGCGGTGATGCAGGAGGGGCATATTCAATCCTTCAAAGCGGTAGGAAAGCTGACCAATCTTGATGAGAAGACGAAAAATTTCAAAACGGAGGGCCCCGGTGTCGGCATCGGGCATACCCGCTGGGCGACGCACGGCAAGCCGACCGAACTCAATGCCCATCCCCATATGGGTGAATACAGCTATGTCGTTCACAATGGTATTATCGAAAACTATCGTGAAATCAAGGAGATGCTCGAGGATCTGGGTGTCAATTTTCTGAGCCAGACCGATACGGAGGTGATCGTCCACCTTTTTGAAAGAGAGATGAACCGCTACAGTGATCTTTTCGTAGCATTCAAAGCGACGATCGATCAGCTCGACGGTGCCTATGCCGTCCTTCTCATTACACAGAAAGCTCCCGATACGATTTTCTTCGCCCGGAAGGGCTCACCGATGATTATCGGACGAAACAGCAGCAACGAAGTCTTTTTCGCATCCTCCGATGCACCGCTGATCGGCGAGGCGGAAGAGGTGGCCTATATGGAGGACGGTACGATCGGCTATGCGACGTCCGGAGAGATCCATGCCGAACCGATCGCTCTGGGCTTCGTACCCCTTTCGGGCGACAAACTGACTGCCCAGAAGGGCGGCTACCGCTTTTTCATGGAAAAAGAGATATACGAACAGTATCAGGTGGTCAGCGATACGATGATCGGGCGGGTGCTGGACAATGACATCGTATTCGACGAACTTGACGACACGTTCCTTGAAAATATTTCACGGATCAAAATCTGTGCCTGCGGGACCAGTTACCACGCGGCGCTGACGTCGAGCTATCTCTTCGAACGGCAGGCAAAGATGCCGGTCAATGTCGAAATCGCCAGCGAATTCCGATACAAAGAGCCCCTTCTGACCGATGACACGCTCTTTATTGTCATCAGTCAGAGTGGTGAAACGGCCGATACACTGGAAGCGCTCAGAATGGCAAAAGATGCGGGGCTGAGGACACTGGCCATCTGCAATGTGGACAACTCCTCCATCGTACGTCTTGCCGATGCGACCATTCTGACACGTGCCGGAATCGAAAAGGGGGTTGCCAGTACGAAAGCCTTCGCGACGCAGGTCATGGTGCTTTGGATGCTGACGCTTTTCTTCGCCAAAAAACAGGGAACGATCGCGGAGTATACGATGCGCGAAGAGCTCCGATACATGAGTTACGTGCCCAAAGTGCTTCAGAAGTCTCTCGATGTGCACGAAAAGTGCAAACGCCTCTCAAAACGCTATCTGCATGGTCACGGCTTCTTTTTTATCGGCCGCGACATCTTTTTCCCGTTGGCGCTGGAAGGTGCGTTGAAGCTCAAGGAGATCAGTTATCTTCACGCAGAAGGGTATCCGGCAGGCGAAATGAAACATGGCCCGATCGCCCTCGCGGACGCCGAGCTTTTCACGATCGCACTGATGCCCAGAACGCTGCTCTACGACAAAACAAAAAGCAATGTCGAAGAGCTCAGTGCACGCGATTCGACGATACTCTCGATATCTCCTGAAATGTTCGATCTGGCGGACGATTTCATCCTAACCCATCCGCACAAACATCCGATGCTTGAATTTTTCGAAATGATGGTTGTCGAACAGCTGCTCGCGATGGAGATCGCGATACGTCTGGGCAACGATGTCGACATGCCCCGCAACCTCGCAAAAAGTGTCACTGTTGAGTAAGTGGATCATACTGGCTCTCGTCGTATTGGCGGTTGCCATTCTGTGGCGCCTCAGCAGCAGAAGCATCGCTCCCGTCACGTTTACGGAAAGCAGCATGTTTCTGAGATATGGCGATTGCCGCCTCGTACTGCCGTTGAAACGGATCGAAAGGAGACACCGTACCGCCGATGCACTTTCGATCGATCGGACGTTCGCGACACTGTTTAATGGGTATACGCTTGTGGATGAAAGGGTTTCGATGCCGGAGAATTATACCTTTGGCAAAGCGACAGATGCCGTGGTGCGAGCGGTATTCGGACTCGGCAGTGTGGAGAGCCTTGCAAAAAACGACAAGATGGAGATTCTGGAAGGGGTGCAGGCGAATGGTGCTCCACTTCGTGTTTTGGCAATTTTCAAAGGCAAAAGCGACCTGGAGCTGCTCTATCCGCTGAATGAATCATTGCAGAACATTGTGACGCAGTGTCTCATTGAAGGGAAAGCGAGCGAGGGGGCGACAGTTTTGAATCATGTTGTCAAAGAAGACGATTCGGAGGTGCCGTTGAGCCGATGGGATCAAAAGCTGTTCGAATTGGATATTTTGATCAATAAAGATATGTGACGGAAAGAGGGGGAGGGGAGGAAAAGGGGGCGCTGCCCCCTTTGTCGATTAAAGCGGAGTTACGTTCTCTGCCTGAGGACCTTTTTCGCCCTGGCCGATTGAAAACGTCACTTTCTGACCTTCGTTGAGTTCGACGCGGCCGAAACCGGTGTGGTTGACTTGACGGAAATGTACAAAAACATCCTTGCCGCCATCTTCAGGCTGGATGAAACCATACCCTTTTTCCGTATTGAACCATTTGACGGTTCCGTTGATAATATCTGCCATGAGATACCCCTTTTATAAAAAATTCGAAAGGATTGAAGCTGTTTTGCGGGTTATAACTCTAATTCGAAGGGTCGAGGTAGAACGGTCACACACAAAGACGAGAATCGAAATCATCTTTCTTGAGGTGAAGTATAGCTGAAACATCTGCCAATAGCAAGCTTTTTCAAAATTATACATTTCAGAAGGAGAGCGGCGCATCGGAATTTCTGAAATTTTCCTCTTCTCCCAATCTTTTTCATCAAACAACAAGCACTCTTAGACTATAATCACACCAACTTTTACATTTCATCTGCAAGGGTACCCGTATGCAACAGGATATTGCCGAAATATTGAAGGCGCACAAACTTTCCGAAGAGGATTTCGAGCACATTCAGAAGATTCTCGGCCGTCTTCCAAATATGGTGGAGATCGGCATCTTCAGTGCCATGTGGAGCGAACACTGCAGCTACAAATCGAGCAAAAAATATCTCCGCGGTTTTCCGACCGAAGCGCCTTGGGTGATTCAGGGACCGGGCGAGAATGCCGGAGTCATCGATATCGGAGACGGTTACGCTGCGGTTTTCAAAATGGAGAGCCACAACCATCCCAGTTTTATCGAACCCTATCAGGGCGCGGCGACCGGCGTTGGCGGCATACTGCGCGACGTCTTCACGATGGGTGCCCGGCCGGTGGCGAATCTGAATGCGCTTCGCTTCGGGCGTGTACGCGGCGACGACCAGAGTGCCGCCTATCAGCGCCACCTGGTGCGGGGTGTCGTCGCGGGTATCGGCGGTTACGGCAACTGCATGGGTGTCCCGACGGTGGGTGGCGAAACCTTTTTCGACGACAGTTACAACGGCAATATCCTGGTCAATGCCTTTACGCTTGGTATCGCCAGAGCAGATGAAATCTTCTATGGCAAAGCGGAGGGTGTCGGCAACCCGGTCATCTATGTCGGCTCCAAGACGGGCCGCGACGGTCTGGGCGGCGCAGTGATGAGCTCCGACAGTTTCACCGAAGAGTCCAAGAGCCTGCGTCCGACGGTTCAGGTTGGCGACCCCTTTACCGAAAAACTGCTGCTGGAGGCGTGTCTCGAACTCTTCAAAACCGACTATGTCGTCGGTATTCAGGATATGGGTGCCGCAGGGCTGACATCCAGCTCCTTCGAGATGGCGGGGCGAAGCGGCAGCGGCATGCGGATGGATCTGGACAAAGTCCCGATGCGGGAAGAGGGGATGACCCCATACGAACTGATGCTCTCCGAGTCGCAGGAGCGTATGCTGATCTGTGCACGCAAAGGGACCGAAGAGAAGATCATCGAAATCTTCGAGAAGTGGGAGCTCGACTGTGCCGTCATCGGCGAAGTGACCGATACGGGGCTCATGGAGCTCTACTGGCATGGTGACAAGGTGGCGGAAGTACCCGTCGACCCGGTTAGCGAGGAGGCTCCGGTACTTGACCGTCCGACGGCTCGCCCGAAATATCTGGACGAGATCGCGGAAATTGATATTGACAAATATGAGCTTCCGTCGAACCAGGAGGCGTTCGAAACGATTGTCAAGTCGATCGAAGTCGTGGACAAGGCGTGGGTCTACGAGCAGTATGACTCGATGGTCCAGACCAATACGGTGAAAAAGGGCGGCGACCTGGACGGTTCGGTGATCCGTGTCAAGGAGAACGGCCGGGCCATCGCGATGAGTTCCGACTGCAATCCGCGCTACTGCTATATCGATCCGAAAGGGGGCGCGGCCGCTGCAGTGATCGAGTCGGGCCGGAATGTGGCGATGACAGGTGCACGTCCGCTCGCGATCACCGACTGCCTCAACTACGGCAACCCCGAAAACCCCGAAGTGATGTGGCAGTTCGCCCAGGGGTGCGAAGGGATCAAGGAGGCGTGTGCGAAGCTCAACACTCCCGTTACGGGCGGTAACGTCTCGCTCTACAACGAAACGAACGGTGTCAGCGTCTTCCCGACGCCGACGATCGCAATGGTCGGCGTCAACGATGACCAGCACAAGGTACTGCCTTCCGCTTTCCAGGAAGAGGGCGATGCGCTGCTGCTTATCGGGGAAACCCGCAGGGAATTTGGTGGCAGCATCTATCTCAAGGAGCTCTTCAAAACGACCGGCGGAACGCTGCCGGCGATCGATTACGACAAAGAGCTGGCTCTGTGGGATCTGGTTATCGAAGCCAACAAAAAAGGGCTCCTCAAAGCCGCCAAAGATCTCAATGTGGGTGGCCTCGCTATCGCCGTCGCGAAAATGGCGGCCGTGGGCGGCAAAGGTGCGAGCGTGGCAGCCGATCTGGGTGACGCTGTCAATATCTTCAGCGAAAGCTTCTCCCGCGCATTGCTGGAGGTGGCCCCCGAAAATGTCGAAACCGTGGCGAACATGGCGGCCGAGCGTGGTCTGAAGTGCGAAAAGGTGGGCACCGTCGGCGGCGATACACTCAAGGTCAACGATATCGCGATGCCGATGGAGAGATTGAACGATATCTACTTCAACACCTTCCAGCGCATCATCGAGCAGGATATCTGAGGGACTCTCTCCCTTGGAGACGCCCATTCAACGAGCCATGAAAGTTATGCGTCTTTTTTTTCTCTCACTCTTTGCCATGGCTCTCCTGCGGGTCGAAACCCCCGCAGGAGAGGAGATACGCTACTATGCCAACGAAACCTTTCTTCCCCTCGATCCCGATCTGATGGACGAAAAAACTTTCGACAAACTCAACAGTTACGACTTCGTCGTGCTTCGGTTCGATGCCAACGGCAGCGTGGACGGCTACTATGAGATCTACCCCTACAGCGCGAAACATACCCGGTTGAAGCTCGTGGGTAAATACGACCCCGGCAGCAAAGAGGTGGAAGTCGTGGCCGACGGATGGCTGTATCGAAGCTACTTTCTGGGGGAGGGAGTACTCTATGTGGAAGAGCAGAACGCTTCCGAACGCATCGAAGAGGTCTCGAAAGAGGAGTTCGAACACCGTTACCGAAGAGCTCTCGAAAAACTTTCCCACTACGAGCCGGCCCAACGGATGCGCAGGCTACGCCTCGGTTTCGAGGTGTCGGAAGAGCCCGATATGGGAAGGATGGCGATCTATCCGGTAGGGTTCAAAAAAGTGAGCGACATCGACGCTTCGGCGGGCGTGTTGTGGTTTCTGGACACCCTCCTGGAAGCGGGCGGCTGGAAAAAAGGGGAGGCGACGCCCGAAGCGGTGATGAAGAGGTTCCCCGCTTTCGCACCGGAAGATTTCAACAACACAGGCCGACTTGACAATTTCCTGGACGGGCTCATCCTGCTTGACAACTATCTGGTGCGGGTGGGGTTAAGCCCCTTCAACGGGGAACATATGGAGTCGATCGAAGCGGAAATCTTAGGTACCGCTTCGCAGCCGACGCCATGAAAAAGGTCGACCTCTCCAAACGCTCCGCCCGGAAGCTCCTGACCCGGCGCTCCCCCGTGGCTCTACTGCAACGAACTTCCCGACACTCTTTACACCGAGCCCGATGAAGTGGCAGCCTTGGTGCACCAGGGCGAGTATATGGCCACCGCCTTCGTCAATCCCCACAGCACCATCGCCGCCCGATTCTCAGCTGGCGCGACGAACCGGTCGAACGGGACTTTTTCGCCCGGCGCGAGGGGATCGAGAGCAACGCCCTGCGACTGGTACACTTCGAAGCCGACGGCCTGCCGTGACTCGTCGTCGAGAGTATCGAAAAACAGATGGCATACCCCCATGTCGACCGTCGTATCGCCAGCGTGGGCAAAGGCAAAAACAAAGCCTACCTCGAAAAGCTCAATGAACGCTGCAACTTTTTCGATGCTATCGAAGCTTTGCCGCATCCCAGGTGGGTGATGCAGTACCAAAGGAAAAAGAAAGAGAAGCAGATTGTGAGCTGCCTCATGCTGTTCGAACGCCAGAAAGACAAGAGATGATCAAAAATCCAG
>NZ_JAOZPV010000107.1 GCF_029932565.1 Hydrogenimonas sp.
CTCTGAAAAGATCACTGTAGCGCGCCTTGATGATGCGGAGATCTTCGACGAACTGGTCGAACTCCTCATCTTCATACATCTCCGTCACTTCGAAATGGATTTCGATCTCTTCCTGCAGATCGTCCATCATCGTTTTAAAAAAATCGAACTCTTCGGGATACCGCTCCGCCAGCAGGTCGGTATGCTCTTTCAATGGAAGCGAGGTCTCCCCGAAATAGGGGTCCAGATCGATCATCTCCATCAAACTGTTATTTTCGATCTCTTTGAGAAGTGTATCGAGTGCCACAATCGGTTTGAGATTTTCATCCTCAGGATTGTCGGCGGCACGTGCCACCGCATCCTCATATTTTTTTTGATACGTCTCATCCAATTCGATCATCTCTCTTCTCCTTTAAAATCGATTCTGCAGCCAAAGTCTTTGTCGAGCAGCAGCGGCACGCGCTTTTCCGATCCGTCAAAATCCCGGATCGTCACCTCGGTCACTCCGGTCGACAACAGCTCTCTGGCTTTTTGTTTGCTCAGCATTTTACCGCCGAAACGCTTAATCGAATTTTTGAAAATTGCGAACTCACACCCTTCATCCCAGCGGGAACACCCATAACTGAGCGGGCTCTCGACTACATCGGCACCGCACAGCGGGCACTCTCCCAATACCTCCAGTTCACTGCCGGCTTCGAAATCGATCCATGGCCGCCACTTTTCCTCAACCTTTTTGAGCTCAACAGTAAAGAGCCGTTCCACTCCGCTCGACATGTTGAAACTCATGCGAACGGGGCCTTTGAGAAGTTTTCGCATCTGTTTTGGGGATATCCTGTAGTGGCCGATCGAAGCGAGTGCATACACGGAGATGGTAAAATCGCAGCCGGCACGCCACCCTTCGCATCCATAAAACTCTCCTCGGTCGACTACCGCTTCGCCGCATTCGGGACATCTGCCCAGTTTCGCTCGCTTTTGCATAGTGCGATTGTACCGAAATCTGCTATGATTGCGGAATGAAAATCTTTATTGACGGCGATGCCTTTCCAAATCTGCTCAAGCCGATTGTCCTGCGTGCATCGGAACGTCTGAAACTACCCCTTATACTCGTTTCGAACAAAAAGGTAAATATGGGAGCGTCAAATCGTCTCACGTCGCACATCGTCGAAGCGGGAGCGGACAAAGCGGACGATTTCATCGTCGAGATGGTCGAATCGGGCGATCTCGTCATCACGGCCGATATACCGCTTGCCGATCGGGTCATCACAAAAGGCGCTCATGCCATCGACCATCGCGGTGAACGTTACACCGCCGATAACATCAAACAGTATCTGACGATGCGCAATATGATGGATGAACTCCGTGAAAGCGGTGTCGTAACCGGCGGGCCAAAACCTTTCACGCAAAAAGATGCCCATGCATTCGCCAATGCCCTCAACACCTTTTTGAACAGGCACTATCACTCCGATTCCGTTTGATCTCCATCATCACAACCTTCACGGTTGCCCGGATTGTTGAGATGGGTTCTGCATTTTTTAAAACTGCAAATGCTATCATTGCAGCACGATTTCAAAACAGGTTATGACTATGATTCGATCTTTTACGACTCTTTGGACGGTGATCATTACGATTTTCATCGGGTTTGCCGGCTGTGCCCAGAAACCCCAGGCCTCCATCGCACTCGAACCCTTCGAACCCAATCCCGCCGTCTATCAGAAAAGCGGCACGATCTATCTGGCGGCTGTCAAAGATATCAGAAAGAACAGAGGTGTTGTCGGAAAGATTATCAAAGCGGGAAAGATCGTTACGACCGTAACAATCTCGCAACCGGTCGATCGCTGGTTCCAGGAGTCGATCATCAAAGCGCTGAAGGTTGAAGGATGCAACGTCACGACAAAAAAGAGCGCCAACCCGAAGATCGCGAAGATCACGATCCTCATCGACCGGCTTGGCGCGACACTCAATCGTGATGAACTGACCAAAGAGAATCTCGAAGCGACCGCCCGTGTGACACTTCTCATTGAACAGGGCAACAAAAAGATCACGAAGCATGTGGGATTGACCCAGAAAAAATGGGTTCCACCTTTCACGAGTGAACAGAGTATCCAGGAGTATCTCCAGGAGACCCTCGAATCACTGGTGGAGAGTGTTCGTGAACACATCGATGCCTACCGATTCTGACACTATAGATCATCCGTTGGCACGACAGATCGTCTGGTTGTCGCTATGGGCTGTCGCATTCGCGTTCATCGAAAGTTCCGTCGTCGTCTATCTGAGGAAGATCTACTATCCCGAAGGGTTTGCCTTTCCATTGACGCCGATCGAACCCAATATCCTTCTGAATGAACTGGTACGGGAGGCGATGACGCTTGTTGTCATCTGGACGACCGCGCAACTGTCCTATACCAGACTTCAGAGCAGAGTGGCAGCTTTTCTGATACTCTTCGGCATCTGGGACATCTTCTACTACATTTTTCTAAAGATCGTTCTCGACTGGCCTGCTTCCTTTGGAACATGGGATATTCTTTTTCTCATTCCGACGCCATGGGTCGGTCCCGTCTGGGCGCCGATGCTTGTCGCCATGACACTTGCAGCTTTCGGAATCTGCATATTGAAAGAGAATGCCAATGGCCGATATATCCCTTACAGTTGGAGATTCGTCGTGCTTGAAGGGATTGCCGGCACTATCATTGTCCTCTCATTCATCATTCCGGGGATTGATATATTTGAAGGGGGTGATCCGGGCACATTCCCTTCGGCCATTTTCTGGATCGGATATCTTTTCGGTCTCATACCCTTTCTTCGGCACCATTACAAATCTATAGCTTCCGGAAGGAAATAATCGATGCATCATACACTTCAATATGCCGGTCCAAAACCGATCTGTTCGAAATACGGTATTCTCTTCGACTATGCCAAAGAGGATCGCTTCATCTATCTCGACACGCTGATACAGCTGATCGAAGCGCTCGACACCCGGACACTCCGTGAAGGGACTCTCCACTTCGGCATCAAAAGAGAGCCTTTGGAGGGCAGTGTGCTGCTTGGAAAGATAGAAAAACATGTACCGGATGTCACACGGATAATGGAAAATGCCGTAGCCGATACGGAAATATTTCTTCACGAGACAATGGAGTGGACACAAACGAATGAGCAGATGAGCAGTATTGAAAAAGAGGTGTGGCTAAAAAATATCGCCTTGATGAAAGAGTACGTCGTTCAGCGTGCCGTCAACAAAGCGGTCTACTATATCCTCATCGATATGCTGGGTGAAAGACTGCGGGATGGACATGTACACTACATCGTTTTTCCGATGCACCGGAATTTCCATCATGTGGCCAAATCGCTCGGCAACGCCCTTGCCAAACAGAAACCGCCCGTCCCATCCTACGCTGAAATCGTCGAGACGAAAGAGGGAATGGCATTGAAATTCAATTTGACTCTCTAGAACCCCATCGTTCAAGTTTTTTCAACGAAATCGGCGGGCTTTTGTCCCGATTCGTCGTTGGTTCTCCCCGACCCGTAGCAAAAATCTGTGTTAGCGCCTATAGGGATGTTTGAGATGGGTTCCACTCTCTTTCCATCTTGCCATAATCTCCAGAACCTCTTCGTCGCTTACGTCGTACCAGTTTTCGTAGGCTTCGGCCACGGCTCTGAACCAGGGCGGAGTGGAGAGAATGACGACGTCATCGACGATCTCTTCAAGTTCCTCTTTGACACGGGGACTTCCGACAGGGGCAGCGACGACGATTTTGGCTGCACCCTGGTGCTGGCAGAATGCGATGGCGGCGTGCATCGTCGAGCCCATGGCGATGCCGTCGTCGACCAAAATGACGGTACGGCCGGTTACCGGTGTAATGGGACGCCCGCCGCGCAGCGTGCGGACGCGTCGCTCGATTTCGCCTTTCTGGTATGCGACGATACGTGCGACCAGATCGGAATCGAGCAGGTCGGCGTAGTAGGGGATGATATAGACCGAGCCGTCTTCGGCGATGGCGCCAAAGCCCGATTCAGGATTGTCGGGAAAAGGGAGTTTCCTGGCGATGAGCAGGTCGAAGTCGGCATCCAGCGTCTTGGCAACCTCGAATCCCACTTCGGTGCCGCCTCTAGGAATGGCCAGCACCAGCGGATTTTCGTGGCGGTAGGGAAGCAGGGCCTGAGCTAGATGGCGACCGGCGTCCTTTCGGTCTTTGAAGCGCATCTCGACCTCCTTTGTTAATGATCTTTCACAATTATATCGTGATGAAAAAGCGGAGAGAAAGTGGAGTAGGATACCATTCCGGCCGAAGACCGTCTCGAACGCAAAAGCGTTCGTAGACTCGGAACCAACGGCGATGTGTCAAACACCGTTATAGGGTCCCTGCCTATTTAAACAGCAGCGATCCCACACGGATCATGTTCGACCCGCACTCGATGGCGAGTTCGAAATCGTGGCTCATAC
>NZ_JAOZPV010000040.1 GCF_029932565.1 Hydrogenimonas sp.
AAGACGTCTTCTCTATCTCCGGACGTGGTACGGTCGTTACAGGACGTATCGAGCGTGGTAAAGTCTGCGTTGGTGATGAAATCGAAATCGTCGGTATCCGTGATACTCAGAAAACAACGGTTACAGGCGTCGAGATGTTCCGCAAAGAGATGGAGTGCGGTGAAGCCGGTGACAACTGTGGTGTTCTTCTTCGCGGTACAAAAAAAGAGGATGTTGAGCGCGGTATGGTTCTCTGTAAGCCTGGTTCCATCACGCCTCATACGAAGTTCGAAGCGGAAATCTACGTTCTGACCAAAGAGGAAGGTGGCCGCCATACTCCGTTCTTCAACGGATATCGCCCGCAGTTCTACGTACGTACAACGGACGTAACTGGAGCCATCACGCTTCCTGAGGGAACTGAAATGGTTATGCCTGGTGACAACGTGAAGATCACGGCAGAGCTTATCGCTCCGATCGCACTTGAAGAGGGTACCCGCTTCGCGATCCGCGAAGGCGGACGTACTGTCGGTGCAGGTGTTGTTTCCAAGATCCTTGCATAATGAACCCATGAAGGCACCCTTTGAAAGGTGCCTTCAACCCGAAGGATAATATCAATGAGAATCAATATAGGATTGAAATGCAGCGAGTGTGGTGAGATCAACTACACGACGACAAAAAACTCAAAAACTCATACAGAGAAGTTTGAGACGAAAAAATACTGTTCACGCTGCAACAAACATACACTTCATAAAGAGGTGAAACTCAAAAGCTAAACCCGTGATCGGGTTTCGCTTTTTTTAGGGCAGTAGCTCCAATGGTAGAGCATCGGTCTCCAAAACCGAGTGTTGGGGGTTCGAGTCCCTCCTGCCCTGCCACGTTAAGGAAATGAAATCATGGAAAAATTGATTACCTATGTCAACCATGCAAAAATAGAACTATCCAAAGTCATTTTTCCAACCAAAATGCAGGTTCGACAGGCGTTTTTTGCCGTATTTGTAGTCGTAACAGTCGTATCACTCTTTCTCGCACTGATCGATGTGATCATGTCTGCATCGCTTTCTGCGTTGATTTAAGGGGATTTGATGGCAGCAAAATGGTATGCGATACAAACCTACGCAGGCAGTGAAAGAAGTGTCAAAAACGCAATTGAAACAATGGCGGAACAGCTCGGTATTCAGGACAAAATCGAAGAGATTGTCGTACCGACCGAAGATGTTATCGAAGTAAAAAACGGAAAGAAAAAGATTACAGAACGCTCACTCTATCCGGGATATGTCTTCGCCAAAATGGATCTCGATACCGATCTGTGGCACAAGATCCAGTCGTTGCCTCGGGTATCCCGTTTTATTGGGGAGTCGAAGAAACCGACTCCTCTGAGTGAGAGTGACGTTCAAAATATTCTGGATAAAGTTCGTCATCGTGCGGCACCGAAACCAAAAATCTCGTTCGAACCGGGCGAGATGGTCCGGATCATCGATGGTCCGTTTGCAAACTTCACCGGTATGGTGGAGGAGTTCGATCTCGAGCATGGCAAGCTCAAGCTCAACGTTTCGATCTTTGGTCGAAGTACGCCGGTAGAGATTCTCTACTCGCAAGTCGAAAAAATCATTTAATTAAACTTATTACAGAAGGGAAACGCAATGGCAAAAAAAGTTGTTGATGAATTCAAATTGCAAATTCCTGCCGGGAAGGCGAATCCGTCTCCTCCAGTAGGTCCTGCGCTTGGACAGCGTGGTGTAAACATCATGGAGTTCTGTAAAGCGTTCAACGAAAAGACGAAAGACATGATGGGGTATAACATCCCGGTCGTCATTACCGTCTACTCCGACAGAAGCTTTACGTTTATCACAAAGAAACCCCCGGTAACCGATCTGATCAAGAAAGAGATCGGCTTGCAAAAGGGAAGTGACAACCCATTGAAGAACAAAGTGGCCAAAATCACACGTGAGCAGATCATGAATATCGTGAAAACGAAAATGGACGATTTGAATGCTCATGACGAAGAAGCGGCTGCAAAAATTGTGGAAGGCAGCTGCCGAAGCATGGGTGTCGAGGTCATCGACTAAAGGATCTTTACCGCCAGATCGAAAAGATGCGGTAGCAAAAAAAATTTGCGGAGAAAACAATAATGTCTAAAAAAGTTTCCAAACGAGTACAGAAACTGCTCGAAAAAATTGATACCAACAAAACCTATACAGTCGACGAAGCGACCAAGCTCGTCAAAGATCTTCAATCGGCGAAATTCGACGAAACAGTCGAACTGGCCCTTCGTCTCAACGTCGATCCCCGTCACGCGGATCAGATGGTCCGTGGTGCGGTCGTCCTGCCGCACGGGACCGGTAAAACCGTTCGTGTTGCCGTCTTTGCAAAAGGTGCAAAAGCGGACGAGGCGAAAGAAGCAGGTGCCGATATCGTTGGAGCGGAAGATCTTGTTGAAGAGATTCAGAACGGGAATCTGGATTTCGATATTGTCATCGCAACACCGGATATGATGGGACAGGTCGGCAAGATCGGCCGTATTCTCGGACCCAAAGGCTTGATGCCGAACCCGAAAACCGGAACGGTTACGATGGATGTCGCACAGGCGGTCAAAAATGCCAAAGGCGGACAGGTCAACTTCCGTGTCGACAAAAAAGGCAACATTCATGCCGGTATTGGCAAAGCGAGTTTCGATGCCGACAAACTCGCCGAGAACCTCAAAGCGTTCGTCGTTGCCATCAATAAGCAGAAACCGGCCGCAGCGAAAGGCCGCTATATCCAGAATGCAGCGCTCTCGCTGACGATGAGCCCTTCTGTAAAGCTCGATACCACCGAGTTGATGGATATCAAATAAGCGCAATGCGCACGTTATCTTAGACTGGAGATAGTTAGGGGCCATTGGCTTAATCGGTATTGCACCGCCCTTCTTGAAGTCTCAGTCGGAAAGGAGGAAATATGACCCGAAGCGAAAAAGAACAGCTGGTAGCGGAACTTTCCGATGCGTTTGACCAGGCCAACTGTGTTGTCATCGTCGATTTCAAAGGGATGACAGTCCAAGAGATGGAGAGCTTCCGTAAAATCGGTTTCGAAGCCGGACTCGGAGCACGTGTCATCAAAAACACGCTGGCGAGCATCGCGTTTAAGAATGCAGGCATCGAAGGTGTCGAACTTGTCGATACCAACATGGCTGTCTGGGGAGAAGATCCGATCGCTACGGCCAAAGCTGTCGCGAAATACGCCAAAGAAAATGACAAGTTCGTCATCAAAAGCGGTGTTATCGACAAACAGCCGGTTGACGCTGGAAAAATCGATGAGTATAGCAAACTGGCGGGACGCGAAGAACTGCTCGGCATGCTTCTGTCTGTCTGGACGGCGCCTCTGCGCAATCTGGCTGCAGGACTCGACAATCTGGCGAAGAAAAAAGAAGAAGCCGCATAATCGCGGCGTAAATATTGATGTGGCTTAAAGCCGAAAAAAATATCTATCTATAGGAGATAACGATGGCAATTACAAAAGAAGAATTGTTTGAATATATTGAAGGTCTGTCTGTTCTTGAACTCAACGAACTTGTCAAAGAGTTCGAAGAGCGCTTTGGTGTATCTGCGACTCCGATGGTCGTAGCGGGTGCTGCCGGTGGCGAAGCTGGCGGAGCTGCGGAAGAGAAAACCGAATTTGATGTCGTTCTGACAAGCCCGGGTGCGAAGAAGATCAACGTCATCAAAGTTGTCCGTGAAGTGACAGGCCTTGGTCTCAAAGAGGCGAAAGAGGCTGTCGACAACGCTCCGACGACCATTAAAGAAGGTGCCAGCAAAGAAGAGGCTGAAGAGCTCAAGGCGAAATTCGAAGAAGCTGGCGCGACTGTCGAAGTTAAATAACATTTTAAAACATATATATAAAGGGAAGGTGCAACCTTCCCTTTATACGTTTTACACTACACTATTAGCTTTACGCTTACTTATCGTACCGGTTCCAGGTACTTCCTATGCAACACACTACTGAATGAGGTCTTAGCCCATGCTTAACAATCTTACATCAGGAAACCGCTTACGTGTTGATTTCGCAAAAACTCCCCAGGAGATTGACGTCCCCAATCTTTTGCAACTTCAACAGAGCAGTTACGACAACTTTTTGATGATCAACGAAAAGGATCGATCCGACAGTGGTATCGAACATGTTTTCCGATCTATCTTCCCAATCCACGACCCACAAAACCGACTGACCCTCGAGTATGCAGGCAGTGAAATTACCAAGCCGAAATATACCGTCAGGGAGTGTATGGAGCGCGGACTCACATATGCCGTGTCGCTGAAAATGAAAGTCAGACTGACATTGTGGGAACGAAATGACAAGACAGGTGAGAAAACCGGTGTCAAAGATATCAAAGAGCAGGCCATTTTTGTTCGCGATATCCCGCTGATGACCGAACGAACCTCTTTTATCATCAATGGCGTTGAACGTGTTGTCGTGAATCAGCTCCACCGAAGCCCCGGTGTCATTTTCAAAGAAGAAGAGGCAGCGACGGGTGGCAGTAAACTGCTCTACACGGCGCAGATTATTCCTGATCGTGGCTCGTGGCTCTATTTCGAGTACGATGCAAAAGATATTTTGTATGTCCGCATCAATAAGCGTAGAAAGATTCCCGTCACCATTCTTTTCCGAGCGCTTGGATATACGAAGCAGGATATACTCAAGCTTTTCTATCCTCTGATGAACATTCGTGTCAAGAACAACAAGTTCCTGATGCCGTTCAAGCCGGAGAACTTTGCGGGACGTCTGGAGTACGATGTCAAAGATGAAGATGGCAACCTCATTATTGCCGCGGGCAAGCGGCTCTCTGCGAAACGGGCGAAAAAACTGGTCGAAGATGGTCTTGAGTGGGTGGAATATCCGGTTGATGTCCTGATAGAGCGCCACCTTGCCGAACCGATTATCGATCAGGAGAGCGGTGAAGTCCTGCTTGACACGCTGACGCAGCTTGATGAAAACAAACTCAAAAAGATACTCGAGAGCGGTGTGAAGGAGTTCGTTATTGCTGATGACCTGGCTGCAGGTGTCGACCAGTCGGTCATCAACGCATTCCACGCCGACCAGGAGAGTCTGAAACTTCTGAAGCAGACGGAAGGGATTGAGGATGAAAACGATCTCTCCGCTATCCGTATCTACAAGGTGATGCGCCCGGGTGAACCGGTCACAAAAGATGCGGCGAAAGCATTTGTCAAACAGCTTTTCTTCGACCCCGAACGTTATGACCTCACGCGCGTCGGCCGGATGAAGATGAACCACAAGCTCGGTGTCGAGGTACCCGAGTATGTCACCGTCATGACCGACGAGGACATCATTAAGACGGTCCAGTACCTGATCCGCGTCAAGAATGGACGCGGCCATATCGACGACCGCGACCACCTGGGGAACCGCCGTATCCGTGCGATTGGCGAACTGCTGGGCAACGAGCTGCAGACGGGCCTTATCAAGATGCAGAAGGCGATCCGCGACAAAATGAGTACGATGAGCGGCAACCTGGACGAGCTGATGCCCCACGACCTGATCAATTCCAAGATGATCACCAACACGATCCTGGAGTTTTTCACAAGCGGACAGCTGAGCCAGTTTATGGATCAGACCAATCCGCTGTCGGAAGTGACCCACAAGCGGCGTCTTTCGGCACTGGGTGAAGGCGGCCTTGTCAAAGAGCGTGCCGGCTTTGAAGTGCGCGACGTGCATCCGACCCATTATGGCCGAATCTGTCCGATCGAAACACCGGAAGGCCAGAACATCGGTTTGATCAATACCCTTTCCACCTATGCGAAAGTGAATGATCTCGGGTTCATTGAAGCCCCCTATAAAAAGATCGTGGACGGAAAGGTGACGAACGAGGTCGTTTACATGACCGCAACGCAGGAAGAGGGGCTGACCATCGCGCCGGCGAGTACGAAGCTGACAGAAGATGGTGAAATCGTCGAAGATCTGATCGAAGCGCGAAGAGATGGCGAGATCATCCTCGTTGACCGCAGCGAGATCGATTATATCGACCTGAATCCGCTGATGGTGGTGGGTGTGGCTGCCAGTCTGATTCCGTTTCTTGAGCACGACGATGCGAACCGTGCTTTGATGGGTTCGAACATGCAGCGGCAGGGTGTGCCGCTTCTGATCTCCGAAGCACCGGTCGTCGGTACGGGTGTCGAGAAACTGATTGCCCGGGATGCATGGGTCAGTATCAAAGCCCGGCGTGCCGGTATCGTCGAAAAGGTCGACTCGAAAAACATCTATATCATGGGTGAGGATGAAGAAGGTGCCTTTATCGACCACTACTCGTTGCAGAAAAATATGCGTACCAACCAGAATACGACATTCACGCAGCGCCCGATTGTCAAAAAGGGCGAGAGTGTCGAGGCGGGACAGGTCATCGCTGACGGCCCGAACATGGACCGGGGTGAATTGGCGATCGGAAAAAATATCATGGTCGCATTCATGCCGTGGAACGGATACAACTTTGAAGATGCGATTGTTGTCAGTGAAAAGCTGATCCGTGAAGACACTTTCACGTCGGTTCACATCTACGAGAAAGAGGTTGAAGCGCGTGAACTGAAACATGGTGTCGAAGAGATTACGCGCGATATTCCAAATATCCGTGAAGAAGATATCCAGCATCTCGATGAGAGCGGAATCGTCAAAATCGGCACCTACATCAAGCCGGGCATGATCATGGTCGGCAAAGTGTCGCCGAAAGGCGAAGTAAAGCCGACTCCGGAAGAGCGTCTTCTGCGTGCCATCTTCGGTGAAAAAGCGGGGCATGTGGTCAACAAGTCTCTCTACTGCCCGCCGTCAATGGAGGGTGTCGTCGTCGATGTCAAGATCTTCACGAAAAAAGGGTACGAAAAGGATCAGCGTGCGATCCGTGCCTATGAAGAGGAGAAAGCGGAGCTCGACCGTGAGCACCATGACAAGCTTCTGATGCTTGACCGCGAGGAGATGCTGCGCATCCATTCACTGCTTGGCAGTGCCAAACTCGAAAGCGATGTCGAGATCAATGGCAAAACCTATAAAGCGGGCAAAGTGATCGGCAAAGAGGAGCTTGAAAACGTCAACCGTTTCGCACTCAGCGCAATCGCCAAGCATTTCCCGGAAGAGATTCAGCACAAATACGAGGCGCTGAAGAACTATTTCCAGAAAGAGAAGCGCAAACTGCGGGAAGACCATGAGGAGAAGCTCCATATTCTGGAAAAAGATGACATTCTGCCAAACGGCGTGACAAAACTGGTCAAAGTCTATATTGCCACCAAACGCAAGCTCAAAGTGGGTGACAAGATGGCAGGCCGTCACGGTAACAAGGGTATTGTCTCCAACATCGTTCCCGAAATGGATATGCCTTATCTCGAAGACGGTACGCCGGTCGAGATTATCCTCAACCCGCTGGGTGTTCCTTCGCGTATGAATATTGGACAGATCCTGGAGGTCCACCTGGGTCTGGTGGGCAAGCGTCTTGGCGAGCAGATCCAAGCGATATTCAATGAGAAGAAAAAGGATTTCGTCAAACAGCTCCGCACCAAAATGGAAAAGATCGCCGATGTGGCAAAACTGATGAACGCCAAAGAGATGCTGAGCGCAATGAGCGATGACGAGCTGATCAAATATGCGCGTGACTGGGCGAAAGGGGTCCGATTTGCGACGCCGGTATTCGAAAGCGTCAATGCGGAAGAGTTTGCCAAACTTTTCGAAATGGCAAAAATCGACAGTGACGGCAAATGTGTTCTCTACGACGGCAAAACGGGCGATAGGATGAAAGAGCGGGTCAATGTGGGGTACATGTATATGCTCAAACTGCACCACCTGGTCGATGAGAAGATGCACGCCCGATCCACCGGCCCCTACAGTCTGGTTACGCAGCAGCCGGTTGGCGGTAAAGCGCTCTTCGGTGGCCAGCGATTCGGTGAGATGGAAGTCTGGGCCCTCGAAGCGTACGGTGCGGCCAATGTCCTGAAAGAGATGCTGACGATCAAATCGGACGATGTCGAGGGACGCGTCCGTGCCTATAAAGCGATTACACGCGGTGAAAATGTGCCGCCGGCGGGAATTCCCGAAACCCTGTTCGTTCTTGCGAAAGAACTTCAGTCCCTTGCACTTGATGTAGAGCTTTTAGATGAGGAAGAAGAGAATGAAGAAACTGATACCCATTGAAGTAACGGAAGAGAATCGCCCCAAAGATATCAAGGCGATTCAGCTCAGACTGGCGAGCCCCGAAAAGATCCTCTCCTGGAGCTTCGGTGAAGTCAAAAAGCCCGAGACGATCAACTATCGGACACTGAAACCGGAACGGGACGGACTCTTCTGTGCCAAAATTTTCGGTCCCGTCCGCGACTACGAGTGTCTCTGCGGAAAATACAAGAAGATGCGCTACAAGGGTGTCGTCTGTGAAAAGTGTGGTGTCGAAGTTACCAGCTCCAAAGTGCGGCGCTACCGTATGGGCCACATCGATCTGGTGACACCGGTCGCCCACATCTGGTATGTCAACTCACTGCCAAGCCGTATCGGTACGCTGCTTGGCGTAAAGATGAAAGATCTGGAGCGGGTGCTCTATTACGAGGCGTATATCGTCGAAAATCCCGGCGAAGCGAGCTACGACAACGAAGGCAAAGCGCCGGTTCTGAAATATGACATTCTCAACGAGGAGCAGTTCCAGTCGATCTACACCCGTTTCGCCGACAGCGGATTCCATGCAGAAATGGGCGGTGAAGTGATCAAGCGTCTGCTGGCCGATCTCGATCTTGCCGAGCTCTTCCATACGCTCAAAGAGGAGGTCGAAAAGACGGGAAGCGAGGCAAAACGCAAGACGCTGGTCAAACGTCTGAAAGTGATCGAATCGTTCCTGAATTCCAACAACCGTCCCGAGTGGATGATGCTGGATGTCCTGCCGGTTCTTCCGCCGGACCTGCGCCCGCTCGTCGCACTCGATGGCGGCAAGTTCGCGGTCAGTGACGTCAATGATCTCTATCGTCGCGTCATCAATCGCAACCAGCGCCTCAAACGTCTGATGGAACTGGATGCGCCGGAGATCATCATCCGAAACGAAAAGCGGATGCTGCAGGAAGCAGTCGATGCACTTTTCGACAACGGACGCCGGGGCAATGCCGTCAAAGGGGCCAACAAGCGGCCACTGAAATCTCTGAGCGAAGTGATCAAGGGTAAGCAGGGACGGTTCCGTCAGAACCTCCTGGGTAAGCGTGTCGACTTCTCCGGCCGTTCGGTCATCGTCGTAGGGCCCAATCTCCGCATGGATCAGTGCGGCCTGCCGAAAAACATGGCACTGGAGCTCTTCAAGCCGCATCTGCTCGCGAAGCTCGAGGAGAAAGGGTATGCGACGACGCTGAAAGCGGCGAAAAACATGATCGAGAAGAAGACCAACGAAGTGTGGGAGTGTCTGCAGGAGATCGTCGACGAGTATCCGGTGATGCTCAACCGTGCGCCGACGCTCCACAAACTTTCGATCCAGGCCTTCCACCCGGTTCTGATCGACGGCAAGGCGATCCAGCTGCATCCGCTCGTCTGTGCGGCGTTCAACGCCGACTTCGACGGTGACCAGATGGCGGTCCACGTACCGCTGAGCCAGGAGGCGATCGCGGAGTGTAAATTGCTGATGCTCAGTTCTATGAACATTCTGTTGCCGGCAAGCGGCAAGGCGATCACGGTTCCGAGTCAGGATATGGTTCTGGGGCTCTATTATCTCTCGCTCGAACGCAAGGATGTCAAGGGCTCCAACAAACTCTTCGCCAACGTCAAAGAGGTTCTTACGGCACTTGACGGCGACCATCTCGACATCAATGCGCGCGTGCGTACGATTGTCGACGGTCGCGTCGTCTATACGACGGCCGGACGCCTGATTCTCAAGTCGATTCTGCCCGATTTCGTCCCCGAGCACATGTGGAACAAAGTTCTGAAGAAAAAAGATATCGGCACATTGATCGATCATGTCTACAAGTACGGCGGGCTCGAGATTTCTGCCGAATTCCTTGACAACCTGAAGGATCTCGGTTTCAGATACGCGACGACAGCGGGTGTTTCGATTTCTGCCGACGACATCCGTATTCCGGATGAAAAATACAAACTGGTCGAGGATGCGAAAAAACGTGTCCGTGAAATCCAGCAGCAGTATAGCGCGGGCCTTCTGACGGAACAGGAACGCTACAACAAGATCGTCGACGTCTGGACCGATACGAACAATGCCGTCGCCGAAGCGATGATGAAGCTGATTCGTGAAGACAAAGACGGTTTCAATTCGATCTTCATGATGGCCGACTCGGGTGCGAGGGGTTCCGCGGCACAGATCCGTCAGCTTGCCGGTATGCGGGGATTGATGGCAAAACCGGACGGATCGATCATCGAAACGCCGATTGTTTCGAACTTTAAAGAGGGTCTGAACGTTCTGGAGTACTTCATTTCGACTCACGGTGCGCGGAAAGGTCTTGCGGATACCGCACTTAAAACGGCGAATGCCGGTTATTTGACCCGGAAATTGATCGATGTCTCCCAGAACGTCAAAGTCACGATGGACGACTGCGGAACCCACGAGGGTGTCGAAGTGACCGACATCACGATCGGTTCGGAGATGATCGAGCCGCTGGAAGACCGTGTCCACGGCCGTGTTCTGGCCGATGATGTCATCGACCCGATCAGCAACGAAATTCTGATCTCCGAAGGCACGCTGATCGATGATGAAAAGGCACAGCTGATCAAAGACGCAGGAGTGCGCGCCGTTACGATTCGTACGCCGATTACCTGTAAGGCGCAGGGCGGTGTCTGTGCAAAATGTTACGGTCTCAATATGGGTGAGGGCAAACTGGTCAAAGTGGGCGAAGCGATCGGTATTATCGCGGCCCAGTCGATTGGTGAGCCGGGTACACAGCTGACACTGCGAACATTCCATATCGGTGGTACCGCATCGAGCGAGAAGGCGGAGCGCCAGGCGATTGCAACCAAAGAGGGTTTCATTCGCTACTACAACCTGAAGACCTATACCAACAGCGAAGGAAAACTCCTCGTTGCCAACCGACGCAATGCGGGTATTCTGCTGGTCGAACCGAAGATCAAAGCACCGTTTGCAGGTGAAATGACGGTTCAGACAATACACGAAGAGATCATCTTGACGATCAAGAATGGCGATGAAAAAGTCCGGTACGCACTTCGGAAGAGTGATGTTGCCAAGCCGAATGAGCTCGCAGGTGTCAGTGGAAAGATTGAAGGGAAGTTCTATCTCCCGTTCCCGAACGGTGGCAAAATAGACGAGAAAGAGTCGATCGTCGAAGTGATCAAAGACGGATGGAATGTGCCGAACCGTATTCCTTATGCGGCGGAGCTCCGCGTCAAGGATGGTGCACCCATTACGCAGACGATTCGTGCCGGAGAAAGCGGAACCGTCAAATACTTCCAGCTGCGAGGCGATTATCTCGAGCGTTACAAAGGTGTGGAAGTCGGTGAAAAGATTGAGGAGAAAGGACTTTTCGCTGTTGTCGCCGATGACGAGGGGCGTGAGGCGAACCGTCACTATATTGCACGGGGTTCGATCGTCAAAGTCGGCGACGACGAGAAGGTCGAATCCAGCACCGTGATAGCGGAACCTGTCGGTACCGAACATACGGTGATTGCCGAGTGGGATCCCTATACCGACCCGATCATTGCCGAAGCGAACGGAAAAGTGGCCTTCGAAGATATTGTTCCGGGGATTACGGCGAGCGAGCAGTTTGACGAAATCACGGGACAGACGCGCCTGGAGATCAATGAGTACACACCGCCGGGTTACAAGCCGACGATCGTACTGGCAACGGAGAATGGCGATATTATTCGATATGCCATGGAGCCAAAAACGGCAATTTTTGTCCAGGATGGGCAGGATGTGCATATTGCCGACATCATTGCGAAAACACCGAAAGCGATTGCGAAGTCACGCGATATTACCGGAGGTCTTCCGCGTGTCAGCGAGCTCTTCGAAGCACGCCGTCCGAAAGATCCGGCACTCATCGCCGAGATCGACGGTGTCGTTGCTTTCGGCAAGCCGCTGCGCGGCAAAGAGCGTATCATCATTACGGGTGAGAACGGGCAGACAAGTGAATATCTTGTCGATAAAAACCGACAGATTCTCGTGCACAACGGCGAATTCGTTCACGCGGGCGAGAAGTTGACCGATGGTACCGTAAGCAGTCACGACATTCTGCGTATTCTGGGCGAAAAGGCGCTCCATTACTATATGGTCAGCGAGATTCAGCAGGTTTACCGCCGCCAGGGGGTCAACATTTCCGATAAACACATCGAGATCATCTATTCCCAGATGCTTCGACAGGTACGTATCGTCGATAGCGGCAACACGAAATTTATCGCGGGCGACCTGGTGAGCCGACGGCAGTTTGCAGAAGAGAACGAGCGGATCATGAAGCTGGGTGGCGAACCGGCCATCGCGGAGCCGGTACTTGTCGGTATCACCCGTGCGGCGGTCAGCTCCGACAGTTTCATTTCGGCAGCATCGTTCCAGGATACAACGAAAGTATTGACCGAGGCGAGCATCTCGGCGAAGATCGATCCGCTGGAAGATCTGAAAGAGAATGTTATCATCGGCCGGCTGATTCCAGTCGGTACGGGGCTATATCGGCAGGAAAAAGTCAAACTGGGTGGAGAAGAGGAGTAAAACCTCCCCTCTTCTGCCCAGCGGCAGAGAGCAAGATTAAAAGTTACTTAATTTAAGTTTATTATAAACTTTGTTTGGCTATGATTTGCCATCAATTTTGAGAATACTATCAACAAGAAAGGAATTTGAGTGCCTACCATTAACCAATTGGTTCGTAGAGAACGCAAAAAGGTCATCAAAAAATCGAAGTCTCCGGCACTGGTCAAGTGTCCGCAGCGACGCGGCGTCTGTACGCGCGTCTATACAACGACACCGAAAAAACCGAACTCGGCGCTTCGTAAAGTTGCAAAAGTCCGCCTCACCAGCGGGTTTGAAGTGATCAGTTATATCCCGGGCGAGGGACACAACCTGCAGGAGCACAGCATCGTGCTGGTGCGCGGCGGCCGTGTCAAAGACCTTCCGGGTGTCAAGTACCATATCGTTCGTGGTGCGCTCGATACAGCCGGTGTTGCAAATCGTCGTGTATCACGCTCCAAATACGGTACGAAACGCCCCAAATAATTTAAGAGAATAAGAGGAATATATAATGAGAAGACGACGAGCACCAGTTCGTGAAGTGATGCCTGACCCGATTTACGGCAGTAAAGTGGTCACCAAGTTTATCAACGGGATCATGCTGGATGGGAAGAAATCCGTTGCTGAAACAGTAATGTACAGTGCTTTGAAGATCGCCGAAGAGAAGACCGGCAAAAAAGGAATCGAGGTTTTCGACGAAGCGATTGAAAACGTCAAACCGTTGATGGAAGTCAAAAGCCGACGTGTCGGCGGTGCCACCTATCAGGTACCGATCGAAGTCCGTCCGGTTCGCCAGCAGGCACTCGCGATCCGATGGATTATTGATGCGGCGCGCAAACGAAACGAGCGCACGATGGCGGCACGCCTCGCGAACGAATTGATCGAAGCGAGTGAAAAGCGCGGTGCGGCCTACAAGAAAAAAGAAGACACCTACAAAATGGCAGAGGCGAACAAAGCATTCGCCCACTACCGATGGTAAGCGACTCAGACCTTTACTTGTTCACATGCTCCGGACAGGCTTTGCCTGTTTGGAGTTTTTTAAACTACAATTTGCTATAATCCCCCAAATTTTACCAACGTTAAAAGGAAAACCAGATGGCACGAAAAACCCCCATTGAACGTGTACGAAACATCGGTATCGCCGCCCACATCGATGCCGGTAAAACGACGACGACAGAGCGTATCCTCTACTATACCGGTCTGTCACACAAAATCGGCGAGGTCCATGACGGTGCCGCGACGATGGACTGGATGGAGCAGGAGCAGGAGCGCGGTATCACCATCACCTCCGCAGCGACGACATGTTTCTGGAAAAATCACCAGATCAACATCATCGACACCCCGGGCCACGTCGACTTCACGATCGAAGTCGAGCGGTCCATGCGGGTTCTCGATGGCGCGGTTGCAGTCTTCTGTGCGGTTGGCGGTGTGCAGCCCCAGTCGGAAACAGTATGGCGCCAGGCGAACAAATATGGTGTCCCGCGCATGGCATTCGTCAACAAGATGGACCGTGTCGGTGCCGATTTCTACGAGGTCGAGCGCCAGATCAAAGAGCGCCTGAAATCGAATGCCGTGCCGATTCAGATTCCGGTAGGAGCGGAAGAGGATTTCCAGGGTATCGTCGATCTCGTGACGATGAAAGCGATCATCTGGGAAGAAGAAGGCTTCGGCCAGAAATTCGAAGTGACCGATATCCCTGCCGATCTCGTCGACAAGGCGAACGAATACCGAGAAAAACTGATCGAAGCGGTTGCGGAAACAAGCGAAGATCTGATGGAGAAATATTTCGGCGGTGAAGAGCTGACCGAAGATGAGATCAAAAAAGGTATCAAACAGGCGACGCTTGAAATGACGATGATCCCGATGCTCTGTGGTACGGCATTCAAAAACAAGGGTGTCCAGCCACTTCTCGATGCTGTTGTCGACTATTTGCCGGCACCGACCGAAGTTCGCAACATTCATGGTGAAGACATGGATGGCAATCCGATCGAAATCAGCTCGACGGATGATGGCCCGTTTGCGGCACTCGCATTCAAAATCATGACGGACCCGTTTGTCGGACAGCTGACATTTGTTCGTGTCTACCGCGGTATCATCGAAGCGGGCAGTTATGTCTACAATTCGACAAAAGGCAAGAAAGAGCGTATCGGTCGTCTTCTGAAAATGCACTCCAACAAACGCGAAGAGATCAAAGAGCTCTACGCGGGTGAAATCGGTGCCTGTGTCGGTCTGAAGCAGACACTGACCGGCGACACACTCTGCGACGAGAAAGAGAAGGTCATTCTCGAGCGTATGGAATTCCCAGATCCGGTTATCTCCGTTGCCGTCGAACCCAAAACAAAAGCGGATCAGGAGAAGATGTCGATCGCATTGCAGAAACTCGCCGAAGAAGATCCGAGTTTCCGTGTCCATACAGACGAAGAGAGCGGCCAGACGATCATCTCCGGTATGGGAGAACTCCACCTCGAGATCATCGTCGACCGTATGATGCGCGAATTCAAGGTCGAGGCGGAAGTCGGACAACCGCAGGTCGCCTACCGCGAAACGATCAAAGTACCGGTCGACCAGGAGTACAAATACGCCAAGCAGTCTGGTGGCCGCGGTCAGTACGGCCACGTCTTCCTGAAGCTCGAGCCGCGTGATCCGGGCAGCGGATACGAGTTTGTCGACGCGATCAAGGGTGGTGTCGTTCCACGCGAATACATTCCGGCGGTTGACAAAGGTGTTCAGGAAGCATTGCAAAACGGTGTTCTGGCAGGCTATCCGGTCGAAGATGTCAAGGTCACACTGTATGACGGCAGCTACCACGATGTCGACTCCAGCGAAATGGCGTTCAAACTGGCCGGATCCATGTGTTTCAAAGAGGGTGCGAAAAAAGCGAACCCGATCATTCTCGAACCGATCATGAAAGTCGAAGTCGAAGTTCCCGAAGATTACATGGGTGACGTCATCGGCGACCTGAACCGACGCCGCGGACAGATCAACAGCATGGAAGACCGCCACGGCAACAAGATCGTCAACGCCTTCGTTCCTCTTGCAGAAATGTTCGGTTACTCGACCGATCTCCGCTCTGCAACACAGGGACGCGGCACCTACGCGATGGAGTTCGACCACTACGAAGAGGTTCCGAAAAACGTCGCCGACGAAATCATCAAAAAACGTAACGGCTAAGTGAAAAACCGGGTCTCCCCCGGTTTTTTCAAATGAACAACGAACAGTGAACAATGAAGAGTGAAGGATGTCGCTTCGCTCCAACCATTTCAACTACTCACTACTTACTACCCACTACTCACTCTTTTTTGACCTCGTAGCTCAGCTGGATAGAGCATCGGATTCCTAATCCGAAGGCCGCGCGT
>NZ_JAOZPV010000041.1:0-1651 GCF_029932565.1 Hydrogenimonas sp.
GTGGCGATGTCGAGCTCCTTTTCACTGTCGACCCAGAGCGTCTGACCGATAGAGGCGAAAAGGGTTTCGGCCTCCTCTTTTTTCTTCTCAGCACCCGTCAGTGTCGTCATCGAGGCAAAAAATTCGGCGGCGATGTTGGGCATGACGCGGACATAGTGTTCCGCTTTGACACTCTTTTTCAATCTGTCGATGGATGTGCCGGCGAGGACGGAGTAGAGTACCTCCGCTTTGCCTTTCAGCATGGATGAAACATCTTTAAAAGCATGGGGTTTTACACAGAGCAGGACGGTTTCGCCATCGATGTCATATTTGTCGAGGAGCGCGGTTTTTGCATGCCTGGAGAGCTGTTTCGTAAAGTGGAGAAGCTTTTCGCCGTCGCGTCCGACGATCGTGAGTTCATGCTCCTTTTCGAGCCCTTTGGCCAGAGCGAGTGCCATTTTTCCGGGACCGACGATTGTGATATTCATGATTGGCTCTCCGCATGGCTGAGAAATTTTTTCAGAGGGTCCGCCAGACCGAAATCGGGGTATTTGATCGAGTCGAGAACCACCTGCCCCATCACACCTTTTTTCTGATTGAAGACCAGCGGCGCGATAAAATTGACATGGGAATTTTCCAGCGGTGTGTCGACAATCATGATATTGAGAACCATCGCATCCTCCTCGTTTTCGAGCCGGAGTTTTTCCACGGCGCTTTTGGGGAGGTCGAATACATAGTCATTGCGGAGAGCGGCCGGCTGGATCAGCGTGAAAGCGGGTGTGTCGCCATGTTTGCTGGTGAGTCTGAAAAAGATCTCATCAATGGGCTCCAGCACGACATCTTCGAGGTCGTCGAATCCCAGAATCGGTATGACGGCTTTAAAATCCATGAAGGTATACCTTTTAATGCATTAGTAATAATATATCGGCTAAAATTGATTATTAGTTTATTCCAGAGTACCTATGACTACCCTGAAAGCGTGTTGCAGAAAGAGGGGATGTCAGGTCATCGAAAAGGGTGTGAATGCGTCGAATGGCTCTAAGTTTTCTGATGGGAATCGTGATAATGTCGGCCATAACCGGTTGCGGTTCCAAGAGTGAAGAGGAGTATGAAAAACCGGCACTCTACTGGTATCAGAAGATGATGAAAAAGATTGCCAGCGGCAATCTCGAAGAGGCGGACAATATCTTCACGTCGCTCGAGAGCGAACATATCAGTTCGCCGCTCATTCCGCAGGCGATGATCATTCTGATGCAGGCACATATGGACAGCGAAGAGTATCTGCTGGCCAATTTCTACCTCGAAGAGTACATGAAACGCTACGGCAGTTTCAAAAATCGCATACTGGCCGAGTTTCTTCAGATCAAGGCGGCATTCTATGGCCTGCATTCACCGCAGCGTGACCAGAAACTCATTTCGGATACGCTGATCCGGGCGAGAAACTATATCGTCAAGTATCCGGACGGGGTCTATACGCCGATGGTCCACACGATGGAGGTGCGTCTGCAGATGACCCGATTCCTCCTCAACGAAAACATCGCGGCACTCTACGAACGGCGTGACAAGCCCAGAGCGGCCGAAATCTACCGGAAACGCAACGAAGTGGGCTGGATCAAACTGGACGATATCGAACCGCCGTCGAGAGGGTGGTTTGGTTGGTTATTCGAGTAGG
>NZ_JAOZPV010000041.1:1751-15892 GCF_029932565.1 Hydrogenimonas sp.
CTGGACGATATCGAACCGCCGTCGAGAGGGTGGTTTGGTTGGTTATTCGAGTAGGTTTTTCCTGCTCGAATAACCAGCAGTGGGTAGTAGGTAGTGAGACACTTCACTTGGTGGGTAGTTTTTTACTCTTAATACTTGACAAATTCTACAAAACCTTATATAAACATAAAACAAAGCCGCTTTGCGGCCTTTCCAAAACTTTTAACTATTGGTTTTTAACTTTTAATTTGAAAAGGGGGTTGAATGCAGCTTAGCGATTACAGTGCATTCCCAGCAGATATTCCGGTCATCGTAGAGGATGATCTTTTTCTCTATCCATTTATGATTTCACCCATTTTCCTAAGTGACGAAAAGAATGTCCAGGCGGCTGTCGAGGCGGTTGAAACCAATTCGCTCGTTATGGTCTGCCCGACCAAACCGGGGTATGAGGGTGAACGCAGTTTCGATGCGATCTACAATGCCGGTGTCATCGGTTCGATCATGCGGAAGGTGACACTTCCCGACGGGCGTATCAAAGTTCTGTTCCAGGGGCTGGCAAGGGGACGCATCATCGAGGAGATCAACAGCTCTCCGCTGATCGCGAAGGTGGATGTGATTCACTCCAAACCCTACAGCGAGCTGAAACTCGATGCACTGATGGAGGTGCTTCGCGAAAAGCTGCGGCAGCTCTCCCAGGTTTCGAACCAGTTTCCGCCCGATCTGATCCGAACGATCGAAGAGAATCACGAGCCCAACCGGATCGCCGATCTGATTTCGAGTACAATCAAGATCAAAAAGCCGGAAGCGTACGAACTCTTCATCGAAGAGGATGTGGAGCAGCGGCTTCTGCTTCTCATTGACATCATCAGTGCCGAGATCGAGGCGAGCAAGCTTCAGAAAGAGATTCGCTCCAAAGTCCACAACCGCATCGAGCAGGTCAACAAAGAGTATTTCCTCAAAGAGCAGCTCAAGCAGATCCAGCAGGAGCTCGGGACCGACACGCAGCGGGAAGAGGAGATCGAGGAGTATTACAAGAAACTCGAGGCCAAAAAGCCCTATATGAACGAGGATGCCTTCAAAGAGGTCAAAAAGCAGATCGAACGGTTCGCGAGAATGCATCCCGATTCCGCCGATGCCAATATGATCCAGGGATGGCTCGACTGGGTTCTCGAGATTCCTTTCGGCAAGCTGGCGAAGAAGCACCTGAAAATCGACGATGTCCAGAAACAGCTCGACAAAGACCATTACGGACTCAAAAAACCGAAAGAGCGGATCGTCGAATACTTTTCGGTTCGCGAACTGGCAGAACTGCGCGGTGTGGCCGATAGAGAGATCAAGGGGGCGATTCTCTGCTTCGCAGGTCCTCCCGGTATCGGAAAGACATCGCTGGCCAACTCCATTTCCCAGGCGCTGAAGCGTAAACTCGTGCGCATCGCCCTTGGCGGTCTCGAGGATGTCAACGAACTGCGCGGACACCGCCGTACCTATATCGGTGCGATGCCGGGTCGTATTGTCCAGGGGCTTATCGATGCACAGGAGATGAATCCGGTCATGGTGCTCGACGAAATCGACAAAGTGGGCCGAAGCATGCGGGGCGACCCGACATCGGTGCTGCTGGAGATTCTCGATCCGGAGCAGAACAATGCGTTTCGGGACTACTATCTCAACTTCAACATCGATTTGAGCCAGGTCATCTTCATTGCGACGGCGAACGATGTGGGATCGATTCCCGGCCCGCTTCGCGACCGCATGGAGTTCATATTCCTGAGCAGTTACACGCCGCAGGAGAAGTATGAGATCGCCAAGCGTTATCTGATTCCGCAGGAGCTCCGCAAGCATGCCCTCAAAAAGAGAGAGTTTTCAATTACGAAAGCGGCATTGGAGATGGTGATCGAAAACTATACGCGCGAGGCGGGTGTGCGAAACCTGCGCCGGCGTCTTGCCGACATGATTCGAAAAGCGGCCAAGATGATTTTGAGCGATCCTTCTATCGACAAAGTGTCGGTAACGGTGAAAAATCTTCAGGAGTTTCTCGACAAACCGATCTTCGAGATCGACGAGACCGACAACGTGCCGATGGTCGGCATTGTCAACGGGCTCGCATGGACGGCTGTCGGCGGAGATGTCCTGAAAATCGAAACCATAAAAATAAAAGGGAAGGGCGGCCTACAGCTGACAGGAAGTCTTGGTGATGTGATGAAAGAGTCGGCACGTATCGCACTGAGTGTCGTCAAAACACTGATCGACCAGGGAAAACTTCCCATCGACGACCGTATTATTCCAAAGAGTGCCAAAGAGCGTGACGAAAGGCTCAAAGTCGAGCCGAGCGAGGTCTACAAACGGTACGATCTCCATATCCACATTCCCGAAGGTGCGACACCCAAAGACGGACCGAGTGCGGGTATCACGATGGCGACGGCGATCGCCTCGATCTTCGGCGAATACAAGGTGCATCCGGATGTCGCGATGACAGGTGAGTTGACTCTGACGGGCAAGGTATTGCCGATCGGCGGACTCAAAGAGAAACTGATTGCGGCGTACAAGGCGAAGATGAAAAAAGTGTTGATACCCGAGAAAAACTACAAGCGTGATCTGGATGACATTCCCGATGTCGTCAAAGATGCATTGGAGATTGTGCCGGTCAAACGGATCGAAGAGGTCCTGAAAGAGGCGTTGATCGGAATGAAAAGTTAAAAAAGAAGAGAAGAGGAGTCGGGTTTCGATCCCCCTCTCTTTAGATGGATTTTAGAGTGAAGTTAGACGCTCGATTTTTGCCATAATGTCGTTTTCACGGACCGGCTTGGCGATAAAATCGTTGGCTCCGCTGTTGAGTGCCTCCGTCTTTTTCGACTCGTCGGTCGTCAGTACGATGACAGGTATCTTCTGAAGTTTCGGATCGGAATTCATGATCTGCAAAACGGCGATACCATCCATGATCGGCATGATGATATCGAGAAGCACCATATCGATGTCAGGGAAGTCCCTCAAAAGCGTAATCGCTTCCTGCCCATCGGATGCTTCGATGATTTCACCGATATTTGGGTGTTTTTTGAGCATGGCTGCCATCAATTTTCTGTTGATCATATCATCGTCGACAACCAATACTTTGATTCCACTCATTCACTTATCCTTCGTTTTTCATAAATTTTTCGATAATCAGGCGTATCAGATCGCGATTGACCAGGTTGATAATCACTTCATCGCAGAGTTTGCGCTCTTTTTCGTCCACTTTTGTTGACGGATCGGTCATCAGGATCAATGCAGCCTGTGGTGCGCTCATTTTGATTTCACCCTGCAACGGCTCCAGCGCGAGACTCTCTGTCTCTTTGTCAACAAAGACGACGGCGACATTCTCGTTCAGCTTGTCTGCCAGCTCTTTCGGATTTTCGGCGACATCGACTTTGTAGCCCAGCTGGTGCAAAAGATTGGCGAAAATTTTACCCTCTAACGGACTTTTTTTCAAGACCAGAATCGTATCGGCATTCGATTTCGGTTTTTCGGTCTCTTTGGCCGGCTCGGTCTCTTCACTCACTTCGTCGAAGCTGACCGCTACCTCACCGCTTGTAGCTGCAGCCGCAGCTTTTTCCGCCTTTTGAGCACTTGGAGATGCAGTCTGGGCGGCAGCCTCTTTTGTGAACATCTTGTCACCAAGGAACTTTTTGAGGATCGAGACGATCTCTTCGCGGATCAGCGGTTTGGTCGTATACTCGTCGAGCCCCTCCGCCAGAAATCTCTCCCTGTCACCTTTCAGGGCGTTGGCGGTCAGTGCCACGATCGGAATGTGCGGGATGTTCTCATCCTCTTCATAGTCGAGAATTTCGTGTGTCGATTCGACCCCGTCCATAACCGGCATCGAGATATCCATGAAAATAATGTCATAATCGCCGCTTCGTCTCTTCTCGAACGCTTCGAGACCATTGTCTGCCAGTTCGACGGTCAATCCGAGATCTTCCAGTGTCCGCTTGATCAGCTTCTGGTTGATCGTATTGTCTTCGGCTACGAGTGCTTTCGCATTGAAACCGATATGGTCGATATCCAGAAGCGGCCGCCTTACCTCTTTGACGACTTCCGATGTTGCCGCTTTCAGCAGCGAGATGATCTTCGTGACATTGACCGGTTCATAGATGATCTTTTCGCAATGGAGCTTCAGTGCCTCGATGCGCTTCTGCTGGGTCGATTTGATAATGACGTTGCAGTGCAGCGGGGTTTTCCCCATTTTGCGCAGATCGTTGTCGGAAGCGTAGTCTGCATCGATCAGTGCCGACTGGGTCTTCTTCTCCGTTGCGAGTTTGATCAACTCTTCCGGGGTGCCGAACGGTATCAGTTTCGCACCGAAGTAATCCATATACTCCTTGATGTATTCATCCTGCTTTTTGCTCTGTGAAGGCGACGTGAAGAAGGCGACGAGCACTTCGGTGAACTGGTCGCGCAGGTCTTCGTTCATCTGCGGGAGCTCTTCGAATTCGAGCGTAAAGAAGAATCGGGTGCCTTTGCCCAGTTCGCTTTCGAGATCGAGTTTGCCGCCCATCAGTTCCGCATACCGGGCCGAAATGGTCAGACCCAGGCCGGTACCGCCGAATTTTCGTGTGACACTCGTATCGGCTTGCGAGAAGGCTTCGAAAATGTGTGCCTTTTTGTCCGGAGAGATACCGATACCCGTGTCTTCGACACTGAAGCTGATGGCGCACCTGTCCGGTTCGCTCGCATGGACTTTTCTGACTTCGACATTGATCGAACCGCCCTGGTTCGTGAACTTGACGGCGTTGCTCATCAGGTTGATCAGAATCTCTTTGATCTTTGTCGGATCGCCTTTGATCGGCTGATTCAGGCGCGGATCGATAAAGCATGCGAGGTTGACATGTTTTTCCGCAGCTTTGACGGCATAGATTTCGATGGCACTCTCGAACTCTTCGATCGGGTTGAAGACGATATTTTCGATTTCGACTTTGTTGCTTTCGATTTTCGAGAGGTCGAGAATGTTGTTGATGATTTCCAGAAGGTTTTCCGAACTTTTCTCGATAATGCTGACGAACTCTTTCTGCTCGCCTTTGAGTTCCGTGTTTTTAAGCAGTTCCGTAAAGCCGACAATACCGTTCAACGGTGTACGGATTTCGTGACTCATGTTGGCGAGGAAGAGCGATTTCGCTTCGCTCGCCTCTTCGGCACGCTGCTGTTCGCGGCGTGTCTCTTCGATGATCGCCTGCAGCAGTGCATACGCTTTTGCCGTTCCCTCCGGCGTATCGAGGTTGATATCCATCTTCTGGTTGGTCGATTCGGCGACGTTCTGCAGAATTGTTTCGAGGTTTTTGATATTCTGCGTGATCTCGCGGCTTACGATGAAGCCGATGATGGCAAGGATGATAGAGATGATCCACAGGGCGCCCGAGGCGACAGCGATATACATCTGCTCCTGCAGTGTTTCCGCCGCTTTGTTGTTCATCTCTTTCATGATGACTTTCTGGGCATTGACCAGAATGGAGATCTTTTCGGTATTGAGGTTGAACCAGAGTGTCGGGTCGATTGTATAGTATCCGTCGTTGATCGAGTGGAGAATTTCGGTACGTGCCTGTGCCAGTTCGTCGAATATCTCTTTTGAGTCTTCATTTTCGAGAATCGTCTTGATCCGCTGTTTGAGCTCCATGTCGTTGATAAAGCCGAATTCGAACGTATCGGCCTGCCCGATATAATGGATCCATTTGCGGAGCTCCTCATCACTCATCTTGGTATAGCGGGTCAGGATGTAGGACATGAATCCGCGTTCGATACCGCTTGCCTCTTTCGCCTTTGCAAAACTGATAAACGCTTTCGCTTCGTTTGTAATCTCGTTGTCTGGACCCAGTGCCGTGACTTGATCGATCTCGTCGAGCAGCGCTTTGATCAGGACGGAATAGTACTTGAAAAACGCCTGGTCAAAATCGATCTGCAGGGCATCGATCTGCTGGCGCTTCTGATTCAAAAGACCAAGGAGCATCGTTACCAGTTTTTTCGCTTTGATCTCCGGATGCAGCGTGAGGTACTGCTTGAAGATCTCCACCTGCTTGTCGACCGCCTTTCGCTGGTTGCCCAGTGAATCTTTGATCTTTTTGCCATTGGAAGCGATGTAGATCGACGTCATGCCGCGCTCTTTTGCCAATTGCGTTGCCAGGTCGTTTACGATGGTGCTGTACGCCATCTTTTCATTGAATGTCTGGCCTTTGATATAGTTCGTCGTCGATTGATAGAGAAAATAACTCGCAAACCCCAACAGCAGAAGGATGGGTAGGAGTGAAATAAGTTTAAGTTTACTGCGTATACCTACTTGCATGCGTCACCTCGGTTCATAGTGGAATTTTATATTTGGCAGCGATGGCACTGCACTCGTCGGCTCCGGCGCCTCTGCCTTCTTTCAGAAGTTTCATTGCACCCTTCTTGTCCGGATTTTTTTGAAGAAGATAGGCCTCGCCCAGATAGCACTTGGCACGTGCGTTACCCATTTCAACCGCCTTGTTGAGAAACCGTTTGGCTGCCGGTATGTTACGGTCGGTTCCTTTGCCTTTCAGATAGAGCAGGCCGAGAAAAAACTCCGCCTGTGATGCTCCCTCTTCTTCAACAGCCATTTCGAATAATTTTTTTGCCTCTTTGAAGTTCCCCTGTTTGTATGCACGCATACCGTCGGAAAAGTAGCTGGCGAAGCCCAGCAACGGTACCAGGAGAAGTATTAGCAGAAATCTGTTTTTCACGCGAATTCCTTTGCCATTGTTTTGCTTAATGCCGCCAATTTTGAGTAGAAGGCTCGCAGAGGTTTTTCGGCCGCTTCAAGTGTCTGGGCGTGCTGCACCTCTTCCATCAGTGCACGCATGTCTTCGATACGAAGATTGGCTGCCACACCTTTGAGTTTGTGGGCGACTTCGTTGATCGTGGTGATCTCTTCGTTTCCAAACGCCGTTTCAAAATTGACTTTTTCTTCTCTCGCCTGTTCGACAAAGTCATTGACAAATTCGACGATAAGAGATTCCGGAAGTCCCAGCGCATTGGCCGCTTCGTTGGGATCGAACTCAATGGTTTCGCCTTTGTCGATTTCCTCTAGCACCAGGGTGTTGACAGCTGTTTCGCTCTCTCCGCTCTCTGCCGCCGTAACTGCCGGTTTCTCTTCGACCTCTGCTTCGGCTGTTTCGGTTGTCTCCGCTAACAGAGCGCTTTTTTCTTCGGGTTCCTTCGTTGCCGGTGCGTAGAGTTCCGCCAGTTGGTGGATGTAGGTATCGATTTCGTTCCAGAGTGCGATGATGCGTTCATCCTCCTCTTCGGCCAGAATCTCTTCGAGTGTCTGGGCAAGGGGATCCATCATCAGATTCGATGCGATTCCCTTGAGTTTCATCGCCTCTTTTTTGACAATGTGGAGATGGTTGCTCTGCATGGCCATCTTCACTTCGTGGATGTCGGCGAAATAGGTGTCGACAAACTCTTTGACGAACGCTTTGACCATCGTTTCCGGGAGTCCGAGTGTACCGGACACTGTGCGAATATCCGGCATCTCGAGCGATGAAATGTTTGTTTCCGATTGCGGTGCAGCTGCTTCGGAGGCAGCATCCATGGGTTCCGCAGACATTGCAGCGGTCTCTTCGATGGCAATTTCGGGCAATTCTTCATTGACCGGTTGGCCCGCCTCTGTCCCGATCTCTTCGGTTGCGGCAGTTTCCTCTGGTTTCAGTTCGATTTCCGGCTGCTCTTCCAGTGCTTTGAACGCTTCGTCAAGCGAAGGTGCCGTCTCCGCTTCCTCTTTTTCTTCCGTTGCTTCACTCTCTTCGTCGCCGAATGCAAAGTCGACCAGATCGAGCGGTTCATCTGTCGGTCTGGCAGATGTTTCGACTGCGACCGGTGTCTCCTCCACTGTGGAGAAGTCGACGATCTTTTCCGTTTTTTCCTCTTCTTCGGCGAAGAGCGGTCTCTCCTCTTCCGTTTCGCCAAACGTGATACTCTCGACCGATGTTTCCGTTTCGGGTTCCGGTGTGCCTTCGTACGTTTCATAGGCTTTGTCGATCATCTCGTGGTCGAGATCGGCATCGTTAAAGACCGCGCTTTCCGTCGGCGCTTCGAAGTAGTCTCCGGCAGCCGAACCTTCAGCGAGTTTCAGATTTTTAAATTCGATCTGATAGTAGTACTCCGGTGTCTCCTCTTCGATGTCGATAGGAAAAAGAAGTTCGAGTTCGAGTGTGCATTCATATGTCGCATTGTCGCGGGTGTTGATCAGAACGCGCTTCTGTTCCGGGTTGGCGTTTCTCAGAAAACTGAGCCACGAGAAGTTTTCGAAATTGTAGATATATCCAGGTTTTTTGACAAAGAGTTCGCTGAAATCGTTATGGCTGTCCAGAAACTCTGCGATATCGTTGTATCCGGCAAGCTTGAGAGCCTTTTTGGATACACAGTGCAGTTTCCCGTCATTTTTGTAAATTAACACGGTTATCCTTTTTTCTCATCTTCCAACATCTGCGCATAGGTGTTCATTATCGAGATGACATCGATCCGTTTTGCAGGATGTCTGGCCGCGATATATCCGACTTTGACACCGCCCTTGAAAATCGGTTTGACATATGTCTCTAACCAATAATATCGGCCATCTTTGCGAAGATTTTTAACAAGTCCCTGCCATTCCTTATCGTTTTGAATGGTATCCCACATCTGTTTAAATGCCGCTTTTGGCATATCCGGGTGCCTGATCAGGCTGTGAGGCTTGCCGATCAGCTCCTCTTTCGAATAGCCGGAAATTTCGACAAATTTCCGATTGGCAAAGGTGATAATTCCATTCAGATCGGCTTCGCTGATGATGACACCGTCTGCAAATGTATACTCTTCATCTATCGGGATGGGACGATTCATTCATGCTCCAGTAATCGTAGTTTTTTCTGCATCGTTCTCGGGATCAGACCATCCGAATACATTATTTCGATTTGGACTGTGATCTATGAAAAATCATAACACAATGAACTACAATCGCTACTTATCTTCCTGGACTTCCTCTTTGTGAGTTGGCTCATTCCCGACGGGTCCATGGAGATATTCAATAATCGACCAAGCATCGTTTTTATTAAGTACATGGGTCAGTGTATCGATATCGGCATGTTTGACCGCCTCGAACGAACCGAAATAGTCGATAAGACGCTTGACTTTGGCCGGGCCGATCCCCCTGGCTTCCAGCAGAGAAATCTTTTTATCCTCTCTGAGACGCTGCTTCTTGTGAAACGCGATCGCGAAACGGTGTGCTTCGTCGCGCAGTCGCTGAAACCACTGCAGCCTGGGGTCGCTCGGCATCAGGCGAAGTTCGCCTTCATCGGTATAGAGGAGATCTTTGGCCGATCCCTTGGCGCGATGGGCTTTCGCGTCGATCTTCTCCTTGGCGATACCGACGACCGGCAGGTTGATGCGATGCTGTTTCAGCAGGGTTGTCGCCAGCTGCCGCAGCGTCTCCCCTCCGTCGATAACCCAGAGATCCGGTGGCGGCGACTTTTCGAACGATGCGATGCGCTGGTTCAGCATCTCCTTCATCTGGTGATACTCGTCCCGGGATCCGAGATTGTAGTGGCGGTAGGCCGATTTGTCCCAGTCTCCCTGGTCGTAGACGACCATCGCTCCCACGGGTGCCCTGCCCGCAAGATGGGAGTTGTCGAAAATCTCTATCCGCTCCGGAATGTTGGAGAGTCCAAGCAGGTTGCGAACCTGTTCGCCAATCTGGGGTTTCGGACGACTCTTCCGCTGTCTTAGAAGCTCCGCGGCATTCTGCTTTCCCAGTTCGACGAGCCGCTTCTTGCCGCCGCGTTGGGGGGTGACGATCGAAACGGTTTTGCCGATCCGTGTAGCGAGAAGCTTCGCGAGATCCTCCTGCTCCTCGAAGGGGTGGGCCGTCAGGATGGCGGTGGCGGTAAAGGGTGTCTCGGTCGTGTAGAACTCCAGGATACTTCGCCGGTAGACCTCTCCAAGATCCGAGTCGTCGTGCAGGTTCAGCCAGGTATGGCTCGATGCGACAATCTTCCCCTCCCGCATGAAGAGGCGCACCAGCACACCGCCATCTTCGTCGAAACCGACGGTGAAAATATCGAGATCCTCGAGTTTCGCGAGGTCGGCGCTGGAGAACTCTTCGATCTTGTCGATCGCTTCGATTCGGTCCCGTATCTGCGCCGCCTCCTCGAACCGGAGCGATTCGGCATAAAAATCCATCCGTTTCTGCAGCGCCTTTTTGATCTTCTGCTTGTTGTGGATATAGCTCAGGGCTTCGTCGACGAGCCTGGCGTAGCCTTCCTCGTCGATCCTGCCTTCGCATGGGGCCTTGCAGCGGCCGATCTGGTAAAAAAGACACGCTTTTTTCCCCTTCAGAGACCCCCGTTTCTGTACAAGGGGGACCAGCTCGTAGAGGGAATCGAGGATCGCCCTGGCACCATGGGGAAACGGGCCGAAATATTTCACCCGCTTCCCTTTGACGATTTTTCTGGTCAGCTCGAACCGCGGAAAAGGCTTGCTCCGGTCGATGTAGATATAGGGGTAGGTCTTGTCGTCGCGCAGAAGGATGTTGTATTTGGGTTTGAGCTGCTTGATAAGGGAGTTTTCGAGCAGCAGTGCATCGCTTTCCGACGAGGTGACGATCGTTTCGATGCGGACAGCCTGGGCGATCATCTGATAGATTCTCGGGGATAGATTGGGTGCCGGTGCGAGTTGTGGCGAAAAACGGAAATAGCTCCTGACCCGTTTTTTCAGACTTTTGGCTTTTCCGACATACAACAGGCGATCCTCTTTGTCGAAGTACTGGTAGACACCCGGTTTGTCGGGCAGGTTCTTCAGGGTTTCGGTCATCGGTCCAGATTGTCCCCGATCGTCTCTTTGAGTGCTTCGAAGGCCGCTTTGAGCGCATCGTCGTCCGTTTTGACCGCAAATGTGCCCTCTGCGCGCTCCCGGTAGTGCGGCACCGTCTCCGATGCGGGTTTCGGCTTCGGGGCAAATTTCGAAACGAAGGTTTTGACATGCTCGATGTTATGTTCGGCACATGCCTCTTTCAGGGGCGGAAGTGTGGTTAATAGGTTCTTAATTAAAGAGAGCTTATAATCAAACTCCATTTTGAAAGCCGGATGTTTCACTGCGAAAAAGAGGGTCCGGTTTTTGACATAGATAAAAAGAATGCCGCGCTGCAACGGTGCGGGAAGTGCTTCTTTGATCAGCCGGAAGCACTCCTGCTGATGCAGCTTCGCATAGATGGGGTGTGCAACGAGATGGGTAAGAACCGTATCAATCTTTTTCATATTATAATTATAGCATCACTCCTTGCGGGGTTTGCCGGCTGCGGACACAAAGCGCCGCCCTACTATCCGGATGAAAAACAGCAGGACAGCAGCCATGAGAACCAACTGTAAATACGACATCATCATTCTCGGTGCCGGGATCGCCGGACTCTATGCGGCACTCCATATCCCGAAAGAGAAAAACGCGCTGATTCTCTGCAAGGATATTCCCTGGGAGTGCAATACCTTTTATGCCCAGGGCGGTGTCGCCGCCGCGGTGGATGAGGAAGATGTGGCACTGCACATTGCCGATACGTTAAATGCCGGAGCCGGCCTTTGCAATGAAGAGGCGGTTCGGGTAATGGTCGAAGAGAGTCTCGACATCATCCCCGATCTGATACGCCGTGGCTTCGACTTCGACTGCGATGAAAAGGGCAATCTTCTCTATACCAAAGAGGCGGCCCACAGCCGGTCGCGCATCCTGCATGCGGGCGGCGATGCGACAGGACGCTACCTCCATCAGTTTCTGATGCAGAAAAATCCCCATCCGCTTGTCTACAATGTACGCGTCTTCGATCTGCTGCGTTCGGGTGACACCGTCTACGGTGTCCGTGCATTAATTAACGAAGAGATCAAAGAGCTCTATGCCGACGCCATCGTCATCGCAAGCGGCGGTGTGGGGAGCCTCTACGCCTACCATACCAACTCCCGCACCATCAGCTCCGATCTGCACGGTATCTGTCTCGAGCGCGGGATTCGCCTGGATATGATGGAGATGATGCAGTTTCACCCCACCGTCTACGTCGACAATCCATGGGCGAGAAAACAGCTCCTGACCGAAGCGCTGCGGGGTGAAGGAGCGGAAGTCGTCGATGAAGAGGGACGCCGTTTCCTCTTCGATTACGACGAACGGGGCGAGCTGGCCCCCCGCGATATCGTCAGCCGTGCCATTTTCGATTATCAAAAACGAAAAGGGAGCAAAGTCTACCTTAAGATGGACATGTTCGATGAAGAGTTTTTCGCCCATCGCTTCCCGAATATCAAAAAATCCCTCGCTTCGGTCGGTTTCAAACTCCCGAAGGACTGGGTGCCCATCTCCCCGGCCTTCCACTATGCGATCGGCGGGATCGTCTGCGATCTGGACGGGGTGGTGCCCGGACTCGAAAACCTCTATGTCATCGGCGAAGCGGCAAGCACCGGAGTGCACGGTGCGAACCGGCTCGCCAGCAATTCGCTTCTGGAAGGGCTGGTCTTTGGCCGTCGTGCCGCCCTGCACCTGATCGACAAAGGGTTCCGCTGGAGCCATAAACCGCCATTCGCCGAATTCAAGGGCAATCTTGTGGAAAAGGACGACACCATTTTGAAACAGCGCCTCCGCCGGACGATGTGGCAGGAGGTGGGCATCGTCCGAACCCGTTCGGGGCTCGAACGTGCCCTCGACTTCGTCGACGATGTACAGCATCTGACAATCGGACGGCTGCTCGGACTACGCCTCAAAACGGCCAGGAAAATCATCGAATCGGCACTTCAACGCCACGAATCGGTCGGGGCCCACTACATAATCAACGAATAACACCGATATATAACCAGACATTTGAGATGGGTTCTTAAAAAAACAACTCAAATACACTCCACTACATAAAGGAAAACCATGCATGAAGCGACCTTTCATCTAACGACTACCTGGGTCGGCATCATCGATTTTCTGATCTTCGTCGTCGCCTACTATTTCGTGGCGACGGAAGAGAGGTACGAGATCAACAAGGCAAAGCCGGCACTCTTCGCCGGTACCATGATGTTCATGATGATCGGGATCTATTTCGCCACCAATGGCATCGATCCCGAACCGCTGCACGAAGAGATGGGCAAACTGATCCTCGAGATCGCCGAAATCTTCTTCTTTCTCTTCGTGGCGATGACTTTCATCGAAACATTGATCGAGCGGAGGGTTTTCGACGTGCTCAAATACAAGCTGGTCTCCAGAGGGTATAGCTATAAAAAGCTTTTTTGGCTGACTGGCCTCATCGCCTTTTTCCTCTCTCCGGTGGCCGACAATCTTACGACGGCGCTGATCCTATCGACCGTACTCTTCACGATCGACAAGACCAAAACCGAGTTTCTGGTTCCCGGCGCCATCAATATCGTCGTCGCCGCCAACGCGGGGGGTGCCTGGAGCCCCTTCGGCGACATCACAACCTTGATGGCATGGACGGCCGGCAAGGGCGAGTTCATAGATTTCCTGACCCTTTTTATCCCCTCCGTCGCCAGCTGGCTGGTTACCGGATGGCTGTTGAGCCGCTACGTGCCGGATGGCATGCCCGCATTCAACGTTGAGACGGAGGAGATTCCCCAGCTCAAAGATGGGGCCAAGACGGTCATCTGGCTGGGCGCGTTCACGATCTTCGTCGCGGTACTGGGGCATCAGTTTTTCCACTTTCCGGCGATGTGGGGCATGATGTTTGGCCTCTCGATTCTCAAACTTCACTCCTACAAACTGCAGATGAGCGAGAATGCTGAAGGGTACGACGTCTTCGTCAACATGAAGAAGGTCGAAAACGATACGCTCCTCTTCTTCTTCGGTATCCTCTCCGCTGTCGGCGCACTCCACTTCCTGGGGTATCTGGAGTACATCCACGATCTCTACGGCCTTATCGGCGCCACGGCGGCCAACATCAGCGTCGGTTTCATCTCTGCCATTATCGACAACGTGCCGGTCATGAGCGCCATTTTGAAAGCGAGCCCGGAGATGGGCTTGGATCAGTGGCTGCTGGTGACATTGACCGCCGGTATCGGCGGCAGCCTGATCAGCTTCGGCTCCGCCGCGGGTGTCGGCGTGATGGGACGGCTCCGCGGCATATACACATTCGGTTCCCATATGAAAATGGCGTGGACGGTGCTGGTGGGCTACATAGTCGCAATGGT
>NZ_JAOZPV010000108.1 GCF_029932565.1 Hydrogenimonas sp.
AGAGGTGGTGGCCAGAGGCAGAATCGAACTGCCGACACGCAGATTTTCAGTCTGCTGCTCTACCGACTGAGCTATCTGGCCGGTTGGTAGGACGGAATTATAGAAGAAATCTTCTTAAAAACTGCTGATGATTTGCTTGAACAAATCGCCCCGTTCGGCGTACGATTTGAACTGGTCGAGGCTCGCTGCTGCGGGAGAAAGAAGGGCGATACTCTCGTCCGTGTGACGCTTGTCGATCGCTTCGACAGCTTTGTCGAGGGTCTCGTCGATTTCGCAGGGGATTGCGTAGTGCTGTGCGAGTGCGGCAATTTTCTCACTGTTTTTTCCAATGGCGTAGATACGCACGTCGTACATCTTCAGCTGCTCGAAAAGGGGTGAAAGATCGACCCCTTTGTCGTCTCCGCCCAGAATCAGATGAATGGATCGCTCTTTCCACGGAATCAGAGCCTGAATTGTCGCATCGATATTGGTCGCTTTGGTATCGTTGATCCAGATGCGCCCTCTGCTATCGACAATCTTTTCCTGACGGTGCGGTTCGAGCTCGAAGCTGTTGATGCTCTCGTAATCGATTGTATCGAAAAGAATTTTCGATATTCCCAGTGCCAGAACCGCATCGAGCAGGAAGGCCCCTTCGAACTTGATTTTGGATGTGTCGATAGAGAGATAGGCGGCGATATCTTCTATGTCTGCATAAGGAATTTTGAAACCGTCCGTAGGTGTTTCACCAAGTGTCTTTGGCAGAATGACGGCTTCCCCTTCGCGCATTTGATGCAACGGCTTGAGTTTGTCGGCGAGATAGGCTTCCTCGCCGCCATGCCAGCCGAGATGGTCCGGTGTGACGGGAAGAAGCAGATAGAGATCGGGTTTGGCATAGTTGGTGTAGTGGAGGGTGAAGGAGCTGGTTTCCAGTACCCAGATAGGTGCCTCGGGATCCAGATTCGCCAATGGAGTACCGATGTTGCCGCCGCTGACAGCCCCTCTTTCCGCGAGCAGATGGGTGACCATCTGGGTCGTCGTCGTTTTCCCGTTGGTACCGGAGATCCAGATGGTGTAGGGAGTATTGAGTGTTGAGTGCTGAGTGTTGAGAAATTTTTTTCCGTGATTCGACAGGAAAAGGTCGTATTCGCTGATGAGATTGCGGGCTTTCTGGATGAGCGGATGGTTTGGAGGAAAGCCGGGACTTGGAATCTCTACGTCACTTTGATCGGGATCGAAAAGAGACGGTGGGGCGAGAAGGTTACCATACTCGTCTTTGTGTGGAACCGTTACGTGGTCGTCGTAGAAAGTGCAGGGCCCCACTCTTTCGGCGATCGCCCGCGTCGTTTTTCCGTACCCGAAGAGAGAGATATTCACGACAAACTCCTGCGCATGTACTTCCAACGACCAACGACCATATTATCGTATCTTCAAAGTGATAAGGGCAAGCAGATTGGCGATAAACGCGATGATCCAGAAGCGCACGATGATCTTGTTTTCCGCCCACTGTTTCATTTCGAAATGGTGGTGGATCGGTGCCATCAAAAATATGCGTTTGCCCCGCAGTTTGTAGCTGCCTACCTGGGCGATGACCGAAACGGTTTCGATGACGAAGATTGCCCCGATAAGGATAAGCAGTATTTCACTTTTGCCCAGAATCGCCATATAGCCGAGGAACGCTCCGACCGAGAGGCTTCCGCTGTCACCCATGAAGACTTCCGCCGGATTGCAGTTGTACCAGAGAAATCCGATCAGTGCGCCGATCAGTGCGGATGCCACGATCGTCACTTCGCCGACACCGATGATCTTGGGCCAGAGCAGGTAGCTGCTGAGTATCGCGTTACCCGTGATGTATATGATGACACCGAGCGAAAAGAGTGCGAAAATGGATGGGACGGTAGCCAGCCCGTCCAGCCCGTCGGTCAGGTTGACGGCATTGCTCGCTGCGACGATGACAAGTGCCCAGAAACCGACAGCCCCCCACCCCATGTCGAAGAGAGGGAATTTGACGAACGGTATGTAGAAACGGGTGTCGAAACCGGCAAAATAGATCAGAAAAAGCGCGATCGCGCCACCGACGAAGAGTTGAAGCCCGAATTTCGCCCGGGCGCTCAAACCGTGCAGATTATTGCCCGAAACGACTTTGCCGACATCGTCGCTGTAGCCGATGAGACAGAAACCGATGAGTGTGACCATGGCACCGACGACGAAGGGGTTGTTCAGTTTCGCACTGAGCAGCGTCGCGACAATCGTGGCGAAAATGAAAACCACACCGCCCATCGTGGGTGTGTCACGCTTTTTCAGGTGGGCTTTCGGAACGAACTTGTTGATGGGCTGACTCGCTTTTTTCGCTTTGGCCCATGCGATGAAAAAAGGCATGAGGTAGATGGTGAGAACAAACGCGATGAAAAAGGCGAATCCTGCTCTGACGGTAATGTACTGGAACAGATTGATATCGAGATGACGATAGAACCAATAGAGCATGTTATGTAATACCTGTTAATAAAAATTGTTTCTTTAGGAGCTTAAAAGCGGTATTTTAATATAGTTGTGCATAAAACAGTATAAATTTTCGATACTTCAGCGTGAAGGAATATGAACGTGGCGAAAAAGACAATCCTTATTATCACAGATGGCATCGGCTACAAGCCAAATTCGAAAGCGAATGCATTTGAAACGGCGAAAAAGCCGACGTACGACAAACTTTTCAAAGAGGTTCCCTATTCACTTATTCACACCTATGGTCTGCATGTCGGCCTTCCGGAGGGGCAGATGGGCAACTCGGAAGTCGGTCATATGACGATCGGAAGCGGCCGGGTGCTCTATCAGGATCTGGTCAAAATCTCACTGGCTCTGAAAGACGGCACCTTGAAAACGAACGAAGTGTTTCGGGAACTGCTGGGCAAAAGCGACCGGCTCCATCTGATCGGATTGATGAGTGACGGCGGGGTCCATTCGCATATTGAACATACAATGGGGCTGGCTAAAATTGCCGCCGAAGCGGGAAAGAAGGTCTTTTTGCATCTCATCACCGATGGCCGGGACGTCTCTCCGACCTCGGCACCCGTCTATCTGAAGCAGCTCGAAAAGATTCTGGACGAAAAGATCTCCATTGCCACGCTCGGCGGACGGTTCTACACGATGGACCGCGACCAGCGCTGGGAGCGGGTGGAGAAGGGATACCGTGCCATTGTCGAAGCGAATCCGAAAACGGATCTTTCGCCGATCGAATATGTCGAGAAGAGCTATACGGAGGATGTGACCGACGAGTTCATCATTCCAACGGCGTTTGAAGGGTACGAGGGGATGGAGGAGGGCGACGGCGTCCTCTTCATCAATTTCCGAAGCGACCGGATGCGGGAGATCGTCACCGCCATCGGTGATCCGAAATTTGATAAATTCGAGAGGAAGCCGGTCCATGTCCATATCGCGACAATGACAGAATACGACAAATCGTTCCCTTATCCGGTGCTTTTCAGAAAAGAGGTGCCGAAAAATACGCTGGCGGAAGTCGTTTCGAATGCTGGATTGACGCAACTCCATACAGCGGAAACGGAAAAATACGCCCATGTTACTTTCTTTTTCAATGGGGGTGTCGAAGAGCCGGTACTGAACGAATCGCGGGTGCTGATACCAAGTCCGAAGGTGAAGACATACGATATGAAGCCCGAGATGAGTGCCCCGGAAGTCGGTGATGCGGTGTTGACGGCGATGGATGAGGAATATGACTTCATTGTCGTCAATTTCGCCAACGGCGATATGGTCGGTCACACCGGTAATTTCGAAGCGGCTGTCAAAGCCGTCGAAGCGGTCGATGCACAGCTTGGCCGGATTGTCGGGAAGGTGAAAGAGAAGAACTACCGAATGGTTCTCACGTCCGATCACGGCAACTGCGAAGAGATGATGGACGAAGAGGGGCATATTCTCACCAACCACACGGTCGGCGACGTATGGTGTTTCGTCATGGCACCCGGCGTAACCGGGGTGAAACCGGGCGCACTGAACAACATCGCCCCGACGGTCTTGAAACTGATGGAGCTTCCGATACCGGAAGAGATGGATGAGCCGCTTGTTTAGTTTTGAGTGCTGAGTATTGAGTGTTGAGTTGCATTGTTGTGAGCCACGTGTAACGCGGACATCATCGAATGGAAGCGGCGAAGCCGCACCCTGAACTTTTAACTTTTAGTTTTTAACTTTTCAATAGAACCCATCTCAAAAATCCCCATGGGCGGTAACGGAAGCGATTTTGCTTCCTATCGCGGCGGTTCGACGCGGGCGTGGCCAAAGCCACGTCAAGGAGAACCAACAAAGAGAGGGGGCAAAATCGCT
>NZ_JAOZPV010000042.1 GCF_029932565.1 Hydrogenimonas sp.
AATTTGCCATAGTACAATCCTTTGTGTGGCTTATCTGCTTTTATATCGGCCGATTCTTAAAAGAGTTTAAGATGGCTTTATGTTAGAATTGCAGCCATCGAACTATTTGTCTGCATACATTATATAGGAAGTAACATTGAAAAATCTCATCATCGTCGAATCACCCGCGAAAGCACGTACCATCAAGAATTTTCTGGGGAAAGATTATGAAGTGGTCGCGTCGAAGGGTCATATTCGCGATCTGCCCAAGCACAGTTTCGGTATCAAAATCGAGGATGACCGGTTCGAACCGCAGTACAGGGTCGACAAGGAGCACAGCGCCATCGTCAAGCAGATCAAGGATCTGGCACAGAAGAGCGAGCAGGTCTATATCGCGACGGACGAGGATCGTGAAGGGGAGGCCATAGGCTACCATATCGCCAAGGCGATCGGGAAAGATCCCGAGGAGCTGCCGCGTATCGTCTTTCATGAAATCACCAAAAGCGCCATCCGGCATGCGCTGGAGAACCCGCGCACGATCGACATGGACCAGGTCAACGCCCAGCAGGCGCGCCGTCTGCTCGACCGCATTGTCGGCTACAAACTCTCGCCCCTGCTGGCCTCCAAGATCCAGAAGGGTCTGAGCGCAGGGCGCGTGCAGTCGGCGGCACTGAAGATCGTCGTCGACCGTGAACGGGAGATCCAGGCTTTCAAGCCGGTCGAGTATTGGAGCATCGATGCCCTCTTCAGACCGGAGATCGAAGCGGGGCTTGTGGAATTCGAAGGCAAAAAGATCGAAAAGATGACGATCAAGACGGGAGACGAAGCCCACCATATGGAAGCTTTGCTCAAAAACGATGCCTACCGGGTCAAGAGTATCGAGAAGAAACAGCGCAAAAGCTCTACGCCGCCGCCGTTCATGACGTCGACACTCCAGCAGAGCGCCTCCGGCCGTCTGAGTTTTTCGCCGAAAAAGACGATGATGATTGCCCAGAAGCTCTACGAAGGGGTCAAGACCGACAAGGGGCAGATGGGTGTCATCACCTACATGCGTACCGACTCGCTCAACATCGCCAAAGAGGCACGCGACGCGGCACGGGAGACGATTTTAAAGACCTACGGCGAGAAGTATCTGCCGCCCAAGCCGAAATTCTACAGTTCGAAGTCGAAAGGGGCGCAGGAGGCGCACGAGGCGATCCGCCCGACACGGCTCGACTTTACGCCCGATATCGCGGCGAAGTACCTGGCGTCCGACGAACTGAAACTCTACCGGCTCATCTACAACCGTTTTCTCGCCAGCCAGATGGCCGACGCGATTCTGGAATCCCAGACGATTCTCTTCGCCGGCGAACATGGCATCTTCAAAGCGACGGGCCGCAAATTGATTTTCGACGGCTTCTACCGTGTCATGGGATACGACGAGAGAGACAGGTTGCTGCCGGAACTGAAAGAGGGTGAAGAGGTGCCGCTGGAGAAACTGACGGCGAACCAGCACTTCACGGAACCGCCGCCGCGCTATACCGAAGCGAGCCTCATCAAGAGACTCGAAAGCCTGGGTATCGGGCGTCCGAGTACCTATGCACCGACCATCTCCCTGCTGGTATCACGGGAGTACCTAAAAATCGAGAAGCGTCAGCTCGTTCCGACACCGATCGCCTTTACCGTCATCGAAATTCTGGAGAAGCATTTCCCGGAAATCGTCGATTCCAACTTCACGGCGGAGATGGAAGAGAAACTCGACGAAGTGGCGGAGAGAAAAGTCGACTGGCAGAAACTGCTGCTCGATTTCTACAAGCCGTTTATCGAAAAGGTGGATCAGGGCAAGAAGGAGATCAAGAGTCTCAAGAAAGCGGAGCCCATCGGACGTGAATGTCCCGAGTGTGGCAGCGAACTGCTGCTTCGAAGCGGCCGTTTCGGCGAGTTCATCGCGTGCAGCAACTACCCCAAGTGCAAATATACCGAGGCGATCGAAAAAGAGGGCGAAGAGAAACCCAAACCGCAGACGACCGACGAGGTGTGCGACAAGTGCGGTGCGCCGATGGTCGTCAAAACAGGACGACGGGGCCCATTCCTGGCCTGCAGCGCCTATCCCAAATGCAAAAATACCCGCCCGTTGGAGAAACCCAAAGCACTGGAAGTCAAATGTCCAGAGTGCGGCGGTGAAATTCTCGAGCGCACCTCCCGGCGAGGCAAATTCTACGGCTGCAGCAACTACCCGAAGTGTACCTTCGTCAGCAAATTCGAACCGGTCGACAGAAAATGTCCGGAGTGCGGCTATCTGATGGCCAAACGGACATACCGCGGCAAAGAGGTGTACGAGTGCATCAAGTGCAAGCATCGCGAAGACGCGTCTTCGAGTGAAAAGTGAAAAACGAAAAGTGAAAAGTTAGGGATGGTCGCTTCGCTTCCTTTTATTGTTATGAATGAACGCCTGCGAAGCCGGCATCCGAAACGCTTCATTCTCCATTCTTCATTCTCCATTCGAGAGGATGCCCAATGAAACTGGGAATACTCTCCGATACCCACAAAAAGGCGGGGCGTGCCCGCCGTGCCATCGACATGTTGATTGAGAACGGTGCGGAATTTCTAATCCATGCCGGCGACATCGGAAAAGAGGAGACGTTGGCGTACATGGAAGCGACGAAGTTGCCTTACATTGCAGTGCTGGGCAACAACGATCGCAAACTCGTCCATCTGACAGACCGCTACAACCTTTACAGGGAACCGCACTACTTCGAGATCGACAGTCTGCGTGTCAAGCTGATGCACCACCCCTGGTTTCTGAGCCCCGATACCGATCTGATCATCTTCGGGCACACCCACAAGTTTTCAGTCGAGTGTCGAACGACTGGAGAGCTTTTTCTCAACCCCGGAGAAGTGTGCGCCAGAAACAAGCCGGTCAGCGAAGCGGTTCTTCTGAATATTCAGGACGGTGCATGGGAGATCATCCATTGCCAAAGAGGCATCAAAGAAACGACGTGGCACTATAACAAAAAAGTGTGCGAAAGAGTTGCCGAAGATGTCTGAAAAAGTCTTTCTCTGCGCCATCAGCAATATCTCCAGCGGCCACTGTGTCGAGGATTGCAAGTTCTGCACCCAGAGTGTGAGGCATGGTGCGACGATCGAACGCTTCTACCACAAGCCCATCGAAACGATCGTCGAAGAGGCCAAAGCGGCCCGAGAGCGGCAGGCGATCGGTTTCTGCCTCGTGACCGCCGGCAAAGGCATCGACGAAAAAACACTCCGTTTCGTCTGCGAGGCGGCCGAAGCGGTGAAAAAAGAGGTCGAAGATCTCAATCTGATTGCCTGCAACGGAACAGCAAGTATGGAGCAGCTTCGGATTCTGAAAGATCATGGCATCGACAGCTACAACCACAACCTCGAAACGTCCGAATCGTTCTACCCGGCTATCTGTACGACACACGGTTGGCGGGAGCGGTACGAAACGTGTGAAAACATCAAGACGGCGGGGCTCAAGCTCTGTACCGGCGGCATCTTTGGCCTGGGGGAAACAATGGAGGATCGCATATCGTTGCTCGAGTCGATTCGTTCGCTCGATCCCGAATCGGCGCCGATCAACTTTTTCCATCCCAACGCCGCGTTGCCGCTCGAAGGCAGAACGCTGCCGATAGAGGAGGCACTGGAGATGGTGCGCATCGCCCGCGGAATCCTGGGACCGGATCGTCGCATCATGGTCGCCGGCGGCAGGGAGATCACCTTTGGCGAAGAGGATTACAGAATCTTCGAGGCGGGTGCCAACGCGATCGTCATCGGCAACTATCTGACGACACGGGGCAACGATCCGATGCGTGACCATGCCATGTTGAAAAAATATGGCTATGAAATCGCAAAAAGCTGCAAAGACGAGAAATGAGCAACGAAGTCCTGATGATCGTCACCATTTCGCTGTTGATATGGGTGGCCCCTTTTATCGCGAAACTGGTAAAGCTTCCGACGACACCGGTCGAAATCATTCTGGGTTCGATGGCCGGGGGCATCGGCCTCTTCGGAGCGGAGACGAACCACATTTTCGAACTGGTGGCGGAGTTCGGGTTTCTCTATCTGATGTTTGTCGCCGGCTTGGAGGTCAATGTCAAAAAACTGCTGAGAACCGATATCAGAATACTCAAAACCGGATTCGTCTATCTCGGAATTCTCTACGCCCTCTCCATTCTCATCGCCTATCAACTCGGCATGAGTTTCGTCTTCATGGTCATTTTTCCGCTCATCTCCGTCGGCCTTATCGCCACACTGTCGAAGGAGTACGGCAAGGAGACACCGTGGATAAAACTTTCGATCACAGTGGGTATTCTGGGGGAGCTGATCAGTATCATCGTTCTGACCCTTGCGAGTGCCGGCATCCATTACGGTCTTGGGTTGGACTTCTTTTTCAAGATATCGGTGCTGGCGATGTTCATCGCTTCGATGGTCCTGCTCTACTACCTGCTGCACCTTCTTTTCTGGTGGTACCCAGAGATCCGCAATGTCATGATGCCCTATTTCGATACGAAAGAGCAGGATATCCGTTTGAGTATGGCGACGCTTTTCATCATGCTGGCGATTATGCTCTATCTTGGACTTGAACTGGCATTCGGAGCGTTTATCGCCGGTGTCTTCATCGCGACCTTTTTCTCCCATAAAGAGGACCTCGAGACAAAGCTTTCGAGTTTCGGGTTCGGTTTTCTGATTCCGATCTTTTTCATCTATGTCGGCAGTTCGCTTCCGTTCGCGGCACTGCAGAAAGAGGGGCTCATCCTCTTTTCATTCATTATTGCAGCCATCATGATATTCGTGCGGCTGCTTGCGTCGTTTGCGTTTGTCCGGTTCTGTGGATTCAAGGATGCGATGCTGATCGGACTTTCCCATGCGATGCCGCTGACGCTTCTCATCGCCGTCGCGACATTGGCATTTTATGCAAAAAGCATCGACGAGTTTCACTACGAAGCGTTCATTCTGGCGAGTATCATCGAAGTGATTGTCTCGATGCTGAGCATCAAACTGCTGGCGAAAAGCCGTTCGAAAGATGGGTGCAAGCTGAACGGGGAAAACCGTGAAGCGTGAAACGTAAAGGGATCGCTGTTTACTTTAAAATCGGGCTGATGTATGTCCGCTTTTAGTTTTCAGCTGGCCGAGAGTTTTTGGATGATCTCTTCGACAATGGCTTCGACAGGGCGATCGGCATCGATGGTGATGTGCGCCTGTTTTTCGTAGATCGATTGCCGCTCGGCATAGAGCCGTTTCGTTTCTGCTGCATTGTGGAAAAGGGGGCGTTTCGACCGTTCGTCTGCAGAGATACGCCGTAGAATTTTCTCAAAGGGAAGCTGCAGGTAAACGACGGTGCCGATGTCGCGCAGCCGCTCGACGACCGTCGGCATGCCGCCGCCTGTGGAGATGATGCTGCCCCGTACACATTCGGCCATCCAGCGGGCGCTTTCACGCTCGAGCTCCCGAAAATACTCCTCTCCCCTCTCGTCGAAAATCGCGTGGATCGCTTCCCCCTGGGCCGTTTCGATGAGGGCATCGGCATCGAGGAAAAAACGCCCCGTCCGCCTGGCGAGCTCGCGTCCGACACTGCTCTTGCCGGCACCCATGAATCCGATCAGTACGATGTTGTCAGCGCAGGCTGATGATGTAGCCATCGGCGATTTTGGAGATGGTGTAGCGGTAGGGAGCATCGAAGGTGATGACCACGCGGTAATACCCTTTGTGGTTGCCGATGTCGACTGCCTTGAAAGGGGGTGTTTCGAGCGTTCGGTGCTTGGTCAAAAATGCGGCTTTTCTGCGAAAATCGACCGCCACCTTGAAGGGATTGGTCAAATGGAACGCTCGTATTTTTTCATCACCGGTAACAATGCGGATGGAATGTTTCTCGAATTTGAGGGAGACGAATGGAAGAGGCGAATATTCGACCGTTTTTGAAGAAGCTGCAACGGATTGTTTCTCTTTAGCTCTGTGCGGTTTTTTGCCGGCTGAGGGCTTTTTGTGCGATTTTTTCGAAACAGAAGATTCAGTTTTGGAAACGGCTTGTTTGGGAGATTTCGTCTTTCTGCTCTTTTCGGTTTCCGCCTGGGTGATCACAATCGGATTGTGCCAGTCGACAGATCGGTCGATGGCAACGATCTCTTTTTTTATCGACCCGTCGAGGGACTGGTAGTAGATGGCGACGGAGGTCAATACTCTTGCATCGACCGGAAGCTGGACCGTGACTTTCCGGAAAGGCGGTGCCTTTTCGATCTTGTTGGAAGTGACCGGAAGCACAGTGTTGTCGATGATCGGTTTGAAAGGGTTTTCCCGGGCTGCAAGAAACAGCAGGCTCAGACAGAATAGAAGGATAAATCTCATGGTTCCGGCTCCAGTTGTTTCAATTCGAAGTACTCTTTCTGTAACGCGGCATTCTGGGTTTTCAGAATTTTGATATGGCGTTCGTATGTGGTGCGCTGCTCTTCGAGTCCGAGCAATACGGTCAGCGAATTGGGCCCGAAGAGCAACACGCCGGCATAGATTCCCAGGGCGACCACCGCCAGCAGCGCAACGACGATGCGCTGCAGCGGGATGCCGAAAAGGGCAAACGACCGATGTTTTTCGGTCGGTGCCACCTCGATTTCAGGCATTAATGGAAGAGTTCCTTGCCGAGGTATTCAATATAGCCGAGTTCGCGTTCGATGGCGAAAAGCCGGTTATATTTCGCAATACGTTCCGAGCGTGCAGTGGAACCGGTTTTTATCTGGCCGGTATTCAGTGCGACAGCGAAATCGGCGATGAACGGATCTTCGCTCTCGCCGCTTCGGTGGCTCATGACGCAGGTATAGCCGTTGCGCTGGGCCAGACGGACGGTCTGCATCGTTTCGGATACCGAGCCGATCTGATTGGGCTTGATCAGAATGGAGTTGGCGATCCCTTTGTCGATACCTTCCGCCAGAATCGAGACGTTGGTGACGAAGAGGTCGTCGCCGACGAGTTGAACGTTGCAGCCGAGTTTTTCCGTCAGAATTTTCCATCCGTCCCAGTCATCTTCGCTCAGGCCGTCCTCGATGCTGACGATCGGGTATTTTCCGATCAGTTGCTCGTAATATTCGATCAGCTCTTCGCTGCTGACTGTGCGGTTTTCGCTGTCGAGACGATAGCCGCCTTCGGCCACCAGTTCGCTGCTCGCGACATCGAGTGCGATCGCGATCTGCTCGCCCGGCTTGTAGCCGGCTTTTTCGATCGCCTGCATGATGACCTGAATCGGCTCTTCGTTGTTGCTGAGATTCGGTGCGAAACCGCCTTCGTCGCCAAGTGCCGTACTATGGCCCATGTCGTGCAGGATTTTTTTGAGGTTGTGATAGACTTCGGCACTCGCACGCATCGCTTCGGAAAACTCGTCGAATCCGGTCGGCATGATCATATATTCCTGGAAATCGACACTGTTGTCGGCATGGCTGCCGCCGTTGATGATGTTGAGCATCGGGGTCGGCATGACCAATGCGTTGGCGCCACCGAGGTAGCGATAAAGCGGCATATCGAGACTTTTCGCCGCGGCTCGTGCAGTCGCCATCGAAACACCGAGAACCGCGTTCGCACCGATATTGCCGTAATTGTCCGTTCCGTCGATCTCTTTCATGATCGCGTCGATTTCGCTCTGATTGTAGGGGCTCAGACCGATCAATTCGTCGGCGATTTTGATGTTGACGTTTTCGCATGCCGTCAATACCCCTTTGCCCATATACCGGTCGCCGCCGTCTCGCAGTTCGAGCGCTTCCCGTTTTCCGGTGCTCGCACCGCTTGGAACGATCGCGTCGGCGGTCGTTCCATCGCTTAGACGGACAGTTGCGCGTACCGTGGGGTTGCCGCGGCTGTCAAGCACCTCGTCGGCGCGAATATCGTCAATAAATAGCATAGTGTTCTCCTTTGTAATGAATAATTGTAAAACCGGAGGAACTACTCCTCGCCGGCCGCTTTGATTTCGTCTTCGCTCATTTCCAGCATCGTACTGCCGATACCGAGCGCATGCTTGATCTCCTCTTCGATCTCGCATGCCAGTTCCGGGTTGTCTTTGAGTGTCTGTTTGGCATTTTCCCGTCCCTGCCCGAGTTTGGTCTCTTTGTAGCTGAACCAGGCGCCGCTTTTGTCGATGATGTCGAGTTTGACGCCGTAATCGATGATTTCGCCCTCTTTGCTGATCCCCTCTCCGAACATGATGTCGAATTCGGCGATTCGGAACGGGGGAGCGACCTTGTTTTTGACCACTTTGGCTTTGACACGGTTTCCGATCTGGTTTTCACCCTGTTTCAGCGTCGCGATACGCCGCACGTCGATGCGGACCGACGCATAGAACTTGAGGGCGTTGCCGCCGGTTGTCGTTTCAGGACTCCCGTATCCCATTGTACCAATTTTCATACGAATCTGGTTGATAAATATGACCGTTGTCTCCATTTTGTGCAGTATGCCGGTCAGTTTTCTGAGCGCCTGGCTCATCAGGCGCGCCTGCAGACCGACATGGGTGTCTCCCATATCGCCCTCGATCTCCGCTTTCGGTGTCAACGCCGCCACGGAGTCGATGACGATGACGTCGACCGCACCGCTTCGTGCGATCGTCTCGACGATATCGAGCGCCTGTTCGCCGAAATCGGGCTGGCTGACAAGCAGATTTTCGACATCGACGCCGAGATTTTTCGCGTATCGGACATCGAGTGCATGTTCCGCGTCGATGAAGGCGCAGATGCTTCCGTTTTTCTGCGCTTCGCTGATAATCTGCAGTGCCAGCGTCGTTTTGCCCGAACTCTCCGGACCGTAGATTTCGATAATCCGTCCACGCGGAACGCCTCCGATACCGAGCGCCATGTCGAGTCCCAGCGATCCGGTACTGATCGCTTCAATCGGTTCGATCTCTCTGTCGCCGAGGCGAACGAGTGCCCCTTTGCCGAATGCCTTGTCGATCTGTTTGATCGCGACGTCCAGCGCCTTCTGTTTATTCGGATCCATGTTCATCCAAACCCTTTAAATAAGAAATTAGGGATATTTTATCACCAATTCGATAAAATTTGGCAAAAAGATGGTCATTGGTCATTGGTCATTGGTCATTAGGGAGGCGCTACGCGCCGGATGGCAAAAAGGATACGATCATCGCACACATCACCTCCAATCCCGTTACGATCGCGCATTCTCCGGATGCGGACGATATTTTCATGTACTACGCCGTCAAATTCGGTTGGGTAAGTACTCCTGTGCCTTTCGAGAATGTGGCGCTCGATATCGAGACGCTCAATGAGGCGGCGATTGCCGGAACTTACGATGTGACTGCGATCAGTTTTGCGCTCTATCCGAAAATCCGTGACGATTATGCACTGCTGCGGACGGCAGTCAGCTTTGGGGAAGGGTACGGTCCCAAGCTGATCAAGCCGAAGGGCAAACGGTTGCGTCCCAATTTCAAGGTTGCGCTCAGCGGACGCCATACGACCAACGCCATGCTCTTTCGCATCGCTTATCCCGAAGCGCGCATCGTCTACAAAAATTTTCTCGATATCGAAAAAGCGGTGCTCGACGGCGAGGTGGATGCGGGGGTTCTGATCCACGAAAGCATTCTCGATTTCGATGAAAGTCTGGAGGTCGAGCGGGAGATATGGGATATCTGGCAAGAGCTTGCGGGTCCCGGTCTCCCGTTGCCTTTGGGAGGTATGGCCCTGCGCCGCTCCATCCCTCTGACACGGGCGATCGCCATCGAAGAGGCTCTGATCAAAGCGGTCGATGTCGCCAACCGCCACCGCGGTGTGCTGGCCAAGATGCTGCTGGAACGCAATCTCGTGCGCATCGACGCCGACACGCTCGACACCTATCTCGACCTCTACGCCAACGACAGAAGCGTTACGATGGACGAGACGCAGCTTAAAGCACTCGATACCCTCTTTCGCATCGGGTACGAGCACGGTTTTTACGAGTGCCCCATTCATGCCGAGGACTTTATGATTCCGCACGAATACATTCAGGAGAGGAACTCATGAATGAATAATGAAGAATTAAGAGTGAAGAGTGAAGAATTTGGGATGCCGGCTGCGCCGGCTTCCATTGTTTTGAATGAAAAGGAGCGTAGCGACTCTCCTCGATTTTTCACTTTTCACTTTTCACTTTTCACTTTCTCCGAAGGAGAATTATAGGTGGAAGCTCAATTCGTCGCCCTCGGGGTCGAAACGCTGAAACTGGCGCTGCTGCTCTCGCTGCCGATGCTGCTGGCGGGGCTGATCGCCGGTCTGGCCATCAGTATTTTCCAGGCGACAACGCAGATCAACGAGATGACGCTCAGTTTCATCCCCAAGATCATCGTCGTGGCGCTCGTCATGATCATCACGATGCCCTGGATGATGAACACGATGATCGATTTCACGACCCGTATTTTCGATATGATCAAGGGTTTCGCCTTTTGACGACCCGCAGGATCGATTTTTCGAAATTTTCCAGTATCCGCATCGGCCCGGTCGTCGATGTCGCCGTCATAGAAAAAGGGGATGCCCTGCCGAAAGAGCACTTCCTGATCGGCCATGCCAACAACCTTCTCGTCGGCCCGGTTCCGCCGCCTCTCATGATGCTCGGAAAGGATTTCGACTATATCCGTATCGAAAGTGAACGGTTGATCATAGGTGCGGCGACACCGACGGGAAAGATCCTCTCGTTTTGCAGGCGCCACGATATCGGGGGGTTCGAGTATGTCGCCAAACTGCCCGGAACGCTGGGCGGCATGCTCGCCATGAATGCGGGCGTGAAGGCCCATGAGACTTTTAATCTACTCCTTGAGGTTACGACAGACCGGGGAGTCTTCGGAAAAGAGAAGATACCCTACGGATACCGTTACGCCAAACTGCCCGGTATCGCCTATGAAGCGGCCTTCATTTGCACAAAAGGGTACGATGCAGAGCTGGCTGCGGAGCTTTTACAGCTGCGGAGCAACCAGCCCAAAGAGCCGAGTGCCGGAAGCGCCTTCAAAAATCCTCCCGGCGATTACGCCGGGCGCCTCATCGAGGCGGTCGGGCTCAAGGGGCATCGCATCGGCAATATGGCGTGGAGCGGCATGCACGCCAACTTTCTTGTCAACCTGGGCGGCGGCACCTTCGACGAAGCGATGGCACTGATCGAACTGGCGAAAAAACGGGTTTTCGAAGCCTTCGGCACAGCCCTCGACCTCGAGCTCAAAATTATTAATAAGTCTCATTAAAACTTCTGATGACATAAATTCTTCTGATTTACACTATAATTCCGGCAAATTTTTTTCAGAAGGAAAATGTATGCCACGAAAGATATCCTGGTTCACGGGCGGTATCCTGATGGCGCTGCTCATCCTTTTCACCTTTTCGATATGGGGGGCGGACCGTCCGATCGGCGCATCGACCTATGTGCCCTATTTCGCCGGACTCATTTTCGGCCTTGATCCGGAACAGTACGAATATATGAAAGAGATCGAAGCGGCAGGTGCATGGGAAGGGGTCATGCTGATCGGTGCCTTTTTAGGTGGCCTTTTCATGTCGGTTTTTGTAACGAAAACTTTCCGTTTCAGTGTGCTTCCCGCTCTCTGGAAGGAGCGTAAGAACCATTCGGTCGCATCGCGTCTTTTCTGGAGCTTCACGGCCGGTTTCGTCATGATCATCGGAGCGCGTCTCGCCGGCGGCTGCACGAGCGGACATTTCCTCTCGGGGGCGAGCCAGATCGCCGTCAGCGGCCTGATTTTTGGCGGTATAACGATGGCGACTGTCATCGTCACGGGCCGACTTTTCTATAAGAAAAAAGGGGAGTGACGATGATCGATCGATTTATCCATATGTTCGAGATCGTCGGTGCCGAAGGACACGGTGGCATTCTGACGGTCCTCTTTATCGGCTTCGTTTTCGGTGCCATTATCCAGTGGTCGCGTGTCGACAAGTTCGAAAAGATCGCCGGATTCGCGATGCTGACCGACATGACGGTTCCCAAACTTCTCTTCTTCGCGATCGGCCTGGCGAGTATCGGGCTCTACTTCATGATCGAAGCGGGGTACGCCCATTACCATGTCAAGCCGATTCTTCTGGGCGGCATCGTGATCGGCGCCATACTCTTCGGGATTGCGATGGCGATTTTCGGGAAGTGCCCGGGCACCGGTCCCATCTCGGTGGCCGAGGGACGGATCGACGTACTCGTGGGCGCCATCGGCGGTATTTTCGGCGGCCTCTTCTTTACATGGGCCTATCCGTGGCTCAAAACGATCATGGGGCCGGACTACGGTTCTCTGACGCTTCCCGAACTTTTCGAGGGATACGAATCGACGGTCGTCCTGATCTACGGCGTCGCGCTCGTCATCGTGGCGTTTGCCATACCCAACATCGAATATCTCGACCCCGAAGACCATGAGGAGAAAGCGGAAATCTGACCCCTTTCCCCATGCTCCTTTTGCTATAATTGGCGAAAGGAGTCTTTCATGCATATCCATACCCACGGCATTCGGATCGACCTGTCCCGCATCGGCGAAAAGGTGTTCGTCGAATTCGTTCTGCTTGGGAAACTGACCCACGAAGATTACGAAACGTTCGTCCCGATGATCGAACATGCGGTCAAGGGTCTGCCGCCCCGAAGCCTCAATATTCTGATCGACATGCGCCGGTTCGAGGGGTGGACGCCGAAGGCGGCATGGGATGATTTCAAATTCGGACTCGAACTGCGTGACGACATCGAAAAAATGGCGGTTGTCGGCGATAAAACGTGGGAGGCGCTCTTTACCGGAATGGCAGGATGGATGATTTCGGGACAAGCGAAATTTTTCGAATCGGTCGAGGAGGCCCGCCGTTGGCTGACAAACCCTTGAATCTCAGCGATAGGATTGCGAAACAGATTGCCCAGATCGCCAAAGATTCCGTAAAGATCGATCTGGAGATTCTGGAGTTTCTGAAAGAGGATTACGAAGAGATCAGGCGGATTGCCAAAGAGGAGCGTATCTCTCCCGCGAAGTTGATGGGGACCATTCTCGAGGGAATCAAAAAAGGGTTGATCGAGGGCGGTATCGTCAGTATCGAAATGATCAAAAACATTCTGAACGCTTCGAAAACGGAGCTGGAAGCACTCGAAAGCCGTCGGTCCAATAAAAATAAAAGAAAGTAAGCTTTCATTTGATATAATCACCCCAAAATAACGTTTGCAAGGTAAGCCAATGCTGCTTTTCACTCCCGGACCGACGCCTGTACCGGAAGCCGTCCGTATGGCGATGTCGGGACCGACGATACACCACAGAACTCCCGAGTTCGAAGCGATTTTCAAAGAGGCGCGAACCCGTCTGATGCGGCTCTTCGGCATGGACGAATGTGTCATGCTGGCATCCACCGGGACCGGTGCGATGGAAGCGTGTGTCACGAATATGTGTACCAAAAAAGTGTTGACCGTCAACGCCGGAAAATTCGGTGAGCGTTTCGGCAAGATCGTCGAAGCGTTCGGCCTCGAACTCGTGGAGCTCAAATACGGGTGGGATACGCCGGCAAGCATCGAGGATGTCAAAGCGGCGCTTGCGGACGATCCCGATATCGACGCATTCTGTATCCAGGTGAGTGAAAGCGCCGGCGGCCTGCGCCATCCGGTCGAGGAGATCGCGGCGATGATCAAAGCGGTCAACCCGGAGATCATGGTGATCGCCGACGGCATTACCGCGGTCGGTGTCGAACCGATCGACACGACCCATATCGACGCACTGATCGCCGGCAGCCAGAAGGCGCTGATGCTGCCGCCGGGCATGGCGATGGTCGGTCTCAGCGACGCGGCGGTCAGGAGGATCGGCGGCGGGACCGGCTACTACCTCAATCTCGCCAGCGAAATCAAAAAGCAGCAGAAAAACACGACGGCCTATACGGCGCCGACGACGCTCATCGTCGGCCTCAACAAGGTGCTCGAGATGATCGAAGAGGAGGGATACGACCTCTTCTACAGAAGAACGCATGCCAGGGCATTGGCGACCCGTGCGGCGCTCGAAGCGATCGGATGCATCCTCTATCCGAAAATGCCGGCCCTCTCGATGAGCGCCGTCTACGACGAAGAGGCCAACATGGTCCGGTCGATCCTGAAGACCGAATTCGGTGTCAACATCGCCGGCGGGCAGGACCATCTGAAAGGCAAACTCTTCCGCATTAACCAGATGGGGCTCATTCCCCTCCATGAAAGCGCATGGGTCGTCAACGCGGTGGAGTGGGCCTATGACCGGATGGACCGCCGCCCTTACGACGGGCTGGCGTCGAAAGTCTTCAACGAAGTCTACTTCAATACCCTTTCGGCGAACGAGCACGCATGATATTCGAGCATGAAATTCCGGCGGGAAGCCGGCTCTATTTCGGGGAAAGTGCGAAAGAGAAACGGTCGATCGAGCACATCGCCAGCGAATTGCTCGAAAGAGAGGGATTCGAAGAGATCGTCACGCCTCTCTTCTCCTACCATCAGCATCGAAGCATTCGCGATACGAAAGAGCTGCTGCGGCTCAGCGATACACAGAACCGTGAAGTGACGCTGCGGGCCGACAGCACGATCGATACAGTGCGGCTCGTGACAAAACGTCTGGGCCGTTCGACCTCGCAGAAAAAGTGGTTCTACATCCAGCCGGTCTACCGCTACCCGACCCGGGAGATCAATCAGATCGGCGCCGAGTGGCTCGACGGGAAACTGGCCGATGTGCTCGACGTGACGATGTCGCTTTTCGAAGCGCTGGATGTCGATCCGATCCTGCAGATTTCCAACATCCAGATTCCCGTACTCATCTCCTTCGAATTTGGCATTCCGCTCGAATGGTTCGCGTCGATGCAGCTTGAAAAGCTGCTCGGGACCGACCTTCCGTGGCTCGGAGAGCTGGCCCGGGTGCAGCATATCGAACAGCTCGATGCGGTTATACCGAAAATCCCCCAGATCCTGAGGCCGGAACTGGAGAAGATGAAAGATCTGATGAAGGCGTGCCGTTGCAACCAGTGCGTGCTGGCACCGCTCTATTATGCGAAGATGCGTTATTACGACGGCCTCTTTTTCCAGTGTTTCAAAGAGAATACTCCGCTTGCGAGCGGGGGGCACTTTATCAACGACGACATATCCGCTGCCGGATTTGCGCTCTATACCGATGCGCTGATCGAAGCACGGAGCAAAGGACAGAATAGATGAACCAAGCCGATTTGCACACAGCCGACCTGATCGTAGGCCTTCAGTGGGGCGACGAAGGAAAAGGGAAAATCGTCGATATGATGGCGCAGGAGTATGAAGTGGTCGCCCGTTTTGCGGGCGGACACAATGCCGGACACACCATCGTCACGAATGGCAGGAAGTATGCGCTCCATCTGATCCCATCCGGTATTCTCAACTGCGACGCCGTCAACATTATCGGCAACGGGGTTGTCGTCTGTCCGGCAAATCTGATGAAAGAGATGGCCCAATTCGACAATCTTGAAGGGCGTCTCTGGCTCAGCGACAAAGCCCATCTGATTCTGCCCTACCACCAGTTGATCGACCAGGCGAAAGAGCGGATGCGGGGCGACAAGGCGATCGGCA
>NZ_JAOZPV010000043.1 GCF_029932565.1 Hydrogenimonas sp.
GCTTTCGCCTCCTGGATTTCCGTCAGCTCCTTTTCGATCGCGTCGCGGACTGACACGCCCGCTTCGAATGTGGGCTGCTGGCTCAGCATTTCGATTCGGATGCCCTGACGGACGATCCGTTTTCCTGCATCGGGCTCGATCTCGCCGCTGACGATTTTCATCAGCGTGCTTTTCCCGCTGCCGTTACGTCCGACGATGACGATGCGTTCGTACTCGTCGATGTGAAAGTTGATAGATTGAAAAATGATTTGCGATTCGAACTGTTTATCGACTTCGAGCAGGTCTACGAGCGCCATACGTCCCTTTTCTTATAGAAATGAGTTACATTGATATGATGGAAATGGATTTTAACCTATCTTGGCTATAATCCTCATAATTCGCACCAAGGATATTCCAAGCATGGTTCAAGCACTCTCCATCATCTTTTTTCTCTACGTAATCATCAAAGTCTATATCAGTGTCATGCAGATCGGTTACGTCACCAAGGCGAAGGACATGTCTCCGGTGCTGATGAAGCCGAGCACATGGATGAAGTCGGCACGTTATCTCATCGCCAACGAACGTCTCAAGATCGTCGAAACACTGGTGGAGTACGGGCTGTTCATCTTCTGGCTTTCATGGGGTATTCGCTGGCTCGACACGATGACATGGAATATGGAGCCGATCTGGCAGGCCGTACTCGCCGTCGATCTTTTTCTGATCGTTAACTACATCGTTGAACTCCCTTTTTCCATCTACAAAACCTTCGTCATCGATGAACGGTTCAAATTCAACCATTCGACTCCGGAGCTTTTTATCAAAGATCAGATCAAAGGGGGATTGCTGACGCTTGCGGTTGCTTCCGTATTGAGTGCGGCAATCGCATGGATCATTGTCAATGTGCCGATGTGGTGGTTTTTCAGTTTTCTCCTCATCTTTGCCGTCATCGTTCTGCTGAATCTCCTTTACCCCACGTTGATCGCTCCGATTTTCAACAAATTTACGCCGCTCGAAAACGAAGCGCTCAGCGAAAAGATCAACCACCTGCTCGAAAAGAGCGGATTCCGGAGCGAAGGGGTCTATGTTGTCGATGCCAGCAAGCGCGATGCACGTCTCAACGCCTATTTCGGCGGTCTCGGAAAGACGAAACGGGTCGTGGTCTTCGATACGCTGCTCGAGAAGCTGAGCGACAATGAGTTGCTGGCGGTATTGAGTCACGAGCTGGGCCACTTCAAACACCGCGATATCTACAAAAACATCGCGATGCTCGGTGGCATCCTTTTTGTCGGTTTCTATATTTTCGGTAATTTTCCGACGACACTTTTCATGGAACTTGGTGTACGCGAAACACCGGCAATGCTGATGGTTCTTTTTATGCTGCTGATTTCGGTGTTTCTGTTCCTTTTTATGCCGATCATGAGTTTTGTCAGCCGCCAGAATGAATATGCCGCAGACCGATATGCCGTCGAATTGAGTGGAAGCGACGATCTGATTCGCGCATTGAAAAAACTGGTCGATGAGAACAAGAGTTTTCCCATGGCTCACAAACTCACAATCTTCTTTTACCACTCCCATCCGCCGATCATCGAGCGCCTCAAAGCACTGGGTGATAAAAGCATCCATCATGACGGGAAAGAGGATGAAGCACTCAAAGGCGAGTGCAGCATATGACGATCGAACAGGCGCTTCGTGAAGCATCTGTGATTTTATCGAGAGTTTCGGACCGTCCACGCCTCGAGTCGGAAATTCTGATGGCCCATTGTCTGGGCAGGGATCGGACATGGCTCCATATGCACAGCGATGAGGAGCTCGGGAATGCGGAACGTTTTTTCGAACTGGTGGAACGGCGAAAGAAAAGTGAACCGATCGAATATATCGTGGGCAACGTTTCATTTTACGATATTTCTCTCGAAGTGGGAGAAGGGGTTCTCATCGCCCGTCCGGAGACGGAACTACTGGTCGATATGGCTGCCGAAATCATTCGGGAATACCAGCTGGAAAAGGTATGCGAAATCGGTGTGGGGAGCGGTGCCGTCAGCATTGTACTGGCGAGGATGTTCCCGCATCTGAAGATCGTCGCAAGCGATATTTCCGAAGATGCACTGAAATATGCGATGAAAAACGTCGAGAGATACGCTTTGAAGGATCGCATCGAACTGGTCCATACCAATCTTCTGGATGGTGTCGAAACCCGCTGTGACATGATCGTATCGAACCCCCCTTATATCTGCAAAGAGTACCTGCTTCCCCATTCGGTACGGTATGAACCCCAGCGTGCCCTGATCGGCGGTGAATGTGGTGATGAATTGCTCAAAGAGATTATCCTGACGGCAAAAGCGCGACATGTGCCCCATCTGGTCTGTGAAATGGGATACGACCAGAGAGAGTCGATCGCCATGTTCTGCAAAGAGCAGGGTCTGCCCGAACCGCGCTTCTACAAAGATTTGGCGGGGCTGGACAGAGGGTTTTATCTTATGTTACGAAAAACATGAGCGAAGCCCATGTTTTTGCAGGGACTTAAAAGTCCCCTGCGCCCCCTGAAGCTACGAAAGCTTTCGCTTTCGAGATGACGTTTTATAACGTCAGTAATAGATAGAAAGTGAAAAACTAAAAGTTTTGGAAAAGTCGCTGCGTTCCTGTTTCGTTTTAATTTGAAATGGTCCGATGCGAAGCATCGGTTCACACCAACTTTTCACTTTTAGTTTTTCACTTTTCACTAAAAAGGTTTACTATGCAACCCAATACTCCCCCCAACTCCCCCATCGAGCTTTCGATGCCGAAAAAACTCTGGATTCCCTACCTGATACTGCTCGGCATCACGCTGGGTGCAGGGTTGTGTGCCGGTGTCTTTGCGGCACCGGTCATCTTTCATGCCGACGATCTGCTGGGTGGCGGTGTGCTGACCCATTATCAGGAGGGTCTCATCATGACGCAGATCTTTCTAAAGATGAACTGGCTCGTCAATATTGCCTGTGTCCTTGTATTGGTGGCGGAAGGGTACCACTTTCTGCGTTTCTATCGTGACCAGATCACATTTTACAGCGCTTTCGTCACGGTCTGGACCGGTTTTATGTTTACACTCTACTATACGCCGCAGATCGTCGAGTTCCAGCAGCGCGGCGAATCGATTCTCGATAACGAGCTGTTCCAAAAAACCCATTTGATCTCTGAGTGGGATTTCAAGATCTTTGTGGTAGCATTGGCGATATTACTGGGACGTTATCTTTACAGAAAGATCGTCTGACTAATAGGACAACAATGATCGAAATCAGAGGGTTGAAAAAACGCTTTGGCTCCAACGAGGTACTCAAAGGGATCGACCTCACCATCCCGGAGGGGAAGACGACCGTAATTCTCGGGCTTTCCGGTGGAGGAAAGTCGACGATTATCAAACATATCGTCGGACTCCTGAAGCCTGACGAGGGCGAGATATGGGTCGATGGCGAAGAGGTGGGCCATGCCGATGCGGATCAGATCCGAGCCATTCGAAAGAAAGTCGGATTTCTCTTCCAGAGCGGTGCGCTTTTCGACAGTATGAATGTCTTCGAGAATGTGGCGTTTCCGCTGCGGGAACATACGGCCATGAAGGAAGATGCCATTGAAGCCAGAGTTGTGGAGTGTCTCGAAATGGTGGCACTCCAGCCCAAAGAGGTTCTTCGGCTTTTTCCGGACGAACTGAGCGGAGGGATGCGCAAGCGTGTCGGTCTGGCACGGACGATCGCGCTCAATCCCCAGATCATTCTCTACGATGAGCCCACAAGCGGCCTCGATCCGATTACGAGCGATCTGATTTCACACATGATTGTCCATCTGAAAAAGACACTGGGAGTGACGTCGGTGCTCATTTCGCACGATATCAAGGAGAGTTTCAAAGCGGGTGACTACTTCGCGATGCTCTATGACGGACGGATTATCGAGTTTGGGGATGCCGAGCACTTCAAGGCGACGACAAATCCGTATGTCAGACAGTTTCTGGATGGGAAGAGCGAAGGTCCCATCCAGTTTCAGGAAGGATAGAGTTGCAGAAAGAAGGATCAGATGGGTGATCAATCCATCTGATTGCGCATCCATGTCGGGATGTCGAGGATATCCTCATTGTCGTATCCGCCGACCACTTTGACGCGTGGTGTGCTGACCGGAATCTCCGGCTCTTTGGTGACTTCCGGCTGCATAAGCGTAATCTGCTGTTTTTTGCCTTCGGCTTTCTCTTCGTCGTTGTGCTGATGGTCTCCACTTTCGAAACCTGTTGCGACGATCGTGATTTTGACTTCGTCCGGTGAGAGTGCTTCGTCGGTCGTCGTACCGAAAATGACATGTGCATCTTCGTCCGCGTTGTCTTCGACGATTCCCATCGCTTCGCTGATTTCGAGAATCGGATAATCGGGATGGATATGGAAGTGGACGAGCACACCCATCGCTCCTTTGATATCCATGCTGTCGAGAAGCGGTGATTCGATGGCGTTTTTGATCGCTTCGTAGGCTGCGCTTTGGCCGGAAGCTTCTCCGACGCCCATGAGTGCCAGGCCGCGATGGCTCATGACGGTATTGACATCGGCGAAGTCGAGATTGATGTCGTGTTCACCGCGCGAGACGATCACATTGCTGATACCGCTGACCGCCCGGGTCAGAATGTTGTCGACCAGTTTGAAACTCTCTTTGATACCGAGATTTTTGTCGACGATGCTGAGCAGTTTTTCATTTGGAATGACGATAATGGAATCACTCTCTTTTTTGAGCTGCTCGAGTCCGGTCTCTGCGAGTTTCATTCGCTTGCGCCCCTCGAATCGGAACGGCTTGGTTACGACGGAAACGGTCAATGCACCGACCTCCTTGGCCGCCTGTGCAATGATCGGTGCCGCACCGGTTCCCGTGCCGCCGCCAAGACCCGAAGAGACGAAAACGATATCGGCACCCGCAAGGACATCTTTGATCGCTTCGTAACTTTCGAGTGCAGACTCCTGCCCCACTTCCGGCTTCATACCGGCTCCAAGGCCTTTCGTCAGTTTTTCACCGAGCTGGATTTTGTAGGATGCTTTTGACGCTTCCAGTGCCTGCGCATCCGTGTTCGCGACAATCAGATCGATCCCGTCGATTCCCTGATGAATCATATGGTTGATCATGTTTCCGCCGCCACCACCGACACCTATCGCCTTGATTCTTGCTCCGCTGACGGCCGGGGACTCTTCAATTGAAAATTTTTCGCTCACTCTTTACTCCTTCCTAAAATATTTGTGTCATCCAGTGCCACACTTTTTTGATTTTCTCTCCAAAAGGTTCTCGTTTTTCCTGGGCTACCTGGGCGAGTGTCTGTTTGATATCTTTGTTTTCCAGATTCCCATCGTTTTTGCTTCCACCGTTTTCCGAGGTCAGCGAAATGGTTGGCAAATCTCCCTCGTTGGCAGTGATCGGCTCTTTTTTATGGAGCATCTTTTTATTGGAGTCGATTTCGTATTGCGTATAGCCGCCGGCACCATATTCCAAAAGACCCATGACGGTTGCAAATGCCGGATCATGAAGTGGTTCGAAGTCACCTTCGACCGATCTCGGTTTGGCGATACGGACCGGCATGTTGTCGAATATCGCCATAGCCAGTTCACGGATGCCGTCGAGTTTTGTCATACCGCCCGTCAATACGATGCCGGCTCCGATCTGATCCCGCAAATTGCTTTTTTCGAGCTCTTTGGCGAGAATCATCAATGTCTCCTGTACACGCGCCTGTATGACGTTGTAGACGATTTCGAGCGAAATTTCGTGGTTCTCCTCTTCGTCGCCGATAACGGGAATTTCGATCAGATCGTTCGACGGTGTCCTGAGCGATCCGTATTCGAGTTTGATCTTCTCCGCTACATGAAGCGGTGTATGGAGTGCCATCGAAAGATCGTTGGTAATATGGTTGGAACCGACAGCCAGAAAGGTGTTGAAGCGGATCGAGTTGCCCGAATGTACGACCATTTCGCAGGTCGATCCACCCATGTCGATGACACAGACTCCCAATTCCTTCTCGTCATCGTTCAGTACCGATATGGAGGAAGCATATCCGGCGAGCACGACATTTTCAATCTCTATACCTGCCGATTTGACCGCTTTTTTTAGGTTGCTCAGACTCGATTTCTGGGTGGTAATGATATGGGTGTCCACTTCGAGCCGGCTGGCATTCATGCCGAACGGATCTTCGATGTATTCCTGTTCATCGACTTTGAAATTGTATGGGAGGACATGAAGCACTTCGTATTCGTTCGGGATATTGGCATTGTAGAGTGCGGTCTGCATGACGCGGTTGATCTCTTTGATGCCGATCTCCTGCTGGGGAATGTTGACGATTCCGGAGCTGTTGATCGATCGGGTGTAGGCGCCCGAAATCGAGATGATCGCTTTGCTGGCGATTGTGCCGGCAACCCGCTTCGCGTCGCTTAACGCCTGGCGGATCGATCGTGTCGTCAACTCGATATTGGTGATCGTCCCTTTGCGCACTCCCTGGGATTTTGCGACACCGGAACCGATGACATGGACCGCGTCACCTTTGTATTCAGCGATGACGACGCTGATTTTGCTCGATCCGATGTCAATGGCGAGGAGAGGTTTGCTCACTCGTTTTCCTTTAGAAATATTTCGATCGGGTATTTCTGCTGCAGCTGTGCAATCACATTGCTTTGCAGAAGATTCGATTTCATTTTCCCTGCATTCTCTTCTATAAATGCTTTATGCTGCGACAGTTTGTCACTATTAAGCAACTTTTGTTCCAGAATATGAAAACTGACAGCTTTGTTGTCAAGAAGTATCGCTCCGCTGGCTTTGTCCGATGCGAAAAGTTTTTGAAGAAATACCGTGGCTTCCTCTTTTGTAAGGGGAGGGAGCTTGTCAACGCTGTCGCGTGTCACATAGTCAGACTCCTGCCCGCCTTCGAGATTTTTACTCGCATCTTCCGCCAGTCGAATCAGTGCTTCCGCCCGTTTTGTCTTCAGATAGTCAGCTTTGACGTCGGCATAGGCCTCTTCGAAACTTTTCGGTTTCGGGAGTATCAGCTCTTCGACTTTGATGACGGCATATTTGCCATTGACAACTTTCGGCTTGAGAACCGTCCCGGCGACAGCACCTTCGATCGCCTGCCAGACTTCCGCAGTGAAGATCGGATCGCCCGCATCGAGAACTTTTTCTTCATCCGCTTTCTTTCGTGATTTTTTCAGATCGATATAGGCGAGCTGGGCACTCTTTTTCGCCTGTTTGAGACGGATCGCTTCGGCGATTCTCTCTTTCGCTTTATCCAGCGGAAGAATCTGACCCTTGTCGTCTGTAAAATCGGTCCGGTGCTCTTTGTAGTATGTTTTGACCGCTTCGTCCGTCGGTGTCTCGTTCGAGGGTGCGATCCAGAGAATGGCGAGCTTGAACCGTTTCGGGGTCATATAGTTCTCTTTGTGCGACTCCCAGTATTGCTTGAGATCGTCGTTTTGGATTTCGATTGTGACGTCATCGGGCGTAAATACTTTGTATCGAAGCTTGTCGGCCATGAATATGGCGGAGCCGAAAGCTTCGATTTCCAGAGGAACGGTGCCCGGTGTCAACAGTGAAAGCGCTTTTTGAATCAAAAGGTCGTTTTTGAGGCTCTCTTCGAACGTTTTGGGTTTCATGCGCATATTCTGAAGTACGGCTATGTAGGTACTCTTGTCGAACTTGCCGTCCTTCTGGAATGCAGGGATCGCGACAATCGCCTGCTGAACCTCTTCTTCACTGACGACGATGCCGTGATCCTTGGCGAAATTTTTGATGAGAGCCTGGTAGATCAGCGATTGGAGGACCTGCTTCTGCAGACCCATTTGTTTGGCCGTCGCTTCGTCGAGCGTGCCACCCATTGCACGATTGTATTGCTGATAGGCATTGCCGTAAGCATATTGGAACTCCTCCATCGTGACGGGAATACTCCCGACCATCGCAACACTGTTGCTCTTGCTGCCGTACTGGTAGGTTCCCCAGCCGACGAATCCTGCTCCAACGAATGCGATCGTACTGATCCAGATCGTGATGACAAGATATTTTCTGTGTTTTTGCATCCATGATATCATTCAAAAGCCTTTGGTATTTATGCGGTATAATTGCTAACGGACGTCATGCACAATACTCGATTATCCGTAACGTCAGTTGTTTAACTGATTTTATTTAATTTGAAATTAATTTCGGTTTAAATTTAACGCGTTAATGCCGAATTTACCGATATTTTCACAACAATTTACAACTTGTCAAAAAAGTTTACACTTATTGACACGAAAGTGAGTGGTTTCATGAAAAATGCCGATTTGATGGCACGTGACCTGGCTCATATCTGGCACCCCTGCACCCAGATGAAAGACCATGAGAATCTGCCGCTTGTTCCTGTCAGATCTGCCAGAGGTGTCTGGCTCGAAGATTTCGACGGGAATCGCTACATCGACGGAATCAGCAGCTGGTGGGTCAACCTGTTCGGCCATGCCAACCCCTACATTACCAAACAACTTTCCGAACAGGCGGCGACCCTTGAACATGTTCTGCTGGCCGGATTTACGCATGAGCCGGCTGTACGACTTGCCGAAAGGCTGTGTGATGTCACACCGGGCAGTCTCAACAGAGTCTTCTTCGCCGACAATGGTTCGAGCGCCGTCGAAGTGGCGCTCAAAATGAGTTATCACGCCCATTTGAACCAGGGCGAAAACAGGCCCCTGTTTCTCTCTCTGACCAACAGCTACCACGGCGAAACGATCGGTGCGCTCTCGGTCGGAGATGTCGGACTCTACAAAGAGACCTACAAGCCGATCCTGATCCGATCCATCCAGACCCCCGTGCCGGAAGATCGTAGCACGGAAGCCGCAGAGAGAGCCGCCGTGGCACTTGAAACGATTCTGAAAGTTCAAAGCCGTGAGATTTCCGCCATGATAGTCGAACCGCTCGTACAGTGTGCCGGATCGATGCATATGTATCACCCCCGCTATCTCACATTGGCGAAGCGGCTCTGCGAAACCTACGGTGTCCATTTCATCGCCGACGAAATCGCCGTGGGTTTTGGCCGTACCGGCACGATGTTCGCCTGTGAACAGGCCGATATCGTTCCCGACTTCATCTGTCTTTCGAAGGGGCTGACCGGCGGGTATATGCCGCTGGCTGCCGTAGTGACGACCGATGAAATCTACAGCCGTTTCTATTGCGACTACCTCGAATACAAGGCGTTTCTCCACTCCCACAGCTATACCGGAAATCCCCTCGGATGCAGCTGCGCCAATGCAGTTCTCGACATCTTTGAAAGCGAGAACGTCATCGAGAAGAATCGTGAAAAGATCGAATGGATGAAGGCGCTGCTCGCACCGTTCGAATCGTTGCCCAACGTCAAAGAGGTGAGGCAGCAGGGGATGATCGCGGCCGTCGAGCTGCAGGGATATGCACCCGAAACGCGTGTCAATCTCAAAATCTTCGAGTATTGTCTGAAACGTGGTGTCTTTATCCGTCCGCTCGGGCCGGTGCTCTATTTCATGCCACCCTATGTGATAACGAAAGACGAGATGACGAAAATGGTCGAAACGGCCTACGATGCGGTGAAATCGTTATGAGAGACAATATCTTTGTCGGGACGTCGGGATTCTACTACGAACACTGGCGGGGTCTTTTCTACCCGGAAGATCTGCCGAAGTCGCACTTTTTCGAATACTACATGAAACATTTCAAAACGGTCGAGCTCAACAGCACCTTCTACCATCTGCCGCGTCTGAAGACGACGGAACACTGGGCCGATATGTCACCGCCCGATTTTCTCTTCTCCATCAAAGCCTACCGGGGCATTACCCACTACCGGAAACTGAAAGATGTGAAAGAGGAGCTCTACCGCTATCTGCACCTCGTCAAGCCATTGAAACCGAAGCTCGGAACCATTCTTTTCCAGCTTCCGCCTTCGCTCCACCTCGATCGCGATCTGCTTGCCGACTTTCTGGAACTCCTTCCGCACGGTTACCGCTACACGGTGGAATTCCGTCATCCGAGCTGGCTGATCGACGATATCTACAATCTGCTCAAAAGCTACAATGTCGCGCTCTGCATCAACGATTTCGGCAGACGTGAGATGGAACCGGTCATGACGGCCGACTTCGGCTATATCCGTTTTCACGGTCCGACCGGGCGTTACGGAGGGAGTTACGACGATGCGACGCTGCAGATCTGGGCCGATCGGCTGAAAGCGGAATCGGACAATCTGCATGCCATTTTCGTCTATTTCAACAACGATTTCGGCGGTTTCGCCGTACAGAATGCCTTCCGCCTCATGGAACTGCTCGGAATAAGCTATAATTCGCAAAAAGAGTCCGAAGCGTAATGAACGAAAAAACTCCCCATATCCCCGTACTGTTGAACGAAGTGCTCGCATGTTTCGAAGCGATGCCGAAAGAGGGCACCTTCGTCGACTGCACGCTCGGGTATGGCGGACACAGTGAAGCGATACTGAAAACGTTCCCGAATGTTCGGCTGATCGGGATCGATCAGGATCCGGAGGCGATCGCGTTCGCTACGAAGCGCCTGGCACCCTTCGGTGACCGGTTCGAGGCGCATCGGGGGCGCTTCTCCGATCTGCTGCCGGCGTTTCTCGACCTTCCCGTCTGCGGGATACTGGCCGACTTCGGTGTCTCATCGCTGCAGCTCGACAAAAAAGAGCGCGGATTCAGTTTTCTTTCGGAGAATCTCGACATGCGGATGAATCCCGATGCGGAGTTGACGGCATACGATGTCGTCAACCGTTACCCGCAGGCGGAACTGGAGAGGATTTTCAGAGAGTACGCCGAAGAGCGGGCTTACCGGAAAGCCGCGAGGGCGATTGTTGACGCCCGTGAAAAAAAGCCGATAGTTAGTGGCAAAGAGCTTTCGGAAATATTGGGACGTGTGATTCCGAAGCGCGGAAAGACCAATCCCGCGACAGCCCTTTTTCAGGCGATCCGAATCGAAGTAAACGACGAACTGGGCGAAATCGCACGTCTTCTCGATATCCTGGAGAGCAAGCCGCCGAAGGGAGCGGTAGTGGGCCTCATTACGTTCCACTCGCTCGAGGATCGTCTGGTCAAACGGCGGTTCAAAAAGTGGAGCACCGCGTGTATCTGCCCGCCGGACGCCTTTCGGTGTACATGCGGAAACGATCACGCCCTGGGAAAGCCGCTCGGACGAAAGCCGTTGACCGCGGGTATCGAGGAGTTGAAGCAAAACCCCAGAAGCCGCAGTGCCAAACTGCGGTGTTTCAAGTTTGAGGAGCAGTGACCGTGCCGACGAAGAGAGAGACGACCGCCGCCGGTTCCCGTGAAAAACTTTCGAGTACAACCCCTAAAGAAAAAACGGAACTGGCCGATAGTATAAGTGAGGCCACTTACGATGGTACGGCTGACTGGCAGTTTCTATTATTGGTCATAATTTCTATAGCCATTGCTCTCCTCCTTTTTCTGCCGAAGATATACTTGAGAAATTCAATCTATTATCAAAGCCGTGCCATCGATCGTCTTGAAACCCAGTATGGGGCACTCCTCGAAGAGAACAAACTTCTCAGCCGCAAAGTCGAAGGGCTGAAAGTCAAAAACCAGATCCTCGATACGATTTTCTGATGCGAACAGGTTCATGATAGAAAAGTTCATACGCTTCGCGATCGAAAAACCGATTCTCAACCATATATTTCTCGTCTTTCTGCTTCTCCTTTCGGTGTTCGCCTATCACAACATTCCCAAGGAGATTTTCCCTCCTGGTACGCTTGACAGGGTTCTCATTACGGGGCACTATACCGGTGCCAGTGCCGATATTCTGGACAAGATGGTCGTTCATACGATCGAAGACGGCCTGAAAAATCTGAGTGAAATCGATACGATCGAATCGGTCATCAAAAACGGCTCCTTCTCGATAGGCGCCGACATCAAACCCGGTAACGAACCCACCCTCACTCTCGACGATACCAAAGATATCATCGCCAACATCCGGCGGGATCTGCCGGCCGACATGGATGAGCCGATCGCCAAGATCGCCAAACGCAACTTTCCCCTTGTGCTGATCGCCGTGGCGGGTGACATGGAGAAGAAGAGGCTGCTTGATGTCGCCGACGAGATCAAAAGCGAGCTCGCCAATCTCAAGGACCTGAGCGACATCGTCATCTACGGAGATGCCGACGACGAACTCGATATCTTCATCGACAGCGAAAAAGTGAAAGCCCTCGGTGTCTCCGACCGTTCCCTTGTCAGCGCATTGTCGCAACTCGCTTCGATCTATCCGATCGGTGCTGTCAAACAGCGTGGTGGGCACTACTTCATCAGTACGATCAACGGTGAAAAAGAGGCGAGCCGGCTCGAAAACACGATCCTGAAAGTCGATGGCAAGACGCTCCATCTCAAAGATGTTGCCACGGTGAAGTTCCAGCTCAGCGAACCGGAAGAGATTTCGCATTTCAACGGTGTCAAAAATGTCTCGATATCGGTCAGCAAATCGGAAGAGGGCAACTCCATCGCACTCGCCAAAGAGATCCGCCAGATTCTGGAGGGGTACAAGAGCAAATATCCCAATTTCACCTTCGATGTCTATACCGACACATCCGTCTGGATCAAAAACCGGCTCAATACCGTCGTCTCCAACATCATTTTCGGCCTCTTTCTGGTTTTTCTCTCGATGCTGCTCTTCGTCAATGCCCGCATCGCCCTGGTCGTCGCCATCGGGATCCCTGTCAGTTTCATGATCGGCCTCGTCGCACTCGAAATTCTGACCTACAGTCTCAACATGCTGACGCTGTTGGGTGCCCTCATCGCATTGGGGATGCTGGTGGACGAAGCCATCGTTGTCGCCGAAAACATCTACCGCTATATCGAGGAGGGGATGCCTCCCAAAGAGGCGGCGCTGAAAGGTTCGGTGGAGATGTTCCCGGCCGTTCTGACGGCGACGATGACCACCGTCTTCGCGTTTCTGCCGCTTCTGATGCTCAGCGGCCAGCTCGGCGAGTTTATCAAGGTGTTGCCGCTCATGATCACCGTACTGCTGCTCAGCTCACTCTTCGAAGCCTTCTATTTTCTGCCGCTTCATGCGAAAGATATGCTCAGGCCGACCCATGAAATGAGTTTCACACGCCGTTTCTGGGATAGAAACTACGCCATCTATCGCACCATTCTGAAACCGATGGTCCATTATCGCTATCTTTCTTTGCCTTTGATGGTTGCCGCCATTTTGCTGAGTACATGGCTGCTGGCGAAGCAGAGCAAATTTCAGCTCTTTCCCGATTTCGACACAACACAGATCTACGTCAACGGTGAAGTGGATATCAACAATGACCTCGAAGACAACGAAGCGATCGTCTCGCAGCTTGAACAGGCACTGCTGGAGGGGCTCGACAAAAAAGATGTCGCCTCTATCACGGCCGTCATAGGGCTCAAAGTCGACAGCAACAACAAAGGGGAGCATGCCGACAATCTCTTCCATATTTTCGTGAACCTGCACGAACCTGTCCCAAAAAACTTTTTCGACACATATCTCAACCCCTATTTGAGCCCTGAATACGACGACAGCGATATGATGCGAATACACTCGGCCCAGGCCATCGCTCAACAGATTCAGTCGATCGTCGAACCGTTCCGGAAAAAGCGCGACCGGTACGGTCCGCTCTTCAAAGAGATCAATGTTATCGTACCCCAGGCAGGCATCATCAAAAGCGATATCGAACTCTCGTTCGGCGGCGAACCCGTGAAGGTAACCGAAGCGCTGAAGTCGGTCAAAGCAGCACTGCATAAGATGCAGGGGGTCGACAATATCACAGACGATGCCAAGCTGGGAGAAGAGGAGCTGAAACTGCGCGTCAACCGCTACGGTCAGCGACTCGGATTCAACGAAAGTCTCGTGACACAGGCTCTGCAGCCCTTCTTTCTCGAAGGAGAATATGGGAAGATGTTCAACGACGAGGGTCTGGTGCGCATCCGGTTGCAGGATAACAGCAAAGACCGGCTGGAGCGGTTCGAGCGGTTCGAATTGCAGGTGCCCGGTTCGATACAGTGGGTGAAACTGACCGATATTGTCGATATCGAACGGAAAAAGAGTTTCGCGAAGATTTTCAAGGTCGACGGCAAGCGCGTCAGTACCGTCTATGCGTCTCTGAACAAAAAATTCATCACGTCGGGCGAAGTGATGGACCGACTCGCTCCTGTTTTCGAAAAGCTCGAAGATGAAGGCGTATCGATCGATATCAAGGGAGAAGAGAAGGAAAACCGGACTGTCAAAAAAGAGATCATCCAGTCGGCAGTCATCGCGATTTTTCTCATTTTCGTGGCACTGGTGTGGATGTTCGACTCCATCGCGCTGCCGCTGATTACCCTGACCACAATTCCGCTTTCGATCTTCGGTGTGCTCATAGGCCATATCATTATGGGGATGAACATCACGATGCCGAGCCTCATCGGGATCGTCGGTCTATCCGGTGTCGTCGTCAACGACGGCCTCATCATGATCGATTTCATCAAGCATACCAAGACGATCGACGAGCTTCTCGAGAGGGCGAAACTTCGCCTACGTCCCATTCTGCTCACATCGCTGACCACAGTACTCGGTCTCTCGTCGCTGATGTTCTTCGCGTCGGGCCAGGCGCTGATTCTGCAGCCGATGGCCGTGACACTCGGATTCGGGCTCATCTGGGCGACGGTCCTGAATCTCTATTTCGTACCGCTCCTTTTTTCGGTGCTGTACCGGGTGAAAGCGTAAATGAGTAGTGAGTAGTGAGTAGTGAGGCGCGATTTTGAAAAAGATTGACGGAGCCCCTTGACAACGCCAAACGAAACATGCTTTCGTTTTATACGACTAACGATTTATTTTGTTCCCATCACGTGACAAAAATATGAAAGAGAGTGCGATCACCCGTCTTCGTATCATAAAAATATCCTTCCCGTTGATCACAACAATTCATTGAATTTGGTATTGCATAACTGTCGAACAGGATAATATCATGTTTCCATGACGAAATTCAATTTGCCTCCTGTCCTTTATAAGAATT